>CAKSWS010000020.1 GCA_934512155.1 uncultured Eubacterium sp. | reverse complement strand
ACGGGACTTGAACCCGTACGAGTCGCCCCACACGCCCCTCAAACGTGCGCGTCTGCCGATTCCGCCACTCTCGCTCACAACGATATGGATTATAACAGAAGAATCACTGTTTGTCAATAACTAAATTAAAAAATTTTAAAATTTCTTTTGGTTTATCAACAATCACCGTCGGATAACATTTGAAAAGCTCGGAAAAAGGTCTAAATCCCCAAGTAACAGCAATACTTTCACAACCTAAATTTTTTGCAGTTTCAATATCTACACTGCTGTCGCCTATCCATACACAATCATTTGGTTTAATATTTAGATGATTTAATATAATATTCGGCATTTCTGTATTTGGCTTTTTGGCAACGTCGTCTGTTGCGCCTAATATGTAGTCAAAAGTATCTTCACCATACAGAGTCTTAACCATATCAACAGCGGCTGTATTTGGTTTATTTGTACAAACGGCTACTTTAAACCCATTTTGTTTAAACGTATTAACTACATCTTTCATGCCTTCATAAGCATATGCGTTATCAAGTTTAATTTCATTATATTTAATCTTAAACAATTCATATTGTTTTTCTAACTCTTCAGGGCTAAGTTTACCCTCAAAAGCTCGCTCAACAAGTAATTTTGCCCCATTTCCAACAAATTGTTTATAATCAGCTTTAGTCCATTTAGGCTCAATTCCTTTTTCTTTGAGTAAATAATCACAAGCAAGTCCTAAATCATCAATAGTTTCAACAAGTGTTCCGTCTAAATCAAAAATAATACATTTAATCATATAAATCACTTAAATCCTCTATTTTTCTTTTTTTTACGTTACTAATAATTTTTGATACAACAAAAATTATAATTACACCGCCCAATACGGCGGATTCTGTATATATTTTTCTTTTTTGTGATTCACTTTCATTTGATAAATTTCCACTTTTAACTTTAGTCCACAAATTAGACTGCAACTCCAAAATATTTTGCGGCAAATTATCAAAATACTGGCCATAAGGCGTAATTTCGGGATATACGGCTCCATTCTTATATAATGAACTTTCATCGTTACTACGCACACTTATATTAGGAGACGCATAATAAATATATTCTGAATTTTCCAATGCGACCTGAGGCTCATGCATAAAGTTAATAAACGCTTCAGCACCTCTCTTGTTTTGCGAACATTTAGGAATGCAAAAAGCATCATAAAATATATTTACGCCTTCTTCAGGAAAACAATAATCCAAATCTTCATTATTTTCACACATTAAAACATAATCGCCGGCGTAATAAGTTGCAAAAGCATATTCGCCGCTTTCCATTAAATTAAACACTTCATCCATAACATAAACAGGAGAAACTGCATCTTTTTGCTTTGCAAGCAATTCAGCGGCATCCTGCCAGTCCTGTTCATTTGTTGTGTTTAAATTTTGGCCTAACATAGCTTGGGCAATAGCAAAGGCATCACGGGAATTATTAAACATTAAAACTTGATTTTTATATTGTTCATCCCACAAAACAGACCAACTTTTCGGCTTTTCTTTAACAAGTTTCGTGTTATAAATAAGCACAGTTGTGCCTACATTATAGCAAATAGAATACTTTTGTTCTGGGTCAAAATATAAATTTTTATATTCATCATCAATTAAATTAATATTAGGTACATTGTCCCAATCAATTTCAAGTAACATATCTTCATTAACTAATCTTGAAATCATATAATCGCTTGGAACTATAACGTCATAAGAAACTCCGCCACCGGCAAGTTTTGAATACATATTTTCATTTGATTCAAAATTAGTGTAATTAACCTTTGCGCCTGTAAGTCGTTCAAATTCAGAAACAACATCCATAGATCCGTCGCCGCCGTCAGAAATATATTCACCCCAGTTATAAACGTTAATTGTCGTTCCCTGAAGTCCTAAGTTCTTATAATATTCAATTTGTTCATCAGTGAATACTTCATCATCGGCATAAGCAACTAAAGAGATTGGAGCAATAATTAAAACAAATGTTAATAAAAAAATTAATATCTTTTTCATTTATGCTCACTCCTGTTCTTTTTTTCTGCCCTAAACTGAAGAAGATTCATTGACACCAATAAAACCAATATTACAACAAAAATTAATGTTGAAAGTGCATACATATCTGGTTTAACACGCTTTTTAGTCATTGAAAAAATATAAATTGGCAAGGTTTGGAAGCTCGGACCGTTAGTAAAATAAGAAATTATAAAATCATCAAGAGAAAGCGTAAAGCTCATAATAAGACCTGTAAATATTCCGCTTGTGATGTTTGGGAAAACCACCTTGAAAAAGGCGTGAACAGGCTTACATCCTAAATCAACAGCTGCTTCATAAACATTATAATCAAACTGTTTTAATTTGGGTAGTACATTTAAAATTACGTAAGGTAAACAAAAAGTAATGTGAGCAATTAATAAAGTTCCAAAGCCTAAAACATTTGATTTGTTAATAAGAGTTCCTGCAAAAACAAACAAAAGCATCATAGATATACCGGTTACTATTTCAGGATTCATCATCGGTACATTTGTTACGGTCATTAGTGTATTTTTATATATTTTATTTTTACCGTTAAAAATACCGACAGCAGCGGCTGTGCCCAATAATGTTGCTAAAATTGATGAAACAACAGCAAGAATTAAAGTGTTTTTTAAAGCATTCATAGAAGATGAATTGTGAAACATTTCATTCCACCATTTTGTAGAAAACCCGGTAAAAACATAAGTGCTTGAAGATTCATTAAATGAAAACATAGCCATAACAACGATAGGTGCATAAAGAAATATAAAAATTAAAAGCATATAAATTTTAGCACCCGGAGAAAGTTTTTTCTTTTTCATATTACTACTCCTCCCTCACTATCGTCATCTGCACCAAAGTAATTCATAATACCAAGACAAATTAAAATTAATATCATCAGAACAAATGAAAGACTTGCTCCCAAATTGTAATTGTTGGCACTTTGAAACTGAGTTTCAATAACATCGCCGATTAAAACAATTTGACCGCCGCCTAATTTTTGTGTAATGTAAAATGTTGAAACACAAGGAACAAAAACCATTGTTATTCCGCTGATAACACCAGGTAAAGACAAAGGCATAACAACTTTTCTGAAAACCTGCGCCTTGCTTGAACCTAAATCTTGTGCTGCCTCAACAAGTGAACGATCCATTTTGTTAAGAATTGAATAAATCGGCAAAATCATATATGGTAAAAAATTATAAACCATGCCTAAAATAACAGCTCCGCCTGTATTTATAAGTTTTAGCGAAGGTAAGCCAATAAGATTTAAAAAACTGTTAATAATACCTGTATCACCCAAAATTGTCATCCAAGAATATGTTCTTATTAAAAAATTCATCCACATAGGAATCATTACAAGAAGAAAAAAGATTTTTTGAGTGTTGAGATGCAATTTTGTTAAAAAGTAGGCAAAAGGGTAACCGACCAGCAAACATATGACAGTTGCAACAACTCCATATAATACAGACAATAAAATTGTTGCCGTAAAATCAGGTAATGCAGTAAAATTCTTAAAAGTGAATGCTCCTGTGGCATCTGTTAAGGAATAATACAAAACCATAATCAGAGGCGCAATAATAAAAAGAATTGCCCAAATTAAGTAAGGCTTATCAAGCAATTTTTGAGAAAACTTACTTTTCATTTTCAGCCTCCCAATCATAATCAGCATCATTAATATGGTCAAATTCATCTGAAAAGTTTGAATAATCGCCAAACTCTCCACTGTATTCGCTTCTTTTCATAACGTGAATTGAATCAGCATCAATATACATTGCAACTGTTTCGCCGACAGGATGATATTCTGTAGTTTGAACCATCCAAATAAAGCCGTTAACGTCAACAAATGTTTCAAAAAAAGTACCCTTAAATACAACATCCGTAATAACACCTGTTAATGAGTCTTTCTTTCCGATTTCACAAAAAGTAATATCTTCAGGTCTGATAACCGCTTCCGTTAATTCGTTTGGCTCAAATCCTTTGTCAAGACATTCAAAAGTTACTCCTGCAAAGCTAACAAGATAATCTTTAATCATTACAGCGTCAACAATATTAGATTCACCGATAAAATCGGCAACAAATGCATTAACAGGTTCGTTATAAATATCTTCAGGAGTTCCTATTTGTTGAATTTTACCCTTGTCCATAACAACAACACGATCGCTCATTGAAAGAGCTTCCTCCTGGTCGTGAGTAACATATATAAAGGTAATGCCAAGCCTTTTTTGAATTATTTTTAACTCTTTTTGCATATCTTTACGCAATTTAAGGTCTAATGCGCCTAAAGGTTCATCCAATAAAAGAACATGTGGCTTATTTGCCAAAGCACGGGCAATGGCAACTCGCTGTTGCTGACCGCCGGATAAGCTGTCTACAGTTCTTTTTTCAAAGCCTTTTAAGTTAACAAGTTCCAACATTTCTGCAACTGTTTTTCTTATTTCATTTTTGGGCATTTTTTGCAATTCAGGACCAAAAGCAATATTTTCATATACGTTTAAATGAGAAAAAAGAGCATAGCGCTGAAAGATTGTGTTAACCTTGCGTTTATGAGGCGGCAGATTATTAATAACCTTACCTTCAAAAACCACTTCTCCATCATCCGGCTCAATAAATCCGGCAATGCAACGAAGGGTTGTGGTTTTTCCGCAACCTGATGAACCTAACAGCGTTATAAACTCTTTTTCATTAATTGATAAATTCAGTTTATCTAATACAACATTATCACCGTACTTAACGGTTATATCCTTAAGATCAATAATTTTTTCCAATTATGCACTTCCTCTTTGTAACCCGACTATTAATAAAAATTATTAACAGAATTAATATAACAAAATATATACAAAAGTCAACAATTTTAGAAGATTTTTTTCAAAATTTCTTCACCGTTTGCAACTTTATTTACCGTATCGGTTACAAGTGAAAAATCACATACCATTGATTTTGTTTTATGAACGCAATCATCCATGCCGAACGGAACAAAATAATAATTTTTACTATTTATCAATAAGCCGATATTTTTAGCCGCAGCACCCAAAGCATCATTAGTTGAAACGCCTAAAATAACGGGTCTTGAATTACGCAAATGGCTTTTAGCAGCCATAGTAACCGCTGTGTCTGCAATACCGTTTGAAAGCTTGGCAAGAGTGTTCCCCGTACAAGGAACTATGCACAAAATATCAAGCATTTTTTGCGGACCGATTGGTTCTGCCTGTTCTATTTTATGAATAATTGAATGACCTGTAATAGAAATTATTTCATTTTGAAAATCCTTTGCATCACCAAATCTGGTATCTGTATTATATGCATTTTCGCTCATAATCGGGTATACATCATATCCGTTTAATACAAGGTCTTTTAAAGCGTTAATTGATTTAGAAAATGTACAAAATGAGCCGGTTAAAGCATAGCCTAATTTCATTATATTCCCTCCTCTATTAATTCTTGAACCGTTTCGCCGATAATATATCCTGCGGTTTTTGCCGTGTATTTTGACGGCATACCTTTTCCGCTAAAAACTTTAATTCCTAAACTGTCGGCAACCAAAGTATCAACTCCGCCGGGAAAAGATGCCAAATCAAGTATTATTGTATTTTTGTTCAACGCCTTTAATTCTTGTTTTGTTAAAACTATATGCGGTACTGTATTAATAACAAAATCATAGTTTGATTTACTTTTTAAATCGTCAAAATATATATGCTTTGCTTTGTTAAAAACAGCCTCTGTTTTTGATTTGTTACTTCTTGAACAAATTGTAACATCTGCACCGTAACCGTTTAGTATTTTATGAAGTGCTTTTCCAATACGTCCATATCCTAAAATTAAAATTTTTGAATTTGAAAGTGAAAAATCAGTTTCTTCTTCAAGCAAAGTAACTGCACCTTCAGCAGTTAAAATAGCGTTTTTTAAAACATAATTTTCATTTTCAAAATAATTGAAACCTTTGTTTATTTTTGACATACCATGAAAAATGACTTTTTCATCTAAATTTTCAAACATATAATGTTTTGTTAAAACAGGTAAAATAACAAAATCGACACTTTTTACTTCATCACTGTAAGTATAATTATTGTTTGTTAAATAATCGCAAACATATTTCATTCTTAAATCATCTGCATAAGGTATTGCAAATGTACTAAATTTCATAATAACACCCCTGTTAATTTCATAATATGCGTAAAAATTTTTGTTGTTCTAAACTTGGGTGTTTATTTTTACGAACAAAAGTTGTATAATAAAATAAAGAAAAATTTTGGAGGCTTAACTCTTGACAAATATAGATGAATTATTAAAAAAATCAAAAAATTTACACTTTATAGGCATCGGCGGTGCCGGAATGTGCCCACTTGCAGAAATTTTTATTTCACTCGGATATAATGTTACCGGCTCTGATAATAACGACACGGAGACCTTCAGACGCATTGAGAACGAAGGTGCAAAAGTTTTTTTAGGGCAAAAAAAGGAAAATATTGCTAAAAATACCGATGTTGTAATTTACACAAATGCTATTCTTGCAGGAAACGAAGAACTTGAATTTGCAAAAATGAATTTCCCCACATTTGAACGTGCGGAATTATTAGGCGCAGTCAGCAGAATTTTTTCAAATTGCATAGGTATATGCGGTACCCACGGAAAAACCACAACATCTTCAATGACTACTCAAGCGTTACTTGAAGCCGGTCTTGACCCAAGTGCAGTAATCGGTGGAAAGCTGCCTATAATCGATGCTTACGGAAGATATGGACACAGTCAAAACTTTGTTTGCGAATCCTGCGAATTTAATAATACTTTTCACCATATGAATGCAGATATGGCAGTTGTTTTGAACATTGATGAAGACCACCTTGACTTTTTCAAAAATTTAAACAATATTAAAAAATCATTCAGAAAATTTTGCGATAATACGACAAAAACAATCATTTATAACGGCGATGACAAAAATACTGTTGATATGTTACAAGGAATAAAAGGCAAAAAACTTGTTTCCTTCGGAACAAAAGAAGAAAACGAATGGATTGCCAAAAACATTAATGTTCCCGGCGGTTTTCACATTGAATATGATATTTATCACAATGACGAATTTATTACCCATATTGAACTTTCCGTACCCGGTGAACATAATGTTTTAAATTCTTTAGCAGCTTTTATTGCAGCATATTTAAGTGGTGGAGAAATAAATAAAATATGCAAAGGCCTTAAAGAATTTCACGGTGCAGGACGCCGTTTCGAATTAAAAGGAACATATAAAGGCATAACGATTGCAGATGACTATGCACACCATCCAAAAGAAATCAGTGTTACGCTTGATGCTGCAAAAAAAATGGGTTATAAACGTGTTTGGGCAGTTCACCAACCGTTTACATTTACGAGAACTGAAAAATTTCTTAACGAATTTGCAGAAGTCTTACAAAAAGCAGACAAATGCGTTATTTCAGAAATTATGGGAAGCAGAGAAATTAACACAACCGGCATTAAAGCAACAGATTTAAGTGATAAAATACCCGGCGCAATTCAAATTGATAAATTAGAAGATATTGCCGATTACCTTGCAAAGCATTGTGAAAACGGCGATTTGGTAATTACACTTGGCTGTGGAGATGTTTATAAAGTTTCAAGAATGTTAGTAAAAAAACTAAGTGAATAAAAGAAAAACGGTGCGATTTAATCGCACCGTTTTTCAATTTATTTTATACATTTTAATTTTTTCTTTATCTTCTTTTGAAACACGATAACTGTCGCAAATTTTTGATATAGTTCTATTTTGCACAAATTTTGAAAGGCATTTGCTTTCAAGAATTTTGATAACCTTTTGAGGATACTTTACAAACACAACGGATAACGCCCAAGCAACCGCCATGTTTACATAATAATAATCGCTCAAAATATTAGAAAAATAATCAACACAAAAGTCAACATAATTATCATCTATAAAATAATCCATAAGCATTACAACAACAAAGCGAAGTTCATATTCATTTTCGCTGTTCATAAATTTACTGAGATAAATAAGAAAATCCTGTTGTTTATTTAAAACAAACTTTAATGTAGAACAAACGCAATCGCATATTCCCCAACTGTTAATTCTCGGTACAAACTCATCTAACAAAATAAGTTTTTCATTAAAATTAAGCTTTGAATAACCTATATAAAAACCGTGAAGCATTAATTCCTCATAGTAATACCAACCAAAATCATTTGAATCCAAATTTTTACCAATTTTTCGTAAAACAGGTATACTAACACCAATAATTCTGTTTTTATCCACATTAGGTACTAATTTTGCATGAAAATCAAGATATTTTAAATCTTGGTTTTCAAACAAGTTTTGCCTGACATCCATAATATCACCAAAGTGATATTATCACAATTTATGTTTATTTACAACAAAAAACACATATAAAGATATGCAATAAACAAGAAGACAAACAAGAAATGAATAAATTTTACTTTCATTTAAAATTAATAATTCAAAAATTGAAGGATTATTTACAAAACCGATTTTTACATTTAAAATAACAGCAGATAAATTTAAAGCACAGCCAAAAAGCATTAATATTAAATAATTTATTGGTTGCGTAAACAATAAATAAACTAATATAGGTGTTATATTGCCTGTTAAAAATGATGTTGCCATAATAAGACAAAGCGTAATATTTCGTTGTTTTATAAATAACAATGTACATAATGACAGCGACGAAAAAAGTAGAAAATATTGAAATGTTAAATACTTTGAAATATTTTCATATTGAGGATTTATTTTAAAAATATTTGCGGCGCCTGTTACTATTACATTACCGTTGTATATTGCACCGCCCGGTGATTTATAAAGAAACAAATCATTAAAATCATATATGCCGAAGGTTTTAAATATATAATCGGTTAAAGCAAATTTTATGCTTGAATGATTTACTAAATCATTAAGTGCATAAATGATTTTATTTTTAAAGCTCAAATATAAAATAAAAAGTAAAATTAGGAAAAAGAACATATATTTAAACTTTTTTATGTTTTTAATAAAAACGTAAGCAAACACACATGCTGCAACAATAAAAAAAGCTGATTTTATAAACTTAATACCAAATAAGGAAAAAACATATGAAATCAAAGACGCCGCACACAATATTATAATAGGTGTTTTGATTTTTTCAGGCTCCACACATAATAAATTTAAATACTTTTTCATAATTTAATAATGTGCAAATTCGCAAAAAAATAAACACTTCTAAAGAAGTGTTTACCATTTACTGTTTTCACTTGGGCAAGATTTTGATTTTAATGCTGCCCTAATTTCAACATAACAGCCGCATTTAAGGCACATACCGGCAATTAAATCATTACAGGCTTTGCACAATTCAAGCCGCCTTAAATATTCATCATCATTAACTTTTAAATCACCGTTTAAATTAGCCAAATACTCTTTAACAGTGTTATAAGAAGCCTTCTCCCCTGCTTCAAGGAGAAGGCATTTTTTGCAAATATAATTCATTATTCAATTACAAATTTTACAACAGAACAAGGCGGAATATCTGCCACAAAACCGTCTGATATTTTTCTGAAATCGGTAAATTTTTTGATTTCAACAACATTTCCGTTTTTAAAATCATTTTTATCGTGAATGTCGCCGGTAATAATTTCAGCGGTAATATTATTAACCTTTGTATCGGCAACCTGGCATTTAATTTTTGATTTTTTGGTAGCAGAAACATTTGTAATAGTTGAATAAATTACACCGTTTTCATCAATAGATGCTGATTCAATAAGCTGAGGACAGCTTCTGCCGGCTTCTTTTGATTCAACAGTATCGGATGTTAAATAAGAACCGATTAACGTGTTATTTTGATGTTCTTTGTACATTTTAAATACGTGATAAGTTGGTGTTAAAACCATTTTATTGCCCTCTGTTAAAATTACAGCCTGCAAAACATTAACCGTTTGGGCAATATTGGCCATCATAATTCTGTCGGCGTGCTTATTGAAAACATTAAGCGTTAAGCCTGCAACAATGGCATCACGCATTGTGTTTTGTTGATATAAAAATCCGGGATTTGTGCCGGGTTCAACTTCGTACCATGTACCCCATTCATCAATAACAAGTTTAACCCACTTTTCAGGATTAACGCTATCCATCATTGCCAAATGATTTGTTATAAGCTCTTCCATTTTATAAGCTTTAGTAACTGTTTTATAGTATTCTTTAGTGTCAAATTCGGTTGAAGAACCTTTGTTATCCCAAGAATCACCGGGCAATGTATAATAATGAAGCGAAATGCCTTGTGCCTGATGCTTTACCTTATCCATAACAACCTTTGTCCAGTGATAATCGCCGCTGTTAGGTCCGCAGGCAATACGGCTGATTTTATTGTTGCCGTCATAATCACGAACATATGTATTATATTGCTTATAAAGGCAGCCGTAAAATTCAGGGTCCATATGACCGCCACAACCCCAAGACTCGTTACCAACGCCGAAATATTTAACTTTCCAGGGCTTTTCACTGCCGTTTTTCTTGCGAAGTTCAGCCATTGGGGAAACGCCGTCAAAGGTCATATATTCAACCCATTCATTCATTTCATTAACTGTACCTGAACCAACATTGCCGTTAATATATGCATCACAACCAAGCTGACGACAAAGTTCAAAATATTCATGAGTGCCAAAAGAATTGTCTTCAACAACTCCGCCCCAATGTGTATTAATCATTTTCTTTCTGCTTTCTTTAGGACCAATACCGTCCTTCCAATGATATTCATCTGCAAAACAACCGCCCGGCCAACGAAGAACAGGTATTCCCATTTCTTTAAGTGCGTTTACAACATCACAGCGCATGCCGTTTACATTTGGAATATCGGAATCCTCGCCGACAAAAATGCCGTTATAAATACATCTGCCCAAATGCTCGGAGAAATGACCGTAAATATCTTTATTAATTTTGCTTATTTTTTGATTTGGATTAATTAAATATTTTTCCATATATTTACCTCTCAATATTTATACATTAAAGGTATCATATCAAAAAAACAATGTCAATAAATTGACAGAATTTAAATATAATTTTATAATATTTTAGGGTGATTATATGAATACAAAATATTTGGAAATTTTAAAAAATACGGGTGCCGATGCTTTATTGCTTTTAAATGAGAGCAATATGCACTATTTTTGCGGTTTTTCACCAAGTGAAGGCGTTGTTTTTTTACTAAAAGACGGTACAGGTTATCACATAGTTGATTCAAGGTACACAGAAACTGCCGAAAACCACTCAAAAAACACAGGTTTAAAAGTTGTTGAAATTAAAACAAGGTTCAGTGATGAAATAAAAGAGCTTTGCAGTAAACATAACGTAGGCAAAATAGCTTTTGAAAATGAAACAATTACACTTAAAGCATATGAACTGTATAAAAATGCAACAAACTGCGAATTTGTGGGTATTAACAATATGATGACAGAAATTCGCAACATAAAAACAAATGATGAAATTACTTTAATGAAAAAAGCAAATGAAATTGCAGAAAAAAGTTTTATTGAATTATTAAACAGTGTTAAAGCCGGTAAAAGCGAAAAAGAACTGCAGGCTGAATTTGATTATATTATGGCAAAAAACGGCTCTGACGGCGTTTCCTTTGACACAATTTTGCTTACCGGCGCTCATACCTCATTACCGCACGGTGTGCCAAGTGAAAAAATAATTCAAAAGGGAGATTTTGTACTGTTTGATTTTGGAGCAACTTATAAAGGCTATCACTCTGATATGACAAGAACGGTTGCCGTTGAATTTGCCACAGACGAAATGAAAGAGATGTACGATTTGGTTTTAAGTGCACAGCTTGCAGGCATTAATGCATTAAAAGCAGGAGTTAAATGTGCAGATGTTTACCAAGCGGCGTACAACGTGCTTGAAGAAAAGAATATGGGCAAGTATTTTAGACATTCTTTAGGTCATGGAGTGGGCTTGGATATTCACGAGGGATACAACGCTTCGCCGAGGAGCAATGATGTTTATAAAATTAATAATGTTACTTCCGTTGAGCCGGGAATTTATTTGCCAAATAAATTTGGAATAAGAATTGAAGATGTGTGCGTAGTTAAAGAAAACGGATGTGAAAATATTTCTACGGTTGACAAAAGTTTGTTGATTTTATAAGTTAATCAATCCTTTTATATTGAATCCCCCTGTCATCTTCGATGACATCCCCCTTTGACAAGGGGGACTAATTTTTTTTACATTTTCGCCTCCCTTGTTAAAGGGAGATGGCAACACGCAGTGTTGACGGAGGGATTCTTGTTAGACGTGCGTTATTTAATTGAATCCCCCTGTCATCTTCGATGACATCCCCCTTTGACAAGGGGGACTTAAATGGGTTCTTTGACAAGGGGAACTAAATCAGCAAACATTGGCATAAAAAAACAGTAGGCAGAGCCTACTGTTTTTTGTTTATTAGTGTGATTTTAGAAAATTGAAGAATCGGTTTCGTCATCCAAAATAAGCGCATCAAATTCAAAACCATTATCAGGGTTAACATCGCCGCTTGTTGTTGCAATGTTAACAATTGAAAACTTTTCCACTTCAATTTCCGGTGTTTTATAAGTTCTTTTCATCTATCTTTCCTCCACTATTGCTTACTTTTTAATTGTGCATACAGGACCGTAAGCAATTCTTGTTACTTCACCAACGCCCTCTACATTTTCTGTATAAGCAACATATGTTCTGCCGTACAGTGTAGAAACGCTTGATTTTACTGAAGCTGTAAATGTGCCGCTTGAAGAATAATTTTTAACTTCAAATGCCGCACAAGCACTGCCGCCCTTTGTTGGTTCTGTATTAGTTTTGGAAATAACAACACCAACGCTTGTGATTGTGTATTTGCTTGTATCAATACCTGTGTTTGTAAATTCGCCTGAAATTACAAACTTATCATTTGCAACATAGCCTGTGCTGTATGTAGCAGGAGCTTTGTCTTTAATTGTTTGTTGAATATCTGCACTTAATAATTCAAGATTTGCTGTTGTAATTGCTTTGTAAGTTACAGAATCTTCTGTTGAAGTATAACGAACAAGGTCTGTTGATTGGTAAGAATCAATAACTGTTACATCACCAACAATTTTAACCCAAGCAAGGAATGTATCTGAACCTGTGTAATTAATTGTGTAGCCTGCGTTAAGAGATTCAGGTGTGTTGCTGATTGAGCCGTCAATAACAGTAATGTTATTTGCTTGGCTGATTCTTGAACCAACCTGCTTGTAAACAACAGTGCCGTCTGTAGAATTAACTTTAACCCACTTTGTAAATGTGTATGTTGGGTTTTCTACAGGAGAAACAGTTTCGCCGTTAACGGTTAATGTTTTACCGTCTTCGCTAAGAACTGCTGTGCCTGTATAAGAAGTAATTACAGAGCCGTCATAACCTTGAATAATTACAACGCCCGCAGCCTTTGTTTTAATATCAAGAGTAACGGTTATATCTTGCTGCATAAAGAATGTTTTATCAAACTTGTTTAAATCAATAACAACATCTTTAGCACCGCTTGCAGAGCCAGCGGATACTGAGCAGCTTACAGTGTGTGAATCATTTATATAACCCTGTAAATCAAACACATCGTTAATATTTGCAACCTTACCAAATGCGTAAGATTTTGAAGCTGTAGCGGCAACACCGTCTACAGTTGAATTAACTTTTAAAGTGAATTTTTGATTTTGAAGATTTGTGTTTGTATTTGTATTTTCATCTTCAGCTTTAACATTAATATAGGTTAAGGCTTCAGTTATCAAATTATTAATATAATTTTGACTAACAGAAATTAATGCATTTCCGTTACTGTCAAGGCAAGCATTCATGTTTGATAAAACTTCATTAATTTTTTGCTGTGCCTCTGTTGTATAAACACTTGAGTCAAATGTTGATGAAGTGATGATTTCACGTACTTTATTGAAAGCACTTAAGTCTGTTGCTCTTTTTTCAAGTCCGTTTTTAGCATTGTCAAGAGCTGTTTTGAGAGCAGAACCGCTTGATGTATCAATATTGTCATTTAACCATTCTTCCATATTAAGAAGTGCTTCTTGATATGTTTTCCAAGTATCAGGTGTATAATCACTTGCTTTAAGTTTTTCACCAATACAATTATTATAAGCAGTACGCTCACCGTCTGCGTCTTTATTAGTAAATACAACTTTAATATTTGTAATTACTTTGGTAGTAATGTACTGTTTATCAAGTTCATTACTTTGATAATGTTCCTCGTAGGAATAATTTTTTTCACCGGTTCCTGAAATCGTACCGTTTAAAACAGTAGTACCTTTTGTTTCCGTACGTACATCAAGAGCATTAGGAGTTAATGCACCGCAAGTTAAATTACCGTCACCTGCAGAACTCATACTATTGCCGCAACCGGTTGAATTAATGTCCCACTTACTGTTGTACAAACTCTCATTAAAGTACAAACTGCTTGTATCAATATTCAATTTGTATGTATCGGAATTTGCTGAATGGTCTACACCATAGTTATTACCTGAACTTCTGTCTAAATAATAAACAGCTGTTGGTGAATTAACTGTCATAATAACAGATTTAGAACCACTCATGTTATATGCATAAGAAGAATAATAACCGGCAACTTTATTAAAGGCAACGCTTGGACCACCTTCTGACATTGAGTCAATAGCGAATTTATAATCTCCGGCTTCCCAAACATCAAATGTTGAACTAAACGGTGAATACATTTGTGCAAAATTTTGATTTCCTGAAAGATTTCCTTTAACAGTAATACCGCTTGTGGATTCAGATGAACCACCGGTGAGTGAGCCATAAGAGCCGTTAGCCAAAACAAAAATCGGAACAGCACGCTTTTTAGAGCCAGACATATACTTAACATTAAAAGTAGAAGCGGCAACATGAGTGGCAACAGGGTTAGCTATAACAGGTAACTTGTGATATTCAAATATACCATCACTAAACGTAAACTTTAACGTTACAGATTTACTGTTATCGGACGGGTCAACTGAATAAGCAGAACCAAGGTTGCCCTTTAAGAGACCATTTTCAACGTAAACATTTGCACCATCAACGCCGACAGCAGTAACGCTTGAAATTGTTTTTTCAGATACAGTTACTTTTGTTTTACATTCACCTGCATATGAACCGTCTGCAATAACAGAGCCATTCATCATATAGTCATACTGATGAACATCTGTAATGTCATGTAAAGTTCCGTTAAATGTGCCATGAACATAAATAATTGGGTCTGTTGTTACATAGCCTGTAACAGAGTTTTCGTCTTCATATGCTACTGCATCAGCCGCATTGATGCTGAAAGGCAATGCAAAGCAAGACACTGCCATAAGCACTGAAAGCAAAACAGAGAGTAGTTTTTTTGATTTTTTTACCATAAATCATTCACCTCTAATAAACGTTCGGACGAGCCGACATAATTTTACAAAATAAGTATATTATAATATAGTGCATATGTCAATATAAAATTTGGAAAAAAGCAGGAAAAAATTTACAATTTGTTAAAAAAGTTGAGGATGATGAATCCCCCCGAGTTGCTTCGCAACCCACCCCCCTTTAACAAGGGGGGCGTAAACCGAAAACAAAGGGGCGTAGTTATGAGAATCCCCCCTGTCATCTTCGATGACATCCCCCCTTTGACAAGGGGGGCTAAATAAGGTGGACTAAATCAATTAATCCTACCTTTTACGATATAATCTATATATTCACAAACTCCCTCAAAGTTATTGTTAATTTCATTATTTGGTATTCTCAAAACCTGCAAATTATATTTTTCTAAATGTTCAGTTCTTATTTTGTCTTTAAGCAAACCGTCATTTTCAAAGTGCTGCGTACCGTCAATTTCTATTACTAATTTAGCTTTAGCACAATAAAAATCAGCAATATAATTTTCAATTACTTTTTGTCTTAAAAATCTTATTGGGTAATCTCTTAAAAAATCATACCATAAATGACGCTCTTCTTTTGTCATATTTTTTCTTAATTTTTTGGCATTTTTAGTTAAGTTTGGATTATGTTTATACATTTTATACCTTTCTGTAAAAACATCTACGCCCCCCTTGTTAAAGGGGGGAAAGTTTTTGCTTGCAAAAACAGGGGGGATTCAATTAAATAACGCACATCTCACAGGAATCCCTCCGTCAACACTGCGTGTTGCCACCTCCTTTTAACAAGGGAGGCTAAATAGGGAGGCGTAAATCGGATACAAGGGAGGCTTAGAGGATTATTTTACAACCTTTATAAATTTATAACCTGCGGAAGTTACGGCAGATTTAATTTTTTCCTCATCAATATTGCCGCTGTTAATATAGGCTTTATTTTCTGAATGGTTTGCCGTTACATCCAATCCTATTTCAGCAAGTGCCTGTGTAACATGATGTTCGCAATTTGAGCACATCATGCCCTCTATTTCCACATAGGGTTTATTGTTTTTAGATTTGTTAAAAATGCTCATATCTATTTTAATTCCTTTCTTATTACTGTTTGTAATTTTGTTAATATTAACAATATTCAGCCTTAAAGCGTTCATAACAACACAAAAGCTTGAAAGGCTCATTGCGGCGGCGGCAATCATTGGATTTAACGTTAAGCCAAACGCCGGATAAAGCACACCTGCGGCAACAGGAATGCCGATAACATTATAAATAAATGCCCAAAACAGATTTTCTTTTATATTTAGCAGCACACGGCGTGAAAGATTAATTGCTTTTGCCACATCAAGAGGACTGCTTTTAATAAGCACAACATCAGCGGCATCTATGGCAACATCTGTTCCTGCGCCTATTGCAATGCCCGTATCTGCGGCAGTTAAGGCAGGTGCGTCATTAATACCGTCGCCAACCATGGCAACAGAACCGAATTTTTGAAGTGCGGCAACTTTTTCCTGTTTTTCGCCAGGTAAAACCTTTGAAATAATATTATCTATACCTACCTGTTTTGCAACTGCGGCGGCGGTATTATTGTTATCGCCTGTAATCATTACAACGGAAACACCGGAATTTTTGAGCATATTAACTGCGGCAACACTGTCTTCCCTAACAGTATCGGCAACGGCAATAATACCAAGAAAATCGCCGCCATATGCAAAAAACAACGGAGTTTTGCCGTTTTGCGCAAGTGTTTCGGCATTTGAAATGAATTTATTTTCTATATCCGCATATTTTGAAACAAGTTCTATATTGCCTGCAACGGCAGTTTTGCCGTTAATTTCGGCTGTAACTCCCCCACCCGGAACCGTTTTATAATTTAAAGTATCAACAAGGTTTACACCTTTTTCTTTACAATAATTATTTACGGCTTTAGACAAGGGGTGTTCGCTTTTAGCCTCTACCGAATAAGCAAAATGCAAAAGTTTTTCAACATCATCTGCAACAACATCGGTTACAACAGGATTACCGTTTGTAACGGTACCGGTTTTATCAAAGCAAACAATTTGAGATTTACCCGTAATTTCCAGACTTTCGGCAGTTTTAAACAAAATGCCGTTTTTAGCTCCTTTGCCGCTACCAACCATAATTGCAACCGGCGTTGCCAAGCCTAAAGCACAGGGACAGCTGATTACTAGAACAGAAATGGAACGAGCAAGTGCAAAGCCGACGGTTGAGCCTGAAACAAGCCAAGCAACAAAAGTTACCAGCGCTATTGAAACAACAACAGGAACAAACACACCTGATACTTTATCGGCAATTTTTGCGATTGGAGCTTTAGTTGCTGAAGCGTCTGCAACCATTTTAATGATTTTAGATAAATCGGTATCCTCGCCGACAGACACGGCACGGCACTGAGCATAACCCGTTAAATTGACTGTACCGGCAGAAACTTTATCACCTACGGTTTTATCAACAGGAATGCTTTCACCTGTTAAAGCGGACTCATCTACCGAGCAATCACCGCTGATGATTTTTGCATCAACAGGAATGCTGCTGCCTGCTTTTACAACAATAATATCGCCAAAGGCAACTTCTTCTACAGGAACGGTTGTTTCAACGCCGTTTTTTAACACAACGGCAGTTTTTGGTGATAAATCCATAAGACTTTTAAGGGCGTTTGTTGTTTTTCCTTTTGAATAAGCCTCTAATGTTTTACCAACGGTTATAAGAGCCAAAATCATAGCAGCAGACTCAAAATACAAATCATGCATGTATTCATGAGCGGCGGCTGTATTGCCGTTTTTAATTTCAACGGTCATTAAAAACATAATAACAGTGCTGTAAACAAATGCAGCACCTGAACCGAGAGCCACAAGAGTATCCATATTAGGCGCTTTATGAATTACGCCTTTGAATCCGCTGACAAAAAAGTGCTGATTAATAACCATAACGGCAACAGTAAAAATAAATTCAAACAAAGCAATACCAAGATGATTACCGTTTAAAAATTCAGGCACACGCCAACCCCACATCATATGACCCATAGAAACATACATAAGCGGAATAAGAAGAACAACAGACGCAACAAGGCGTTTAATCATTTGCGGTGTTTGACGGTCTTTAACACTTTCCTTTTCTGAAGATTTATTTTTTGTTCCTTTAACCGAAGCACCGTAACCGGCGTTAACAACGGCATCAATAATAGTTTGATTATCTGCGGTACCGTCAACAGCCATTGAATTTGTAAGCAAATTAACGCTTACCGAATTTACATTTTCCACTTTTGAAACGGCTTTTTCAATTCGTGCGCTGCAAGCAGCACAGCTCATACCGGTAATATCAAACTCTTTCATATTTATAATCACAACCTTTCTGTTTTAAAAATAGGTTTAATGTTGAATACTTCTTTTTTGATGAATTCTCCTATCATCTTCGATGACATCCCCCCCTTTAACAAGGAGGGCGTATAATATAATTTATTAATATATAGATAATTACTTCATTAATTTTTGTAAAGTAGCAACAAGGTCGTCCACAGTTTCATCTTTGCCTGCTCTAATATCATCTGCAACACATGTTTTAATATGTTCAGAAAGCAATTCTTTATTAAATGCATTTAAAGCGGCTGTAACTGCAGACACTTGATTGATAATATCCGTACAATAGGCATCATTTTCAACCATACCTTTAATGCCCCTGATTTGACCTTCAATTCTGCTTAAACGGTTTATTAATTTTTTATGCTCTGCCTCATCACGCTTTTTCATTTTTTTACATTCACAGCAACAATCTGTCATAATAATCTTCCTTTCATACGAATTAAAACAAAAATATACCCCGGGGGTGTATTTAAATTATATACTCCCCAGGGGTATCTGTCAAGTTATTATTCAATATTTTTTACTGCATTAAAAGCATCTTCCGTGGCATTATAAATTCTGCCTGTTTTTTGGGAATCGCCTATGTTGATTACCTGCTTATAACTGTTTTTAATTTCGTTGTAAAGCACATTATCCGGTTTAACGCCCATTGAAAGCACAACCAAGTCGCAATCAATTTTAAAATTTGCACCTGTTTTTAAATTTGTAGCATGAATGCCGCTTTCACACACAGAAGCCAACTTTGTTGAAGTTAAAAAACGGGTATTTGCAGATTTCAGCTTAGGCAAAACATCATCAACATTTTGAAACCATGCGCCGGGAGCAACAGAATCTGCCATTTCAACAACGGTAACCTTATTGCCGTTTGAACAAAGAAGTTCCGATGTTTCAAGCCCAGTCATACCCGAACCGATAACACAAATATTTTTATTTTTAGGTTCAACGGATTTATTTAAAATTTCAGTTACCGTAACAACATTTTCACCTGAAAATACCTGTGGATGAACTGCGTTTCCGCCTGTGGCAATAATTACAATTTCAGGATTATATGCATCAATCATCGATTTATTTGCAAAAGTGTTATATTTTATATCAACACCTAAATCAAGAACGTTGGCAAGCAAATCTTCAACACACCAATGAATTTTTTCTTTATGAGGCGGCTTATCGGCAAGATTAATTTGACCGCCGGCAACAGAATTTTTTTCCAGCACGGTAACGTTAAAATTTCGCTTTGCAAGAAGTTCTGCGGCTGTTAATCCGGCAACGCCTGCACCAACAATTACAACGTTTCTGCCATTGCCGTTTTGCGAAAATTCAAAATCTTCTTTACCTACAAAAGGATTAACAGAACAATGGCCGTTATCACCTATATAAGCGCCTTTCATCATACTTTCAAAACAATAAAGGCAACAAATACAACGCTTAATTTTATTTTCATTACCTGTTTGAACTTTTTCAGCCCAATGAGGGTCGGCAATATGAGGTCTGCCTAAGGAAACAAAATCCTGAATACCATCTTGAAGCTGTTTTTCAGCCTGTTTGGGGGAACGAATCAAGTTTGCGGCTATTACAGGAATATCCACAACTTTTTTAACTTCGGCGGCTAAATTTTTACGCCAACCGCATTCAAATGTTGTTGGTTCAAGCCAATAATTAAAAGTATCATATCCGGCAGAAGAAACGTCAATAGCATCTATTCCTTTATCATTAAGAATTTTTGCCATTTTTAAGCCTTCATCAAGGTAATAACCATTATCGGGCTTTCCGATTTTATCATACATTTCATCAACGGTTAAACGAACAATAATAGGAAAATCGCTGCCGCAAAGTGCACGTGTTTTATCAATTATTTCAAGCAAAAAGCGCATTCTGTTTTCAAGAGAACCGCCGTATTTATCGGTTCTGTGATTAGTTTCAGGCGATAAAAACTGCTGAATCAAATAACCGTGGCTGGCATGAAGTTCAACGCCGTCGCACCCTGCTTTTTTTACTCTTAATGCACCTTGGGCAAACTGATTTTCAATTTTTTCTATTTCTTTTATCGAAAGTCCTCTGTTTGCACTTTCGGAAAATTTACTTCTGTTGCACTTACTCGGTCCTACGGTTTTAAAAAACAAATCTTTTTCTACCATTTTTTTGCCAATAGGAACAATAGAACCGAACAATAATTTTGAATATGAATTGTTTGGCATGATTTTATCGCATAAAACAGAAATCGGCACTGTATTAACCATTAAATTAACATTTTGCCTGCCTGGATGATGAAGCTCAACAAAAATTTTTGCACCGTGGCGATGGATTCTTGAAGCAAGCTGTGAAAGCGGTTTAATATTTCTATCTTTAGAAACAGAAAGTTGCCCAAAAGAAGAAGCACCGGTTAAATCGTTAACCCTTGTAATTTCAGTGATGATAAGGCCTGTACCGCCCTTGGCACGTTCCTCATAATAATTCATCATTTTTTCGGTTGGGTCGCCGTTAAACCTGCCGAATCCCATAAGCATCGGCGCCATGACAATTCTGTTTTTAATTTCAACTTTACCGATTTTCATCGGAGAAAAAAGCATATTATAATCCATAAAAACTACCCCATTTTATTATTAATTAATTATAACATTTACATTTGATTTTGACAACAAAAAAGCGCCGTAAAAGGCGCTTTTAAATTATTTTTTCTTTTTAGCTTTGGCTTCTTCCTTTGTCTTCTTTTCAGCAACTTTACGTTTAGCCTCGGCAATAATTTGTTTTTGTTCTTCTTCGTAAGCTTTTGCAGCTTCTTCACGTTCTTTAATTTTACGAAGTTCGTCTTCTTTTTCCTTTGCTTCCTTTGCTTCAACCTTTGCTATACGTTCGTTTTCAAGCTGTTCGTCTGTTTTAGCCGGTGCAACTGCAACAGCAATGTTGATTCCCATAGCAATCAAAAACAAAATAACACCGGGAATGTAACCCCAAGATAAGCCAGAAGAGAAATTATAAGCGCTAAATTCGCCAAATGAAAAAGCAACAAGTGATTGATTAAAACCTCCTGCCAAAAAAAACATTACTACAGAGACTATTGAAAATGCGATTGAAAATACATCAAACACAACTGTTGATTTTGTTTTAGGCTTTTTACACATAATTATGTTTAAAAGAAAGGCAATCACAATAAACAGTGCCGACGCAAAATAGAATATTAAACCTATAAACATATATTTAACAGGACCTGAACTGCCTTCAAACCCCATATTTGCAGAAAGCAATGACATTTTCTTAAATAACTGAAGCAGCATATCTATTGCCGATTTAGAACCGTCAAACGAAAGGAGAGTTAAAGCGAAAGAATTTTCATCGCTTTTAACTGCAGCCCAAGGAAAAATAAATGCCAATGCCGGTAAAAACGTTAAAACAAGTCTAGCAATTCTTAATTTTGTACCAAACAAAGAATACTTAATTCTGTTAAGTGTTCTGTTAAATACAGCAAAAGATTTTTCCGCATTAATATTATCTTCTTCCAATCTTTCAACCCAATTATAGTTAGGAATTGAAACACCACAACCACTGCATTCGGCTTTAATATTCCAAAAATGCAACTTTTTACCGCAATTTGGGCAACTTGCCATATAAACACCCCTTATAAGTAACTAAGGTATATTTTATAATGTTTCCCATAAAAAGTCAACAAATTTATGTTAAATGCAGAAATATAAAAAACCGAGCCGAATATAATTGACTGCTTTTTTCGGCAGAAACTGAATTATTTACATTATTAGATGTACTGTTTTGCGTTGAATTACTTAAATAACCGAGCCTATTGTTATTTCTTCACCGTTAACTGTGTAAGTTTCATTTTGTTTTAAAACAGAGCTGCTGATAACAACAGAATCATACTTTTTATTTACAGCATAAGTTAAAATAATTTCCCCGGTTGAATTTTTTACCACGACTTCATCCTGTGTCCATTCACTTAAATTAATGAGTAATGAGCATTGAGTTGAATCATTACAAAAGTTTTGAGCCATTCCGCTGCCGCCTACGGCACTTCGGCAAGTAAAATTCTCATAAAATCACCTCAACATCTACAATAAATCGGCAACCTTAAATTTACTTAAAATTATTCAAAATTTGCAAATTGGCTGTTATACAAATTATAATAGAAACCGTTTGCATTTAAAAGTTGATTATGAGTACCCATTTCAATTACCGAGCCGTTATTCATAACCAAAATTAAATCTGCATTTTTAATAGTTGACAAACGGTGAGCAACAATAAATGTTGTTTTACCCTGCATCAAATTATTAAATGCTTTTTGAATTTTAATTTCGGTTCTTGTATCAATACTTGATGTGGCTTCATCAAGTATTAACATTGGCGGATTTACAAGCATTAACCTTGTGATACAAAGAAGCTGTTTTTGACCGCCGGAAAGATTGACACCGTCACTTCCGATAAAAGTATCATAACCGTTTGGCAAACGTTTAATAAATGAATGTGCATAAGATTTTTTAGCCGCATCAATTATTTCTTCATCGGTTGCATTTGATTTTCCCATTGCAATATTTTCTTTAATTGTGCCGGTTTTAAGCCAAGTATCCTGTAAAACCATACCAAATGAAGAACGGAGAGAATTTACATTAATGCTATTATAATTAATTCCGTCAGCATAAATATTACCACTGTTTACATCGTAAAACTTCATAAGAAGGTTAATAAGAGTTGTTTTGCCGCAACCGGTTGGACCTACAATAGCAATACGCATACCGCTTTTTATATTTAAATTTAAGTTTTTTATAAGTTTCTTTTCAGAAATATAACTGAAATCCACATTTTCAACCAAAATATTGCCTTTTGGATTTTCAAGAACTTTCTTATCTTCGGTGTCGGGTTCAACTTCCTGTTCTTCAATAAGTTCAATAAGTCTGCCGGCACAGGCAAGTGCATTTTGAAGTTCAGTAATTACACCGCTTATTTCATTGAATGGCTTTGTATATTGATTTGCATAAGACAAAAAACACGATAACATACCGACTGTAATTCCACCGTTTCCTTTTACAGCCAGAAGAGCACCGAAAAGTGCAACAGCTGCATAAACAATGCTGTTTACAAATCGAGTTGCAGGATTTGTAATCGATGAAAAGAATGTTGCACGCAAAGAATAATTTGCAAGTCTGTTATTTATATCATCAAACTTATCAAGATTTTCTTTTTTATGAGAATACGCTTCGGTTACCTTTTGATTATTTATCATTTCATCAATAAAAGCAGTTTGTTCGCCTCTTGTTTCACTTTGAAGTTTAAACATCGAATATGTTCTTTTCGCAATAAATTTAGCAATAACAAAAGACAAGGGAGTTAAAACAACAACAATAAGAGCAATCCAAACATTTATTGAAATCATAAAACAAAGTGTACCAATTATTGTTACAACACCTGTAAACAACTGGGTGAATCCCATAAGCAAGCCGTCTGCAAATTGGTCGGCATCTGAAATAACTTTGCTTACTATATCGCCGTTTGAATGAGAATCAAGATATATAAAAGGCAAAACTTCAATTTTCTTAAATGCTTTATCACGCATATCACGAACAACATTAAAAGTAATTCTGTTGTTTAAAACATTCATAAGCCATTGAAGAACTGCAGTTACGGCAACAGTGATAACAATATTAATCAATATTGAAGTAATTGAATTAAAATCAACATCATTTGTACCAATTATACAGTCTATTGCATTACCCACCAAAATAGGTACATAAAGTGTTAGCGCAACAGATACGGCAGCAAATATTACTGAAAACAGTAAATAAAACTTGTATTTTCCGATATATGACAATACTTTTTTAATAACAATTTTATTACTCATTATGCTTCCTCCTTTCCGAACTGTGAATTATAAATTTCCTGATACACTTCACAATTCTCAAGAAGTTGAGCATGAGTACCCTGACCGACAATCTCGCCGTCGTCAAGAACTATTATATTATCGGCAGTCATAACAGACGACGCCCTTTGACTGACAATAAATACGGTAGGATTATAATCAAGATTGTAAATTTCTTTTCTTAATTTAGCCTCTGTTGCAAAATCAAGAGCAGATGCACTGTCATCAAAAATCAGAATTTCAGGCTCACGTACAAGAGCTCGTGCAACAGAAAGACGTTGCTTTTGACCGCCTGACAAATTTGAACCGTTTTGAGATATTTGTGCGTCAAGACCACCCTTTTCATTAACAACCGACAAAACTTGAGCTTTATCAAGTGCCTTTTCCATTTGCTCATCTGTAGCACTGGATCTTCCCCATTTTAGATTTTCTCTGACGGAACCTTTAAACAATGCCGCTTTTTGCAAAACAACACCTATTTTACTTCTAAGCTCGTCGTCATTATAAGATTTAACATCTCTGCCATTAACATAAACTGTACCGGCTGTAGCATCATAAAAATGCGGAATTAAAGAAACAAGACTTGATTTACCGCTGCCTGTTGAACCAATTATACCAACGGTACTGCCTTTAGGTGCCGAAAAACTTATATTAGTTAAAGAATCATCACCTGCACCGTTATACCTAAGAGAAACATTGCAAAAATCAACAGCATTATTTGTTTTTAACGATTTATTGCCGTTATGTTCCAATGAATTTTTAAGTTTTAAAACTTTTTCAATTCGAGATGCACAGGCAAGAGCTTTTGTTATTGTAACTATTAAATTGGCAAGTTTAATTAGTTCAACAAGTATTTGGCTCATATAGTTATAAAGAGCCACTACCTGACCTTGAGTTAAATTGCCTGAGTTTACTCTTAATGCACCGCAATACACAAGAACAACAACGGCAACATTAATAACTACATACGTTACCGGATTCATTAATGCGGAAATTCTGCCAACTGCTTTTTGAAGGTGTGAAAGTGCTTTATTGCTTTCTACGAAAGAATTAATTTCGTTATTCTCTTGTGTAAATGCACGAATAACTCTTGCACCTGACAAGTTTTCTCTTGTTTTTAAGGTAATAGTGTCTAAGTTGTTTTGAACCTGCCTGTACTTTGGTATTGTATAAGCCATAATTCCAAAAACGATTAACGATAAAATCGGAATTGCACACAAAAAGACCAAGGCACATTTTACGTCAACCGTAAATGCCATTATCATTGCGCCGAAAACTATAAACGGGCTTCGCAAAAATAAACGAAGAACCATATTTACCCCGTTTTGGACCTGATTTGAATCGTTGGAAAGAATTGTTACAAGTTTAGAAGTTCCCACAGCATCAAGCTCTGAAAACGACAAACTTTGGATTTTATCAAAAATACTGTGTCTTAATTCCCTGCCGAATCCGGTAGCGGCTTTTGCAGCAAAATACTGTGCGGTAATTGCGGCAATCATACCAACAACGGCAAGCAAAACCAATATGCCGCAGCGTTGAAAAATAAATTTTGTATTACCTGTGCCAATACCTTTATCGATTACAGAAGCAATAACAAGTGGAACTACAAGTTCAAAAATTGCTTCCAGCATTTTAAATAACGGTGCACAAACCGATTCAATTTTATAGTTTTTTAAATACTTCAACAAACTTTTCATAATTCACCTAATAAATTTTATTAAAGAGATTTTAGAACATTATAATCTGCATGTCAACAAATAAAATGTTGAACTTACACGATTTTAGGTATATAATTATAAAAAATAAAAAAAAGGATGAAGAAAATGAGCAAAAAACCAGTTACAGCAATAATTGTGGGTGCAGGACACCGTGCATTTGTTTACAGTAAACTTGCAAAAACAAACCCGGAAGATTTAAAAATCGTGGGTGTTGCCGACCCTAACCCAATAAGAAGAAAAAAATGTGCCGAATATTTTAACTTTAGTGAAGATATGTGCTTTGAAAATGCATACGAACTTGCAAAAAAAGGAAAGCTTGCTGATGCAATAATTAACGGCACAATGGACGAACAGCACGTTGAAACATCCATTCCTCTACTTAAAGTCGGATATGACATGTTGCTTGAAAAACCTTTTGCAGTTAATGAAGATGAAATGCGTAAACTTGTTGACTGCGTTAAAGAAAACGGCAACAAAGTTATGATTTGCCATGTTTTAAGATATACTCCTTTCTACTACAGCATTAAAGAAAGAATTACAAACGGAGAATTAGGAGATATTATTAATATTCAGATGACAGAGCATGTTAGCTATCACCATCTTTCAACATCTTATATCAGAGGGAAATGGGCAAATTCAAACAAATGCCACACATCAATGCTACTTGCAAAATGCTGCCATGATATAGATTTAATGATGTGGTTTATGAGCGATACAAAACCTACCCAAATTTCTTCAT
>CAKSWS010000019.1 GCA_934512155.1 uncultured Eubacterium sp. | reverse complement strand
GGCTTGCAGGAATCCCTCCGAGTTGCTTCGCAACCCACCTCCGAACCGGAGCCCGTCCCCTCTGCCACTGCGTGGCATCTCCCCACACCGTGGGGAGATGCCCTTTCACAAGGGAGGCAAATCGGTAAAAAAATAAATCCCCCTTATTTAAGGGGGACAAAATAATAAAAGCAATTGCTTTTAGTTTTCTTTTTTCTTTAATGCAATAATAGCAAGTGCGCTTAATGAAAGTGCTGTTAAGCCGCCTGCAAGTGAAGCGCTGTTTGAAGTGGCAGGTGATTTTTTGGAAGTGTTTTTCTTTTCCTCTGCCTTTGTGTTGCCGTTGTTTTTATTGTCTTTTTTATCATCATTGTTTATTGGCGGAACCGGATCTTCATCTGCAAGCGGAGCATAAAGTGCCAAGCCGTAAAGTGCGTCTGATGCGGCATATCCTTCGTCATATCCGTCAGGAACTTTGTATGCACCGTTTTCGCTGTTGTAGAAGTTATCCATAAGAAGTTTATAAACAGAATCTGCTTTCTCTTTGTTGCCGGCAACAGAAAATGCACCAAGTGCAAGTGCTGTTGAATCTGCGTTTGCGCCGTAGTTGCTGTAGCCCTGTTCTGTGTAATATGTTTGAAGCAAGCTGAATGCGTCTGACAAATAAACATCATAATTTTCGTTGTCTACATAGCTTAAACCAATGATGAACATTGCTAAATCATCGGCACTTGTGGTGTCATAATCAGAACCGTATGCACGCCAAAAATGTGTGCCCACGCCTGCCTCGTAATAATCTAAAAGAGCGGCAGCCAAATCGTTTGCATAATCGTTAAGACCCAATGCCTTTGCAGCTTCTATGGCATAAACCAAATTATATGCGTTGTAGCAGTTTGAAGCAGGAATGCCTGTTAAAATATTTGCCAAGTTGTAGCCCTCAAAATTTGTGGGGTCTAAGCCTAGGTCAATTAAAATGTTGATAACAGGTCCTAAATTATCTACAGAAGTAAATCCGTTTGAATCAAGTGTAGATTTTACAGACGCAAGAAAATCATCTTCATATGCACTTACGTCGTAACCTGATTTTACAAGAATGTAAAACACTTTAAGGTTTGATGTAACGGAATAGCCGTCTGCCTTGTAGCTTTCATCAACAAATGAAGCGGCAGAAGCCGTTTTTTCTTTAACATCCTTTTGTGTTGCCCCAAATACTGTTACGGATGCGGATAAAACAAGTATTACAGAAAGGAGCGTTGCTAAAACTTTTTTCATAATCTTACCTCACCTAAGACTTTATTTTTGCCGAAGCCGGATATCCTGACTTTACAGCTTGCCTTAATTTCACCTTCCCCAAAAAGAGTGGTTATTGAAATCTTGTAGCTGCTTACAGTAGAGTAGGCTGTTGGGGATTTTCACCCCATTCCCCGGGAAACCTTTTTAGCACGGTTTACTCGGCACAAAAATTATACTATTTGGCGGGCATATTGTCAAATAACTTAATTTGTGGTAATATGTGTGTGCTATGAAAAGAAATTTAATTTTAGTTGTGCAATCTTTGCTGCTTGTTGTCCTTATTTGCATATCTGCTTTTACAGGTTTTAAAAAAAGCGTTACGGTAAATGTGCAAAACGGTGAAACAATTTATGTTGTTGGTGAAAAGGATTCTCATTTTTCGCCGGTTTACTCTGATGATGAAACAACAACGGCTTTGACCGCACAAACAACTCAGCTTTCGGAAGACAGGGAAAGTTCTTCTGCAGAAAATAAAACAGAAAATAAAAAAAATGATGAAAAAACAACCGCCCGGGCAGAAAATGGCGGCGAAAAAAAAGAAAATAATAAGTCCGACAGTAAAAATGATTCTGCTCAACCGCAAAAAACTACGGCGAGCAGAGAAGATGAAGAGAAAAATGAAATTTCCGTTTCTTTTACAATCAGCTGTAAAAACGCCGTTGCATACGGTGCGGATGTGCCGGAATATTTTGTAAGCGGCACAACTTATTACGGTACCTGTGGAGATACTGTTTTCACAGCCCTTAAATCGGTTTGCGGCGATAACGGTATAAGTTTAAAATATCAGTCAAAAACATATATTCAGGGTATCGGCGGCCTTTGTGAAAAAGACTGCGGCTCCGGCAGCGGCTGGATGTATCGTGTAAACGGTGTTGCACCGTCAAAGCCGGCGGCTGCATATAAGCTTTCTGACGGAGACACGGTTGAATGGTATTATGTTATTAATGAGCATAGTAATTAATTTTGTTTTGTCCCACTTGTAAAAGTGGGATTTTTTTATAACTTCTTTAACTCCTTTGCTAAAGGGTACCACCCACCGTGTAGAGAGCTGCCACGCAGTGGCAGAGGGGACAGATTTTTAACTAATTAGCCTCCCTTGTCAAAGGGAGGTGTCGCATTTTATATGCGACGGAGGGATTCTTGTAAGTCAACAATCTTTATTAATATGTGTTACTTATATATTACGCCGTAAACACGGCGGGGTTGTGCCATTCTTTCGTGTTGCAAAAGAACGGCACCATAGAATCCTCCCACCGCAAGCGGTCCCCCCTCCTTTAACAAGGAGGGCACTACGCAAATCAGGGGGAGTGCAACAAATGACTTGTAATAAACAACGACCATCCGCCGTGCAGTAACCAAAATTTTTATCGCATTTCATTAGCTCAAAAATTTTGACTGCTACGAAGCTCTTATTGCTCCCTTTATCTGCCACCGGCAGCGGTCGCAAACGAGCCCCCTAATAACCCCATTAACATTAATCGTATTGAGCTTCTTAGTAATTGTTTTATTTTTCAAAAAATACTTTAAATGCTTTATAAGCCATATAAACATCAAGCTTACTTACAACTTCGTAAGGTGCGTGCATTGAAAGAACGGGAACGCCAACGTCAATAGTGTCAACATCCAAATTTGCCACATACATTGCAACAGTTCCGCCGCCGCCGCCGTCTACCTTGCCAAGTTCGCCGCTTTGCCAAACAACGCCGTTGTTTTCAAGCAAAGCTTTAACCCAGCCCACAAATTCGGCAGATGCGTCGCTTGTTTCGCTTTTGCCTCTTGCGCCTGTAAACTTAGTAACGCAAACGCCGCCGTTAAGCATGCTGGCGTTATTTTTTTCAAATGCAAATGCCCATGTTGGGTCAAATGCGGCGTTAACATCGGCTGAAAGGCATTTGCTGTGTCTTAAAACATCTCTGCCCTCAAATCCCTCAAGCCTTGCCAAATCCTCAATAAAATATTTCATATAGCTTGAGTTAAGACCGGTGTTGCCCATACTGCCGATTTCTTCTTTATCTGTAAGTACCGTAATTGCAGTGTATTCCGGCACAACATCAAGATTTAAAATTGCTTCAAAAGCAGGGTAAGCGCAAACTCTGTCATCGTGGCCGTAGCCGCCTATCATGCTTCTGTCAAATCCAATGTCATCAACGGTAAATGCAGGCACAAGTTCAAGTTCTGCGGAAAGAAAATCACGCTCAACAACGCCGTATTTATCGTAAAGAAGTTTAAGAATGTTAAGTTTTGTTTTTTCGCTTGCATCGTCATCCTTAAACGGGCGTGAACCTATAAGAATGTTCATTTCTTCGCCCTTAATAAGCTCGTTGGGCTTTCTTTGGTATTGCTCTATTGCAAGGTGTGGCAAAATATCGGTAATGCAAAACTTAGGGTCGCCCTTGTCTTCGCCGATTCTTACGTCAACATATGTGCCGTCATTTTTGCAAATTCTGCCGTGAAGAGAAAGGGGAATGGCTGCCCACTGGTATTTTTTGATTCCGCCATAGTAATGAGTTTTAAAATATGCAATTGAACTGTCTTCATAAACAGGGCATTGTTTTAAATCAACTCTCGGTGAGTCAATGTGAGCCGCAGAAATGCGCACACCCTCGTTAATAGGCTTTTTACCTTTAACACAAAGCATAATTGCCTTGCCTCTGTTCATAACATAAACCTTTTCACCTGCTTTAAGCGGTTTGCCAAATTCGTTAAACGGTTTAAATCCTGCTTTAACGGCTGTTTCTTCTGCCCATTTGGCAACCTCTCGCTCTGTTTTGCAGTTATAAAGAAAATCTTTGTAACCTTCACAAAAGTCATCGGCTGTTTTTATTTCATCATCGCTTAATGTTTCAGCCGCATTTACTTTTTTATTAAAAAGTAAATCTTGAAGTTCTTTTGCTTTACTCATAATATCAAATCCTTCCTTATTTGTTTATATAGATAAGTGCGTTTTACACTGTGTCTTTTAAAAAATGCTGTATTTGGCTTTCAATATCCTCACCGTCGTTGTTGTTAATAACAAAATCGGCGTGGCTTTTGTAAAATTCTTCGTCCTTTTGGGCGTTAATGCGCAGCTTTGCTTGCTCCGCTGTTATTCCGTCTCGCTTCATTATGCGGCAAATTCTTGTTTTTTCATCTGCCGTAACTGCCAAAACAACTGTGCAAAGTTTGTTTGCTCCGCATTCAAAAAGTAATGGTGCATCAAGCACTGCCGGAAATTCTGCGTCTTTTTTGCAAAGTTCAATAATTGCCGGGTGCATAATGCTGTTAAGCGTTTTTGTTTTTTCCTTATTTGAAAATGCACGCCTGGCAAGAAGCGGCCTGTTTAGTTCGCCGTTTTCTATTATATCATTCCCAAAAACTTCTTGCAGCTTTGGAAAAACAAAAGAATTTTTTTCTGTTATTTTTCGTGCGTAAATATCTGTATCAAGCACATTAAAGCCGGCGTCTTTTAATTTTTTGCCGATATAGCCTTTTCCTGCTCCGGTTTGACCTGTTAAGCCAATAAAAAACGGCTTTTCCAAATCAATAATTCTGAAAGCGGCAGCACGAATCAGTCGGTTGTAAACCGCAAGACCAACGCCTGTTTTTCTTGGGATTCTGGCATAAACTTTGTGGGCGCCCTGCTCGTCAGCCTGCCTTAATGCGTCAAACAATTCTTTTGCCTGGCTTAAATCGTCATTTTCTTTGCCAAAGGTGATTTTTGGAATGTTAACTTCATCTTCTTCAAAGCAAAGGGCAAATGCGTTTTTTTGCATGTTAACAAATTTGCTGTACTTTTCGCCGTCTGCCTTAACCATAATAACTTTGGCTTTCGGTGCATAATGCTTGTATTTCATACCGGGAGACGCAGCAATCTCGTTATTTTTCATTCCCTCTGTAACTGCTTTTGCAATATCAACCCTGCCTAAAACTTTTTCAAGCATTTCTTTTGTAATTGCGCCGGGGCGTAAAATTGTGGGCGTGTCTGTTGCCAATGTTAAAACAGTGGATTCAACGCCGAATTCACAGTCGCCGCCGTCTATAATTCCGTCAATTTTACCCATCATATCGTCTATAACATATTTTGCTTTTGTGGGGCTTGGCAAGCCTGATGTGTTTGCACTGGGGGCGGCAATGGGAACGCCTGCGGCTTTAATAAGCCTGCGTGCAATTTCATTTTTAGGCATTCTTATTGCAACAGTGTTTAATCCCCCTGAAACAACATTACCCACTTTTTTGCTTTTTGGCAAAATAATTGTTATGGGGCCGGGGAAAAATGCATTCATAACCGCTTTTGCTTCAGGCGTTACTTGTTTTACCAAAGGCGTAATGTCTTCTTTTTTGCAAATATGCACAATCAACGGATTGTCGCTTGGCCTGCCTTTGGCAAGGTAAATGTTTTTAACGGCTTCATCGTTTAAAGCGTCTGCACCCAAACCGTAAACTGTTTCCGTGGGAAATGCCACAAGCCCCCCTGCGGCAATAATTTTTCCTGCACGGTTAATATCCTGTTCAGTTGTGGAAAAAATTTCAGTTTTCATAGTTTTACCTTTTGGAATTCCCATTGATTTGCGAAGTGCCTACCTTGTCAAACGGAAACTAAGCGGCATTATTCTCCTGCGGCTTTTAATTTTTCTGCCGTGTCGGCAGTGATAAGTGCGTCAATCAATTCGTCTAAATCGCCGTTAAGAACCTGCTCTAATTTATAAAGCGTAAGACCTATTCTGTGGTCGGAAACTCTGCCTTGAGGATAGTTGTATGTGCGTATTCTTTCGCTTCTGTCGCCTGTGCCGACTTGGGCTTTACGCTCGCCTGCAATTTCTGCGTCGTGCTTTGCTTTTTCTGCGTCATAAAGACGTGAGCGAAGCACTTTCATTGCTTTTTCTTTATTTTTATGCTGTGAACGCTCATCCTGGCATTCAACAACAGTGCCTGTGGGAATGTGAGTAATTCTTATGGCAGATGAGGTTTTGTTAATGTGCTGACCGCCTGCACCGGACGAACGGAATGTATCTATTTGCAAATCTTTTTCGTTAAGTTCAAAATCTACGTCCTCGGCTTCCGGCAAAACGGCAACGGTTGTTGTGGATGTGTGGATTCTGCCCTGACTTTCTGTTTCAGGTACACGCTGCACACGGTGAACGCCGGATTCAAATTTAAATCGTGAATATGCACCGTCGCCCTCCACTGAAAAACTGATTTCCTTGTATCCGCCAAGACCTGTTTCGTTGGCGTTAAGCACCTCTGTTTTAAAGCCTTTTGCCTCGGCATACATAGTGTACATTCTGTAAAGCACGCCTGCAAACAGTGCCGATTCTTCACCGCCTGCACCGCCACGGATTTCAATAATAACGTTCTTGTCATCATTAGGGTCTCTTGGCAAAAGCAAAATTTTTAATTCTTCGTTAATTCTTTCAATGTCTTCCTTGCTTTGCTCAAATTCTTCTTTAACCATTTCGGCAAAATCACTGTCCATTCCGCCTTCGTCAAGCATTGCCTTGCTTTCGTCAAACGTTTCTTTTGCCTTTTTGTATTCCCTAAATTTTTCCACAACCGGGGTAAGATGTTTCATTTCTTTCATAAGCTTAGTATATTGCTCTTGGTCTGAAACAATTTCAGGGTCGCAAAGCTGCTTGTTTATTTCTTCAAATCGTTTTTCTACTTCGTTTAATTTATCAAACATTTTTAACACCTTTTATATTTTTTTCTGCTTTAATTCGGGGCACCATAACTTCTCTGCCGCATTTTGTGCATTTAAATTTGTAATCAACGCCAAGCCTTAATATTTCAAACTCTTTGCAACCGCAGGGGTGCGGCTTTTTCATAATAACAATGTCGTGCAGTTTAAGTTGTTCCATAATTCTTTGCCCCTTTATTGATTAATTATTTTATTGTCGGCAATACGCTTGATGAATTACATAACGCCAAGTTGCTCCCTTATATTAATTACTTTTTTATCGGGTATATTGTAGCACAATTATTTTTTCTTTACAACATAATATGCCCCCTTTTTGCATAGAATTAATTACATCGTGTTTTGCAAAAATTATAAAAGAGAGTGATGTTATGAAATTTTATCCCGAGGGTCAAAATACGGCGTTGCAAAGAACTTTTGATTCTCTTGAAGACATTAAAATAGCAATGATGAACGGCAGTGTAATAGAATCCCGTGTGCTTTTGTGCGACAGCGACCATAATTTGCATGTGGATTTGGGTATTATTCGTGGAATTATTCCTCGTGAAGAGGGTGCCATAGGCATTGATGACGGCACAACAAGGGATATTGCTTTAATTTCCAAGGTTAATAAATTTGTGTGTTTTACGATTTTAGGTTTTCAGCGTGATGATTTTGGCAACACAAGTGCAATTTTATCTCGCAAGGCGGTTCAAACAGGCTGTAAAATTAATTATATTGATAATCTTGTGCCGGGTGATATTATTGACGCTGCAGTTACCCACCTTGAAAAATTCGGTGCATTTATTGATATAGGCGCAGGTATTAACGCTTTAATTCCTATTGATATGCTTTCTGTTTCAAGAATAAATCATCCCCGTGAAAGATTGTATGAGGGCGAGGGTATTCGTGTCGTTTTAAGAAAAAAAGAGCCTGAAAAACTTACTTTTTCGTTAAAAGAACTTTTAGGTACGTGGCAGGAAAACGCAAACTTGTTTGAGGTTGGGCAAACGGTTACCGGCGTTGTAAGAAGTGTGGAAAGTTACGGCGTTTTTGTGGAACTTATGCCTAATTTGGCAGGGTTGGCAGAACCGTGCGATTTCCTTTTTGAGGGTCAAACCGTTGCCGTTTACATAAAATCGATTTTGCCGGATAAAATGAAAATCAAACTTGTTGTGGTAGAGGCGTTTCAGGAATCTGAGCCTGCCGGTGAGCTTACTTATTTTGTTTGCGATAATCATATAAACAGGTTTGATTATTCGCCGCCTAATGCCCCAAAGGAAATCACAACAGATTTTGACAAAGATTGATTTTTTCTTAACTGTTTTTTAATTATTTTAATTAAAATTTCACAGTTTGTTTCAGCAAAATTCTTATTTGCAGGCTATAATGAGGCTATAGGGTAGGGAAAATATAAAAAACTTACCCAAATATTTAAAGGGGTGTCATTTATGGTTGAATTTATTACCGGAATTAAAGGTATAGGAAAAACAAAAATTTTGTCTGAAGCAGCCGTTATAACGGCACAGCAAAGCAAGGGAAATGTTATTTATATTGATTGTTCTAATAAGCTTTCCCTTGAACTTCCGTCAAACATCAGGCTTATTAATATTAATGATTACGGCATTAATAGCGCCGTTGCATTTTACGGTTTTTTAACCGGACTTTGTGCCGGCGATTATGATTTAACAGATGTGTTTGTTGATTCAACGCTGGATATTTTCTCCGGCAAAACAACAGATATAAATGATTTTCTTGATATAGTTACAAGAATGTCAAACAGAGTAGGGGTTAATTTCCACTTTTCAATTTATGATTCGCAGGAAAAAGAACCTGTTTATCAATATTTAAATGACTGAAATCTATTTGATTTTCATTCTACCTCCTTACTTTATATGAAGAAAAAGCGGTCTTATTAAGACCGCTTTTTCTTTTACAAAATTGTTAATGCAACTATATAGTTTCTTTTGTTATTGGCTCGTTTGCGACTAATGTTAAGTCCCCCTTCAACAAGGGGGACTTATAATTTTAAATTATGCCGCTGTGGTGGTTTCCGGTTTTGTTTCCGGCTTTTCCGCAGGCTCTTGCTCATCTGTTTGCATAAGAATGCTTTTGTTCATAAAGTCGCTCTTTTTATCAAGCTCATCGTTTGTTTTATCAACGCCGTATTCTTCAAAAACAGTTGGTTTGTTTGAGAAAAGGTTTGTGCCTATTCCAAGTCTGTCGCCTTTAATTTTAACGCCCATAGACGCCAAAATTGTTGGGAACATATCAAAGTTTGCCCACTTTCTGTCGGTAAATACAGATTTGCTTGTATCAAGTTCCGGGGCAGGATTAAGAATAACGTTAAATTGTGTTCTTAAATAATCAGGGTCAAAATCTTTAAAGAAATCAGTGTCCATACTAACATGGTCGCCGATAATAATTATTGTGGTATTTTCGTAAAACGGTTGTTGCTTAATCCATTCAACAAATTCATATGTTTGCCTTTGGCTGTAGTTAATGGCATTTGCATAATGGTCGTCAAACGGGGTAGGTGCGTTTTCGCTTAAATAACCGCCCGGGCGGTGAGTATCTGCCGTTTCCATTGTAAAGTTAAACGGTTTTCCTGTTTCTGAAAGCCTTGTAAGTTCATCTTTTGCAAATTCATAAAGCTTGTCGTCTTCAAATCCCCACCATTGCTTGTAATCCTGTGGGATAAGCCCGTTTTCTTTGGCAAAATTATAGTCCATAACTTTATAATCGCCGTGAGAGTGATAATAGTTTGAAAGTCCGCCGAAGTTAGCGTCTGCACCAAACATTACCGTTTGTTCGTAACCCTGTTCTTTCAAAATATCACCCATTGTAAACGCACCGGGTAAAAAGCTGCCGCTTGTGCCGTATGCATTTGGTTCGTTTGGCACTTTCATTGGTAAGCCTGTGGTCATATTAATCATTGAGGCAACAGACCATTGTGTGCCGGTTGCTTTAAGCGGACCGCCGAACTTTGTGTTATTATCGGAAAAAGTGTAACCCTCGTAAGCCAATTTTGTAAGGTCGGGAATAAGGTTTGTGTTCATATATCCGCCTAAATCTTTGGAAAGGTAGCTGTTTTCCATAGATTCAAGGTAAATGTGGATAAGATTTCTTTTCTTTTCCGGAAATTGCAGTTTAACATCTCTTGGGTCTTTGTAATTATCTTCAATGAATTTGGAATCTGCAACGTATGCGTTGTAAAGAGATTTAAGCTGAAACTGCTCAATTCCGTACCAAGCACCGCCAACAAGCATTGCAACGGCAAGAATAAAACTGATGATTCTGTGAACTAAATCATTAAAGAATGTAATGTTTTTCTTAATGCCGTGGTAAATCATTTTAAAGTTTGAGTAAACAAACATACAAAATACGGATGTCATAAGCATAACCGGGAAAACAAGTCCCTCAATACCTTCAACATAAACATCGCTTTCTGCACCGCCGGCAGGGGAAATAAGGTTGATTAAAAGCTGGTCTGCCGTAACATCACCGTAAGAGCCTTTGCCCCAAATTGTTCCTATAAAGCACAAGCTGCCAATGCAGAATAAAATAACGGAAATAAGTTTAAAAACTTTAGGACCTGCTTTTTTCTTTGGCTTTTCCTCTTCAAAGGTTACATATTTGTAAATAATTGCGTAAATTGCAAGCAATACAACGCCTACAACCATTGCCAAGCAAAAATATTTAACAAATGATGATGTGGGGTAACCTTTTGAAATTATAAAATGTTGGTATTTAAATACATATCTTTGAAAAAAAGCTGTAATTAAGTTGATTGTAAAAAGATTTTTAATAATTGTGTGGATGCATTTTCCTGCTTTGCGTTCACGGAAAAAGAATCCGATTTGTATTGCGCTTATGATTAATGCGGCAATACTGCCCATAAGTATAAACATAAAATTTTTATCCTCTCTTCAAAAATCAATTCATTTTAACATAATGTTAATGTTTTTTCAATATAAACATATCAATATAAACATAAAAATAAGTCCCCCTTGTTAAAGAGGAAAAGTTTTTGCTTGCAAAAACAGGGGGATTCAGCTAAGTAATGTTCGGCTTACAAGAATCCCTCCGTCAACACTGCGTGTTGCCACCTCCCTTTAACAAGTGAGGCTTTTATTTTACACTGTTGGGAGTAACCATTTAACAAGGGCGGCTAATCGGTTACAAAATAAATATTTATTTTATTTTCTTTTTCTTTTTATTGTTAATTTCCCATATGGCAACAAGGGCAATGAAAATTGCAAATCCGCCTGCGGAAAGTACAGCGCCTTTGCTGATGCTTGTGTTTTTGTATGTAAGTTCAACATTATGTTCTCCCGGCTGAATTTCAACAGCGGAAAAGGCGGTGTTTGCTTTGTAAATTTCGGCGTCCTTACCGTCTATTTTTGCGCTCCAATATTCGCTGTAAGGAACGGAAAGGTAAAGCATTTTTGTTTCATTTGTGCTTATTGTGCCTGTAATTTTGTTTGTTTCGATTTTAAGATTTTCCAATGTGTTTTCTTTTAAATCGTTTATTTTTTCTTCAAAATCATTCATAGGTTCACAGGCAAGCTGAATAGAATCAATGTTGTAAATACCTGCTTTTAACGTAATGCTGAAATCGTTTACGGCGGTTTCACTGTAGCCTAAATTAATTGTAAAATCAGTTGTGTCGCTGTAATAATCGTGGTATGGCGTTGCCAGTGATACACTTGCAGAGTTGTTGTTGCCGTTTAAAGAAACATATTTGTTTGTAGGTGCAACCCATTTCATTTTATCAAAATGAAGTTTAATTTTCTTTAACTTACGCAAATTGTTGTATTCTTCCGGCTTAACAATTTTCATAAGTGTTTCTTCATGGGCAGGAGTGTATGTAATGTTGTTTAACAAAACATAAATTTGGCTGTTTGGCAACGATGTTCCTTTAATGTTTAGTTTTGTTCCGTCTTTTAAAACGTAAATTTTGCCGCCGTCAATAATTGCATTGTCATCTGTGCATTCAAAGGTGCAATTTTGCGCTTCGTTTTTAATGTTTAAATCAGTAACCGTTGTGTTTGCTTTTTCGCTGTTGTTGTTTAGAACAACGGCATTTATAAGTGCTCTTCTTTTGTCTGCGGCGTTAAGCGTTGCGTAATCTTCTGCGTTTATAACATTTTTGTAGGTAAATCCAAACGGCACATAATTTTCGTTTTCGTAAATTCCTTTTTTAATGCTTTCTTTTAAAATTGTTGATTTAAGACCGGCAAGGGCAGTGGTGTTAATGCCGTAATTTGATTCGTTTGCATTGCTTGAAACAAAATATTTTGTGTTTTCTATTGTGTAAAGGAATGGGTCGCAGTAAGTTGAATTTACTATTGAATAGTTAAAGTAAACAAGTCCCATTTCAGATTGAAGATTGTTTACGTTGCTGTTAACAAGGCTTAAATATTCCTGGGTGGAATATGTTTTGTTAATAAGTGCGTTATTAACGTCGCCTAATTGAGGTAAATTTTCCTCATAGCGTTCAACTGCGGAATCTGTGTTTTGATATTCTTTTAGTATTTTAAAACCGTTTTCGCTTGCAAATTTCATTCCCGTTCTAAAACCCATATTGTTGTTAAGAACAGATGATTGTTTTGGATTATAGGTGTAAATTGCTGTAATAAAAACGGCAAAAACGGTAAGCAGCAATGTAAAGGATTTAAACAGCCTGCCGCATTTTTCTTTTGAAAAAGACTTTTTAATAAAAGGCGTTGCACTGTAAATAAAGCAGCCTGCGGCAAAAATTCCAAGCATGGCGCAGGTTATGTATGACGTTACATTTCGTCCCGACGGGTACACAACGGTGTATACCAAGAAAATAAGGGCAAAAACGCTGACAGCCGTTGCTGTTTTAAAGTTAATGTTTTTAAAGTTTTTAATTTGTGTTGCAAAAATGTATGCGCATAAAAGACCGTAAACAAAGCTCCATCTGTTTGTAACATAGGAAAAGCCGTTTGTGATTTTGCAAAAAACAGGAAACATCATCATAACCGTTAAAATAATAAATGCGGTTTTAAGAAATTTGTTTTCCTTTTTTGTTGTAAACATCATTACAACGCCTGCAAGGGCAAGGGCAGTGTAGCCCATAAATGTGTTGTTGTTAATAGAAGTTGTGCCGGCAAAAGCCTCAATAAAGTGTGCGTAATACTGCTTGTTATAAAGCAGGTTTAATCCGTATGTAACGCCGCCTCTGCTTGCGGAAAGAAAACTTAAAACAACAGGCACAAAAACTATGCTTGCCATTAAAATGCCAAGTAAATATGAACCGCCGAATTTAAGAAAAGCATTCAGCAGGTTTTTGAAAAAGTGCTCTTTGTATTCAAAAAACAGCCTTACAAAAATGTAAAGAACGGTGAAAAACGAAATAACATAGAAAAAGTAAAAGCTTGAAAGTGCCGTTAAGCAAATTGAAAGAATAAAAAGGTAAGGACGCTTTTTTTCAAAAATAAGCTCAACCCCTAAAATTACAAGGGGAAAATAGATAAATGCGTTTAAAAAACTTGGATGCCTTGACGCAAGGTAAAGGGTAAATGTGGTAAATGTGTAAATAAGTGCACCGCAGGTTGCGGAAAAAGCAGGCATTTTTTTGTGCTTTGCCAAAACGGTAAATGAAAGTCCTGCTAAATAATACCTAAAGCACATTAACAAACTAAAGCCGAAAATTGCATATTTTGAAGGCACAAGTGCAGAAAGTAAATTAAGGGGGTCGCCTATTGCGTAATAATGAAGAGATGTTAAAATATCCTCCCCAAATCCTATTGAAAAGTCAAATTGCGGAATTACAAAATTGCCTGCGGCAAAGTTTTTTACAATTTCCCTTAAATATTCCCCAAAATAAACAAACGCCGTAAAATGCTGAGCCGATCCGTCCGGCACCCAAACAAAGGATTTGTTTGTAATTGCCATGTGAGAAAAAATAATAATTCCCGTAAAAAAACACACAACCGTGTAAAGCCAAAAGTGTGAATGGGAGAATTTTTTAAATAATTTTTTCATTATTTATTGCCTTTCCGACTACAAGGGGTTATAAAAATCATACGCCTTATGTAGCCATGTAAGGCGCATAAAAATAAATTTTAGAAATACGCACAGGCGTGCATTTTATTGTTAAAAGTAGTTTTATTTGCTTATTGCCGCCTGTGTTTTTGTGTTTATAAAAAAATAAGCCATCCCGTTTTAAAGGAATGGCTGATGGAGCGGATTACGAGACTCGAACTCGCTACCTCCACCTTGGCAAGGTGGCGCTCTACCGGATGAGCTAAATCCGCAAGTGCAAATGAATTATATCTAATAAATCATAATTTGTCAATACCTTTTCTTTAAAAAGTACTTATAATTGTATTGTCTATTTACAAGTTAAAATATTTTTGCTATTATTAATTTTAGAATTATAAACATTTAAAATGGGATGTTATGCGATGGAATATAATATAGCAACCACAGGCGATTTTTGGGGCGGCGGGATTTTTAATGCACCTAAAAATTTGGTGGAACGGTATATAAAACTTGCAAGTGAATATCAGTTAAAAGCAATTCTTATTCTTTTAAATGCAAACGGCGTTGCCACTTGCGGCGAAATTGCCAAAACATTGGGTATTACATCTTCGGATGTGCAGGATATTATGGAGTTTTGGGTTGCCGAAAACATTGTTACCCGTAAAGACGGGCAGCAGGTTGGCACGTCTAATATTTACACTGCAAATTATACGGCAGTGCAGGCAGAAAAAAATGAAAGCACCACGCTTAATTCAAAGGCGGCTGTTAAAAGAAAGCCCGATATTGTGCCGCCGGTGCTTACTCCGGCAGATATAGTGCGTGCCGTAAACGAAAACGGTGAAATAAAAGAGCTTTTAAATGAGGCACAGCGTGTTTTGGGCAGAACCATAAGCCATGCTGAAGAGGAAATGCTGGTAAATCTTGTTAATTTTTACGGTATGAACGTGGAAATTATTTTAATGATTTTGGGTTATTGCAAAACAGAAACCGAAAAAGGCAGGAAAATCAGCACAAATTACATATTAAAAATTGCTCAAAATTGGATTGAAGAAGGTATTGAAACAATAGGCGACGCAGAGGAAAAGTTGCTTGCCATAGAGCAAAGCGACAAACTGTGGAACGAAATTGCGGCATATGCGGGAATTCGCCACAGAAACCCCACCGTTAAACAAAGAGAAACGGTGCTTGGCTGGAACAGAGATTTCAGCTTTGAAATGATTTGCCTTGCAATAGATGAAATGAAAGACAATACGCCGGCACCCAGTTTGCCTTATGTTGATAAAATTTTAAAAAATTGGAAAAAAGCAGGTGTTAAAACTCCGGCAGACGTGGCAAACGAAAAGGCTGAATTTGCAAAAAGCAGAGAAAAGAAAAACGCAGCCGCTTCAAAAGCCGGTGAAATTACAAGCAAGCCTACTTTTGATTTGGAGCAGATTAAAAAAGACGCTATTAATAATACGGAAATTAAGTATTAAGGAGTAAAAATGGCTTACAAAAACACAGTTTATCAAAAAGCAATAAATATTCTTGAAAGGCGCAGGGAAAAAGCTACTCTTGAAGCAAACGAAAGAAGTTTGGAAATTTCACAAAAAATACCGGAACTTGATGAAATTCAAAGAAAACTTTCAGGCATAGGATTTTCAATTTCAAAATTGTTTTTCCAAGGCGGAAATATAGAGCAGGAAGTTGATAAGCTAAGGCGTGCAAGCCTTGCTCTTCAAAAGGAAAAAAAGGAACTTCTTGTTAAAAACGGTTTTGATGAAGATGCATTAACAATTAAATATTTTTGCCCTGTTTGTAACGATACGGGTTATGTTAATGACAGAATGTGCAGTTGCCACAGGGAGTTGCTTAAAGAAATAGAGCGTGATTCCGTAAGAAAAATCGCCCCTCTTGATTCCTGCACTTTTGAAACATTTAACACATCATATTACCCTGAAACGCCAAATGAAAACGGCGTTGTTCCAAGGGAAAAGGCAGAAAGAATTTTGGAATCCTGCCGAATGTATGCACAGGGTTTTAATTCACATTCACCCAATCTTATGTTTATGGGCGGAACCGGTCTTGGTAAAACACATTTAAGCCTTTCCATAGCAAACACGGCTATTAACAAAGGGTATTCTGTTGTTTACGGCACGGCGCAAAATATTCTTTCCGATTTGCAAAACGAAAATTTCGGCAGAACGGAAAACATATATTATAACGAGTATGATGTGTTAAATACCGATTTGCTTATTATTGATGATTTGGGCACGGAATTTAAAAGTGCCTATACGGTTGCCTGCCTTTATAACATTATTAACACACGCATTTTAAAGAAAAAACCCACAATTATAAGCACTAATTTTAATCATTATGATTTAAACCGTGAATACGACCAGCGAATTACAAGCCGTATTGTCGGCGATTTTTCCACTCTTATTCTTGAGGGCAACGATATTAGGTATATGAAGTAGAAAAGCCCGGGCAGTTTGCTGTTGCCTTGGGGTAAAATTTTATTGCAAAAGTTAATTCAGTGTAAAAGAGGTGAACACATGTTTAAAAAGTACAATTATTTTGATGATGAGCCGGAATTTGAAGAATCTGCTTTAGATAAAATCAAAAACGCTTTTGTTACGGCATATTACAAAGTAAAATATACTTTTAAATACGCCGACGGTAAAAATTTCGGCGAAATAATTAAAAATGTGTTCATTGAAAAACGCAGTGCAGTTAAAATCGGCGCATTTGTGGCTGTTGTTTTGACGGCATTGCTGTGCATTGTATGCTTTACGGCAAATATTAATTCAAGCAATAAAAAATTAAAGCAGTATTACAGCGATGCAGGCGGTGTTTGCACCCAAATAATTGCAGATTACGGCAGTTGTAAAACGCAAAAAACAGATGTGGGTGTTGACGATAATGTTTGGAGTGTAACGGGTCTTTGCTGTGCACGTCAGCTTGATTTTGACGGCGACGGAAAGGATGAGCTTTTTGTTGCATATAACAATTCAGGCACTTTTACCGTAGAGGTTTGGGGTTATGACGAAGGCGATTTTGTTAAATTTTTCAGCGACAAAGCAAGCAAAGGAAAAGACGGCGGCAGTTTTGTTTCTGTTTACAGCCACGGCGGCAAATATTACCTTGGTTTTATCGGTGAGGAAGATGAAAATCAGCTGGAAATGTTCGGTTTAAAAGGAAATAAATTTAAAAAGACCTCACATACCTGCCAATATGACAGTGAAAAAGATATTTATGCCGTTAAAGGCAAAATTAATTCAACAGATTTTGAAACGGTAAAGTTTTCTGCCGTTTCTGCCGCAAAGGCTGAAAAATTAGTTGATATGATAACTAAAAGTTTAGATACTTTTGTAAGCGAAAAAGCGGCAAATGCCGTTGTTTCTCCAAAATCGGAAGAACAGCGTAAAGCGGCGGCATATTATGATGTAATTGAAAAGCGTATTGAAAAATACGGCAAGCCGTTTGCCGAAACATCGTCAAACATTTGCTATGCAGGCGGCGTTGCTGTTGTAAGGCTTATTGATTTTGATGCCGACGGTAATGAGGAATTGCTTATTATAAGCCGCCGTGAAACAAAATCTTCCTCTGAAGATAAAAACGGCGAATCCATAGTTGTTACTCAACCGGAATACAGGCTTGAGGTTTACGGCTGGCAAAACGGAAACGCAGTTAAACTTTATGAAAACAACGGTCTTACAAAACTAAAAAATCAAGAAAGCAGTGTTGTTTATTATATTTTGCAAAACAATAAAGATAACACTGTTGAGATTTGCAATAACTCATATGCTTACGGAAAAAATTCCGCCCGTGTGTGGACGGGAACAAGCCGCATTGTTGCCCTTAACGGCGGTGAATTTGAAACAACTTATATTGCCGTTGCCGATTGTGATTACGGCTATATGACGTACACGTTAAACGGCGAAACCGTTTACAGAAGCGAGTTTAAAGAAAAAGGTTACGAAGTGCCGTATTTTTGTACGGATGATGATTATGATGACTATGATAAGTCTGAATTTGAAGTAATAAAACTTCAGGGCGGTATTACCTATGCCGGCGGATTTAATAAAATTGTTGATGAAACAAATAAAACAATTTCAAGCCTTAATTCTTCATATAATCCGGAATAATCACTTTTATTTATAAAAGCAACACAAAAACAAAACCGCCTGTGCGTAAGCACGGCGGTCTTGTTTTGTAACCGATTAGCCTCCCTTAATTTAAGGGAGGTGGCAACACGAAGTGTTGACGGAGGGATTCTTGTAAGAGGTACATCATTTTATAGAATCCCCCTGTCATCTTCGATGACATCCCCCTTTAACAATGGGGACTTATTTTTTTATAGCCAATCTGTCTTTTTGTTAAAGTGGAATTTAATAAAACAGAAAAAACCGCCTATATTAGGCGGTTTTTAATTTTATTGTTCGTTATTAAATTTTTCGCTTGGCGGAGTAACCGGTGTGTATTTATCGCTTGGTTTAACCTCCGGGGTAGGTTCTTCGACCGACTTTTCCTCTGCAACAGGTGCTGCTTGTTGTGTTGCTTCTTCTGCAGCAGGCTGTGGTGCAGGATCCGTGTAATAAACATTTTCCTGCGGTTGAGGTTGCTGTGTCGGTTGTTGAACAGGCTGTTTTGCTGTTGTGTTTGTATTCATGTTAGGTGTGTAGTAAGCTGCGCCGGTTTGATAATTTGCGTTGGAAGTATATGTGTTAGGCTGTTGTTGGTATGTTCCGTTTTGTGCAGCTTGGGCATATTTTTCCATTCTTTGCTTGTCGCTTAAAAAGTCATCCTCTGTAAGCACACCTTGCTGTAATGCACGAATTTTAAAGTTTTCGTAGTAAAGAGCCTGTGTTGTCATATAGTAAGGTGCAACGTAAATAATTGGGAAAACAACTACGCAGGCAATAGCCCAAGGAATAAAACTTAAATCAAGAACAAAAAGTTCGGATTTATGACCGTTTGTCATTCTTTTGCTTAAATTGAGTGCTTGGGTTGGTGAGATTTCCGGATTATCACACATAATTTGGAAAGCAAAATATGTTTTGTAATTGTAAACTATACCCGGAATTATGAACAAAATTGCCCAAAGCCATGTGAATAAGCCTTTTAAAAGCATTAAGCAGAATTTTGAACCGAATTTTTTGGAATATGTTTCATTAAAAACAAACTTGATTCCGTCTGTTCCGCTAAATTCCTGACCTCTGATAAACAATACAAAGAAGTATGTCAACGTAACTGTAAGAGGCATAAGCAAAAAGTTGGTAATGCTTGCCGCAAAATCAAGAACGCTTGATGAAACGGTGTTGAACATGCTGTATGCCGGAACGGCTTTAACATCTGCAGGAACAATTTTTGTACCCCTTGAAGCAGATGTGCCAAAATTTTCAAAATCGCTTAAATTGTCGTTGTCTGAGCCGAAGTTATAAAAATCTCCGCCTGTTTGCTGGTCGTTGTAAAAATCGTCAAAGTTATCAAAACCGTTATCACTGTTATCGTTGTAATTATAATTGCCGCCGTCAAAAATATCGCTGTAAGAATTGAAAAACGGCTTGCCGTTTGCAATGTTGCCGATTCCCATCAATGCAGACGGAACAACGGAAATGCAAAGCTGAATAATAAAAACAGTTAAAAACAGTTTCATAACTTTGCCTTTAATTAGTTCTTTTGCCTGGGATTTAATTAATCCTCTGTCTAAATTCATTTAAAACCCTCCCTTTGAAGGCATTATTTAGTTCTTTGTTAAAATGCAATTTTTTCTTCAATGTACTTTTCAAGTTCTGAAATAGGAATTCTAACCTGTTCCATAGTATCTCTGTCTCTTACTGTAACGCAACCGTCTTCTTCTGATTCAAAGTCATAAGTAATGCAATACGGTGTGCCTATTTCATCTTGGCGGCGATAACGCTTGCCTATAGAACCTGCATCATCATAATCAACATTAAATTTCTTTGAAAGTGCATCGTAAACTTCTCCTGCTTTGTCGTTAAGTTTTTTTGAAAGAGGAAGAATTGCCGCTTTAAACGGAGCAAGAGCCGGATGGAAGTGCATAACAACACGCTTGTCGTTCTTTTCAGGGTCAACAATTTCTTCGTCATATGCTTCTGTTAAAACTGCGAGGAAAAGACGCTCAACGCCAAGTGAAGGCTCAATAACGTAAGGCACGTATTTTTCGCCTGCTTCCTGGTCAAAATATTCCAAATTTTTACCGCTTGTTTTAATGTGTTGTGTAAGGTCGTAGTCTGTTCTGTCGGCAACGCCCCAAAGTTCGCCCCAGCCAAACGGGAAAAGATATTCAAAGTCGGTTGTTGCTTTTGAATAGAAGCAAAGTTCTTCCGGTGAATGGTCTCTTAATCTTAAATTATCTTTGCTGATGTTAAGAGAGTAAAGCCAATCACGGCAAAAACTTCTCCAATATTCAAACCATTCAAGGTCTGTGCCGGGCTTGCAGAAGAATTCAAGTTCCATTTGTTCAAATTCACGAACACGGAAAATGAATTTACCCGGTGTAATTTCATTTCTGAAAGACTTACCTATTTGAGCAACGCCGAAAGGCACTTTTTTTCTTGTTGTTCTTTGAATGTTTGCAAAGTTTACAAAAATACCCTGTGCGGTTTCCGGACGAAGATAAATTTCGTCTTTAGAATCTTCTGTTACACCTTGGAATGTTTTAAACATAAGGTTAAACTGGCGAATGTCTGTAAAATTAGTTGCGCCGCAGTTTGGGCAAGGAATGTTATGCTCTTTAATATATGCACTCATTTCCTCATTGCTCCAGCCCGCAACGTTTGTGCCGTCAAAACTTTCAATTAAATCGTCTGCTCTGTGGCGTGTTTTACATTCGCAGCAGTCCATAAGAGGGTCGGAAAATCCGCCTAAATGGCCGGAAGCAACCCATGTCTGCGGATTCATAAGAATTGCGCTGTCAAGACCTACATTGTATTTGTTTTCCTGAATGAATTTTTTTCTCCAGGCTTTTTTTATGTTATCTTTAAGTTCAACGCCAAGGGGACCGTAATCCCAAGTGTTTGCAAGACCGCCGTAAATTTCCGAGCCGGCATAAACAAATCCTCTGCCCTTGCAAAGGGCAACAAGTGCGTCAAGTGATTTTTCTGTGTTTTTCATTTGTGATCCTCCGATATATAACTATATATATTAATACATTTTAATATTATCATATAAAAAAACAAAGGTCAATAAATATTAGTTTGTTAAAAGGAAAAAGTTGTTATAAAAAGCTTACCTTAATTAAGGGTGATTCAATTATTAACATACCATCTGTTAACATCACAATATTTGCTGTTAACGCCGGGGCAAGAACCGCTTTTGCTGTACTGCCAAACGTCGTAGCTGCCTGTAAATTTAACGGTTTTATTGTAATCTGCCACCCACACAAAAGCGTTTTCAACAAAATTTTCCGAATTTAAATAAAAATTAAAAACGTTTGAAGATGAGTAAACGCCTGCGTGGTAGCCTGCTTTTTGAATTTCGGTGCAAAATGCGTTAACAACTTCCGTTGCCTGTTCTTTTGTTAAGTTTGCACCGTATAATCTGCCTGTTGAATCACCGTTTGCATCAGACGCAAATTCATAATCAATAAAAACAGGCAGTTCAATGTTATGTCCTTTAATGATGTTCAGCACAAAGTTTGCTTCTTCCTTTGCCTCTTCAACCGTTACTGCTTGTGTATAAAAATAAACTCCCACGGAAATTTTGTGTTTAAGTGCATTTTTTATGTTTTCGTCAAAATTTTTGTCTTGAGTCAGCACGCCGTCGGTGCCGTAACCTCTGTAGCCGGCACGAATAATGGCAAAATCCGTGTTTTCACTTACTTCTTTCCAATCAATTTCACCGTTATGTGATGAAACGTCTATTCCTTCAACATATTTTGCATTTGTGTTAAAAATTATAGGCTTGCGTGCGTTACTTGGTTTTAGGCACACGGCAAGCACAACTGAAATTATAATCAGCAAAACAAGCATAATTCCCAATATGTAGTTTGTTTTTGCCTTTGGCTTTGTTTTTGATTTTGTTGAGTTCATTTAAATTACCTTTTTAATCGTTTTTTTTCGGTCTTATTGTTATTTCACCGCTTCGTAATGTTTGAATTTTACCGTTTTCTGTTTTAACAACAAGTCCGCCGAATTCATCTATTCCCACGGCTGTGGCGGCAGTGGTTTGCCCTCTGTAAATAAAGTTTATTTTTTTGCCTATAATCATGCTGTGGGTTCTGTAGTAATTAATAAACTTGTCATAATCACCCGTAAATGTTTCCAGCAAATTGTCGGCAATAACGGCAATCATTTTTGCACGGTCCACAGCAACGCCTATTGCCCCTGCGTTTTCTACATCTTTTGGAAATTCTTTTGTGGTAATGTTAACGCCAACGCCTATAATAACGCTTGTAACGGTATCGCTTTCAAAGTCTGAAACCGCTTCCGTAAGTATGCCGCAAATTTTGTTTCCGTTAACATAAACATCATTAACCCATTTAATTTTAGGCTTAACGTCTGTTAATTCCTCTATGGCTTTGCAAACTGCAACTGCTGCCGCCGTTGTGGCTGTAACGGCGTTTTTTAATGAAGAATTTGGGTGAACCACAAGGCTCATATAAATTCCCGTTCCTTTTGGAGAATAAAAGGATTTACCTTGCCTGCCCCTGCCTGCCGTTTGTTTGTCTGCCACAACAACAAAATCGCCCTCTTTGCCGTCTGCAAGCAAAATTTTTGCCCGTGTGTTTGTGGAATCTGTTTCGTCATAGTAAACAACGCTTATAGGGTGGCGCATTTTTGCTTCAATTTCACTGCCGCATATAATTTCGTCGTTTTCTCTTAATATGTAACCTTTTTTTGTTGTGGCGTCAATAGTGTAGCCTTTGTTTCTTAAATCTACCATAAGTTTCCACACATATGCACGGCTTACACCTAATTTTTTTGAAAGCTCTTCGCCGCTTACGTATCCGCCGTCGTTAATAAGAATTTTTAAAACTTCATCCTTTAAGCTCATCTTAACTTTCACAGCCTTTCTTTATTTATGTGTTAGGGTTGCTTTTGTGCTTTTGCAGTACGTATAAGCATTTATTTGATTATTGTAAACTTAAAATTAACGGCGGTTTACAATAATTGCAAAAACAAAGCGCCCTGAATGTTGCTTAATCAAGGCGCATTTTTTATTTTTTTAAATAGAATATTGCCAATGTTTTTGGACCGCAGTGAGATGATATTGTGCATCCTGCCGTGGCGGAAATAATTTCTTTAAAAACGCCTTTTCCTTCAATAACGCCTTTTGCAAACGCCAACGATTCACCGGAAATCCCGCCGGAATCGGCAATAACAATTCTTTCCGTGTCTATTTTATTGATGTTAGACAGACAGTCTTCAACATATTGTTTGTAAACCATATCAATTTTTCCACGGTATTTTTTGCCCACTTCAAGTGCGCCGGTATCTGTGTTTTGAACTATGGAGGGTTTTAAGCCCAGCACGTTTGCACCAAATCTTGCAACGCCGCTGCACCTGCCGCCCTTGTATAAATATTCCAAATTGTCAAGCACAAATGTGGTGGAAACTTTAGGCACAAGTGCTTTTATTCTGTTTGCAATTTTTTTTGCTTCAAAGCCTTTATCTCTTAAATCGCAGGCTTTTAAAACAAGCAAACCCATGGCTGTGCAAAGGCTTCTTGAATCAACGCAGTAAACGTTTTCAAATTCACTTGCCGCCAGCACGGCATTTTGGTAACTTGATGAAATTGCAGACGATAAGCCTATATGCACAACGGCATTGCCTTCATCTGTAATGCTTTTAAAAACATCTGCGTATTGGGCTGGGGTAACGGCTGCCGTTTTTGGAATTTCGCCTGTTTTGCGAACATGGTCATACACTTCGTCCGGACCGATTTCAATGCCGTCAAGATACGATTTATCACCTAAAAGGATAGAAAGGGGGGTAATGATAATTCCACGCTCTTCCACAAGGTAATCGGGAAGGTCGCAGGTAGAATCTGCCGTAATAACAACGTTCATATTAATCACCGTAACCTTTCAGGCAACAAATAGTCTATTAGTAATTACCCCATATATCCTGCGTTGCCCAAACAGGTTTAAATGGTAATGTAATCAGTCAGTGCGGCTTTCACACTAACAGCTCCTTTTATTTGTAGGTGGTATTTTATCATAAAAACGTTAATCGTTCAATATTTAACAATCCCTTTGTAATTCTTTTTATAAAAAGTTTATATATTGTTGCTGCCCACTTTGAATGTAAAGTTCTGCAATTCCTCTCGTGTATAATTTTTATCTAAATTATATGTTAAAACCGAAACGCCGTTTTCTGTTGAAACTTCGGCAGAAAGGGTTATGTCGCATCTAACGCCTTCAACATCGATGTTAAGGGTGTAAAGCCCTGCGGCAACGGTTTTTTCAGGGAAAATATAGCCTTGTTTTGCATAAAGTTTAACAGCATTTTGGGTAATAACAATTTTATCAAGTGCTGCATTTTCCGTGCCGTTGCCTGAAAAATTGGTTCGGTCGGACGTAACGTCGTTTTTAAGTGAATGCCTTGCGCTGATATTGTCAAGCACCTTGTCGCTTGAAGAGTACGGGGCGGAGTTTTCAGAGGTATAACTCCAATCTTTATCAGGTTTTTTAAGCAAGCTGGAAACTTTATATTCGTCTGTTGTTTTAAAAGTAACGCTTCTTTGTGTAATGGAAAACGAATTGCCGGTCAGCGTAAGACCGCAGGTCATAACGCCTCCTAATTGGTTGGCACTTGTTTCGTTGTAGGTAACGTAAATATTAATTTTAATATCCAGCGTTTTTTTATCGGTGTTAACGGTAATGATTCCGGGACCCATGTACCAATCTTTAAATGTAAGGTAATTACCCTTTTCGTCTGTTAATGATTTAATGTACCAACCTCTTGAGCCGTTAACAATGCCTGTTGAGGAGTCATATGCAACGCTTTTGCCGCTTTGCTCCATAACAAGTTGAACACGCTTTTTGTTAATTGTGGGTTGGCTTACTTCGCAGTTTACCAAATTTGAAAACGTTGTGTACCAAGTAGAACGGTTTGCCATTGTTACACTGTATTTATATTTCCCGTTTTCGTCTGTTGTTATGAATAAAACATAAACGCAGTAATATTTTTCCTTTGTGCGTTCATCTGTTCCCTCAAGTGCTCTTATGAGCAACTCTTTTTCACCGTCGTCGTTGTAGTCGTCATAATACATTTGGGGTGTTTCGTTTGCAATATACTCGCTCCAATCGGAAAACTCTGTTTCTTGACCGCCGTGAGAAAGAATAACATAATCCCCATCTTTATAAAGATAAAAATCGTCGTTTTCAAGCTCTGCCAGTAATACCTTATTGCCTGAACGGGATTTATTCATTCCCTGTGCGTAATAAACGCTGCTTTGTGTTTCGTTTGTATGAGCCGGTTTGTAAACTTTAGAATAAAGCAAACCGGCTGCCACAAACACAGCCAGCATGATTATTGTAATAATTATCACAGTTGTTTTTTTCATAAATAAAATTAATCTCCGTATTTTTCTGAATAATTGAATGAAACAGGCTTGCCGTTTTCAATGTGGTAGCATTTGCCTGTGGCAAGGGAAAAAATAGGTTGGTCGGATTTAAAACTGTCGGAATAAACATTAATTACATCAATAGGCAAATCACCTATTCTGTCAAGATAACGCCTAACTTTTTCTTTACCCTTGCAGTTGGGGCTTAATATTCTGCCGTTTGAAATTTTATGGTGTGTGGAAATCATTGCAATGGCGCCGAGTCTTACGGAAATTTCGCCTATTAAGAAATCAGGCGACGCCGTTACAATAACAAACGGTCGATCAAACTTTCTTTCGTAAACCCAATCGTAAATATCTTTTTGGTGTTTTTTCCAAAATCCCAAAAGGGCATGGTAAAAGGGAATCATTGCTACGTAGCAAAAACAAATATTTTTAAATTTTTGCAATTTAATAATACCTAAAAGGCAAAGCAACCCTGCGCCGAGAATTACGGGCATGGTTATAATAATCCACGGGTAATGAAGCAGGCAGTAAAGGGTAAATCTTGTGCCTGTGTCAAAGGGAACTATGGTTTTGTCAAAGTCGTAAAGGTCAACTTCTGTTACATCTTCTAAGCGCATTATACTTTCTCACTGTCAAAATCAATTTCAATTTTTTTGTTGCTTTTAAATTGGGTTAATTTAATGCCTGCACTTTCAAGCATCATGCGGCTTGCTTTTGCACCGTCGGTATTTGCATATTTGTCGCTTATGTAAATAACCTCTTTAATTCCTGCTTGAATAATGGATTTTGCACATTCGTTGCAAGGAAAAAGCGCCACGTAAATTCGTGTGTTTTTTAACCCGATTCCGTTTGAATTTAAAATTGCGTTAAGTTCTGCGTGGCAAACAAAAGGATATTTTGTGTCGTTTGGGTTTTCGCCGCTTCTTTCCCAAGGAAAGCTTTCATCGGAACAGCCACGTGGAAATCCGTTGTAGCCAACGCTTACAATTCTGTTATCGTCATTGACAATGCATGCACCTACCTGGGTGTTTGGGTCTTTGCTTCGCATAGATGAAAGCAAGGCAACCCCCATGAAATATTCATCCCAGGAGATATAGTCCTCTCTTTTAGCCATAATGCAACCTTTCCGCCTGCCTCGGCAGGCAAAATATTATGTTGGACGGCGTGAAAATAAAAAACATTCTACTGCCGCCGTTTGTTAATTATTTGCTTAATACTTTTACAAAATCGTCAAGTTGCGGGCAATCTGCGTCAAACACCTTGCCTGCGTCAACAAGCCTGTTGATTTGCGGGTTTATTGGCAATTTGGCAAGAACAGGCACTCCAAGCTCTTTTGCGGTTTCGTCAATTTGTGATTTGCCGAAAATTTCAATCTTCTTTCCGCAATCTTCACAAATATAATAGCTCATATTTTCAACAACGCCCAATACGGGAATATTCATCATATTCGCCATATTAAATGCCTTATTAACTATCATTTTAACCAAATCCTGAGGTGTTGAAACAATAACAACGCCGTTAACAGGCAGATTTTGAAAAACAGTAAGGGCAACATCGCCTGTTCCGGGAGGCATATCAACAAAAAGATAATCAAGTTCACCCCAGCGAACATCGCTCCAAAATTGTTGAATAACGCCGCTTATAACAGGTCCTCGCCAAACAACAGGCGAGTTCTCATCTTCAAGCAGCAGGTTAATGCTCATAATTTTAATGCCGTTTTCCGTAACGTTAGGCAACAGGCATTCATCATCCTGCATTGCTCTTTCTTTAACGCCGAATGATTTTGGAATTGACGGACCTGTAATATCGGCGTCCAAAATTCCAATTTTTAAGCCTGCTTTTGCACATTTTGAAGCCAAAAGGCTTGTTACAAGGCTTTTGCCTACTCCGCCTTTGCCGGAAACAACGCCTATAACATTTTTTATATTAGAATATTTATTCATCGGTTTAAGCATACTTTCCGGCTGTGCGCTGCTGCATTTTGATTCACATTCGGAACAGTTATGATTGCAATCGCTCATTAAAAATCATCTTCTTTCAAAATATATCAAATTATATCATATTTTGTTGCTGTTATCAATAGTAATTGCGAATAACAGTAACAACTTTTCCCAAAAGCATAAGTTCATCAACAATAATGGGTTCAAACTCGTCATTTTCCGGCTGAAGCCTGAAATGGCCTTTTTCTTTGTAAAATCTTTTAACGGTGGCTTCGTCTTCAATTAAGGCTACCACAATGTCGCCGTTTGACGCTACCGGCGTTTGCTCAACAATAACAATATCGCCGTCGCAAATGTGGGCGTTTATCATTGATTCGCCTTTAACGTGCAGGGCAAAATAGTTGCCGCTTTTGCGCATGGCAACAGGAATGTATTCTTCAATTTGCTCTGTTGCCAAAATAGGCACACCTGCCGTAACCGTTCCCACCAAAGGCACAGGCACGGTTTTAAGGTTACTGCCGGCAATTCTTATTGTTCTTTTTAAATTCGGGTCTCGCTCAATATATCCTGCTTCTTCCAGCGCATTAAGATTATATTGTACTGTAGATGTGGAGCGCAAACCCACAGCTTCGCCTATTTCACGAACAGAAGGAGCAACACCTCTGTCGCCTATAACTTTTTTTATATATTCAAAAACTTTTTTTTGAGTGTTGTTTATGTTATCCATTATAAACAGCTCCTGTAAAATTATTTTGCCAAAATCAAAATAACAAATATTTTGTAAAATTATTATCATAAAATATCTGTAATTTCACAGAATAATTATAACATTACTGTTGAAATATGTCAAACAAATGTGCTATTTAAAAAACTTTTCAAAAAAAGTGTTGACAAATTATATTTTCTATAATATAATCTACCTTGCTTGAAACGAGCTGGTAATAACACGGCTTTATAGCTCAGTTGGCTAGAGCACGCGGTTCATACCCGCGGTGTCACTGGTTCGAATCCAGTTAAAGCCACCAATGGCCCGGTGGTCAAGCGGTTAAGACACCGCCCTTTCACGGCGGTAACACGGGTTCGATTCCCGTCCGGGTCACCA
>CAKSWS010000018.1 GCA_934512155.1 uncultured Eubacterium sp. | reverse complement strand
TATATCTTTTCTTTCATTTAATTCTTTAACAAGAGCGTTTAATTCTTCTTGAGTCGTTGATTCGTCAAGAGCAAATTTTTCGCTGTAAAAACCTACTTCTTCACAAGCCTTTTCCTTATTTTTAACATAAACCTGTGATGCGGAGTCATTACCTACAATAATAACTGCCAAACCGGGTGTAACACCTTTTGCTTTTAACTGCTTTGTTTCTTCTGCCACTCTTTCTCTAACGGCTTTTGAAACTGCTTTTCCGTCTATAATTGCCATTAATTAATCATTATCCTTTCCAATTACTTTAAAGAAATCATCATCAGATGAAGTAACCGTGCCTGATGAATATTTATAAACCTGTGCTGAATTATCTGCCAAAACCGCAGATTTTACAGGCGGATTAATCATATATCTTTCCGGCAGTGTGCCTTTTTTCAGCTTTGTCATTAAAACCACAAGCCAAATTATAAACACCACAACAACAACGGCTGAAAGCAATTGACTTACACGGATTGTTGAATTGCCTATGTAAAGGCTGTCGGTTCGCATACCTTCAACAACCATTCTTTCAAGCCCGTAAAAAATTCCGTAAAGAATAAACACTTCACCCTTAAATTTTCTGTGCTTGGTTACAATAATATGAAGTGCAACAAATAAAAGCAAGCACCACACGCTTTCATATAAAAAAGTTGGGTACACAGGAACATTTGGGTTAACCTCTATTCCCTTTTGTAATAAATCGGCGGAGGTTGCCTCCAAAGTATCCCTTATTTTAACAGACCACATTCTGAAAAGTGCAGTTTCCGTATTTGTACCAAATGCCTCCTGATTAAAGAAATTGCCCCATCTGCCTATGCCTTGTCCTATCAATAAGCCAAGAGCGCCTAAATCAAGCAAATTTCTAAAATCTATTTTACCGATTTTACAGCCGATATAGCCGCCGATTAATGCACCTATAATGCCACCGTAAATAGCAATTCCACCTTGCCAAATAGCAATTATTTCTCCGGGATGAACCTTGTAATAATCCCACATAAATATAACATAATATGCACGGGCGCAAACAATGCCCAAAAGAGTACCCCAAATTAAAACATCCATCATACCGTCAAGGCTCATTTTCCATTTATAAGCCATTCTTCCGCCGTAAAGTATGGCAAGAGAAAAGCCGAAAGCAATTATAATGCCATACCAATGAACCTCATATGAACCGATACTGAACGCAACGGAGGGAATATTAAAACTTAAACCCAATCCGTCAAAAAAAACAGTTGTAAAATTATCCATAATTTCTCCTATTCAGACTTTACAACGGATAATGCACTGTACTTTTCATCCATAATTTCCGAAAGTCTTTTTTCTACATCATTTTTTGTAACGGATTTATAAATATCCATAACATCAAAAATATTATAATTTGAAAAATATGCGCCAATAATACCGTTTGCCACTGCATCAATATCATTATACTGCATAATTTCCTTACCGTATAAATTGCGCCTTACCGTTTCAAACAATTCGTCATCTATACCGTTTGCTTTAAGTTTTGCAACTTCTTTTTTAATTTCGTCTGCAACTGCCCGGGGATTTGTTGATTCGCCGTCAAACATAATTGCTTCATAACCATAGCCTGTAAAATATTCTTTTGAAAACTCCGAATTTATAAGCCCTTCTTCAATAAGCCTACTGTAAAGCGGTGAAGATTCGCCGCAAAGAACTTCAAGCAAAATATTTGTTTCTACAATATCATTAAGGCTTCTTTCCGGAGTTTCGCATTTTTCTTTATAACCGAATGAAAACACAGGCACGCTCATTGCAAGATGATATTCATCATATGGCTTAACAATATCACGAGGTTCCGGTTCAAAAGAACGTTCAACCGTAACGTCCTCTGCCATTGCAAGATATTCATCACAAATTTTAACTACACTGTCAACATCAACATTACCCACAACAACAAGTGCCATATTGTGCAAATTGTAAAAAGTGTTGTAGCAATCATAAAGTAATTTATCTGTAATTTGAGCAATAGATTCCACAGTTCCTGCAATATCTATTCTTACCGGATGATTTTTATAAAGGCACCTTAAAAGATTAAAAGTACTCATCCAACCGGCAACATCATAATACATAGTTATTTCCTGACCTATAATGCCTTGTTCTTTTTCAACGGTTTCCTTTGTAAAATAAGGATGCGTTACAAAATCAAGAAGTATTTTAAGGCTGTCTTCAAACCTATCGCTGCATTGAAAAAGATAACATGTTTTATCAAAGGATGTGTAAGCATTTGCGGAAGCGCCTGTTTGTGCATACCTGGTAAAAGCATCTAACTCTTCACTTTCAAAAAGCTTATGCTCCAAAAAGTGAGCAATACCCTCGGGAACAACAGTATAATCATTACTGTCGCTTCTTTTAAAGCGAGTATCTATGGAGCCGTATTTTGTGCCGAACACGGCATAAGTTGACTTGTAATGCTCTTTTGGCATAATAAAAATTTTAAGACCTGATTTATGATTTATTTCATAATATTTCTCACCGAGAGCATTTGATATAATTTCTTTCATTTATTCGCCCTCCTTAACAGTCGTAAGTTTATAAACAGTATCAAGTTCAATAAGATTTGCACACTTGATTATTTCTTCTACAGTAACTTTTTCATTTTCTGCCATACTTACTTTAGGAGATTTAAATTTGCCGTCGGCAACTTGAGAAATATACCAAGATTCCAACATATCCGGACCGTCATAAACAGAATTAATTGCATCGCTTAAAGCAATTTTTGAAGATGCAAATTCATATTCAAAATTACCTTTTTTAATTTCTTCAATTTGATTTAAAATTTCAGCAACTGCCTTGTCCATATTTTCTTCTTCGCAGCCGCTTTGAACTACTATATAACTTTTTTGCCTGACATAGCGTGCAGAACAATAATAGCAAAGGCTCATTTTTTCACGAACATTTGCAAAAAGTTTAGAATACGGTCCTCCGCCGAAAACATCGGCAAAAGAGCGCATGGCACTGCACAACTTATCATCCGGAGTTAAATTAACACGAAAGCCCATAACAAGCTTGCCCTGCTTAACATTCATTTCTTCTTTAACTTCTTTAACTTTATCAACCGCAGGCTTAAACACAGCGTTTGACAAAGGCTTGTAATTTCTTTCAACTAAAGCAAATTTTTCTGCAAGCAATGATTTTATTTCATCGGCTGCACAATTACCCACAACAGTTAAAAGCACTTTTGAAGATTTTAAAAGATTTTGCCACGCAGCCTTTAATGAATTTGCATTTTGAGCCAAAACAGATTCTTTTGAACCGTAGCGATTAACGGCATAAGGCTCACCGGCAAACATAATTTCCTCTGTTTTTCTGAGTACATATGTTCTTTTTTCATTTTCTTCGCTTTCAATTTTTTCAACCAATAGGCGTTTTTCGGTTTCAACATTGCTTTCTTTAAAACTGTGATTTTCATCAAAATTAGGCTCAAAAAGTAACGATAACAACAAATTTGCGCACTCTATTGATATTTTTTTATCATCAAGAGAAAATCGGTCATCAATACAAGTGATTCCCAATTTAAGCAACTGATTTTCGCCGATTTTGGACACTGACGGCTGAAGAATTGCACCGTAAAGCGAAGCCAAATGAGTATTTAATTCTTTTAAAGATTTAAAACGTGCATTGCTTCTTGAAAGAAGCATAATTACAAGAGCATTTGCCGAAGCTGAATGTTCGCTTAAAGGAATTGTAAGAGAAATTGCTATTTCATTAGTTTTAAACCTATCTGCCGGAACGGTTAAAACATCCACACCGTCGGCAATGTTTAATTTTATATAATCTGCCATTTTTATCCTCCCAAAGAATAAAACCATATGAAAATATAATACCATAACATTTCCATTATTTCCATATTATATTTAATTAAACAACAAAAAATTAACATTAAAGCAACAAATAAAGCAGTGCCAGTAACAATTTATTATCAGCACCCTCGTGTGAAAGAAGCAAAAGTAAAATCAAAATTAAAAAAGAGGAGTCTTTTTCTTCGTCCTCCTCTTTTGTTTTAGGTTTTGCCGTTTCTTCTTTTTCGTTATTAATTTTTTGATTTTCATTTAAATTTTCAGAGTTTCTTTCAGCCGAAAAAGCACCCGGACCGTTTGAATATGACTCTGCTTTTTTCTTCATTTCCCTTACTCTTTTTTTTGCTTCTTCTATATCGTTGTTTGAAAAAGTTTGCATTAAAACAAATCCTTTAGCAAAGGCAAAATTTCAAAAAGGCGCAAAATTTTAATTGCCGTATCTGCCTTTGCCTGATGTTCCGGCGACAAATGAGGTTTAAGCGCCATTATTAAATCTGTATTTTTATTTGTTGCCGAATTCATTTTGTCAAACAAAGACTTTGCCTTCATCATCATATTAAAATCATTTGCGTTTATGCCCAAATTAGCCAAAGCGTTTGTGCTTTGATTTTGAGAATTGTTAGCTCCGTTACTTAACAAAGAATTAACAGTGCCATTGCTATCGTTTTGAGCCTGCGATTGCTGATTTTCACCTAAAATAGAAGAAGCCACATCTTTAAGCATATTAATATCATCGGCAGAAAGACTTGAAATTATATCATTTATATTATCCATAATAAATTATCCTTTTAGCAAATTTTTAAGCAATTCCTTTGCCTGAGGAGTTGAAAGCAATTTTTCTGTTTGCTCTTTACTTGAAAGCACGGATTTTAATTTTTTGCTTGCCTCGCCTGACAAATTTTGGTTAATAAAATCATCTAAATTACCGCTGTCTGCAGCTTGCTTCATTTTATTTAAATCAACACCTGTTTTTTTAGATGCATTTTGCATTATTTTATTCATTTCATTTTTATTGTAATCCATAAATATTGTATTCCCCTTTCATTTGATTTATAATTATATATTATACTATGATTTTAAAGGTTGATGTATGAATGAGAATTCTTGTAACTTCAGACAGCCACGGCAGAAAAAGCAACTTTTTTGACGCTGTTGAAATGCATATTAACGACACAGATTTATTTGTAAATTTAGGAGATAATAACAGCGGCAAAGATTTGGAAGATGCTGAAATTTATTTTGGCAACAAATTAAGACTGAAAGCAGTAAGCGGAAACTGTGATTTTTCAAGCAACAATCCGTTTTGCGAAATTTTTAACTTTGCAGGCAAAAAGGTGTTAATGTGCCACGGACACACATTTTATGTTAAGCACGGATTGGAAATGTTGCAGGATGAGGCAAACAAACAAAATGTTGACTTGGTTTTGTTTGGACACACCCACGTGCCTATGAACCAAAAAATAAATTCCGTTCAATATTTTAACCCCGGCGCTTTGTGCGACGGATACTACGGTTTAATTGATTTTTCAAACGGAGAAATAATGTGCATTAACGCAAAGCTTTAAATAGCAAAGCAGGTTGACCGATAAGCCAACCTGCTTTTTATTATGCAATATTAAATTTAAATTCATCATCTGCAAAGTCAACCGTACAGGACTTACCGGCAACGAATTTATTTTCAAGCATTAACTCTGAAAGAGGGTCTTCAATTTTTTGCTGAATGGTTCTTCTTAACGGTCTTGCACCGTAAACCTTATCAAAGCCTTCCTTTGCAAGCTCTTTAATTGCATTATCCGTAAAATCAATTTTCATTTCCAAATCGTTTACACGTTTTGTAAGTGAATTAAGCATACGTTTTGCAATTTCTTCAATATCCTTTTCTTCAAGCTGATTAAACACAATTATTTCATCAATTCTGTTTAAAAATTCAGGCTTAAATGTTTTCTTTAAATCACCCATAACCAATTCTTCAATTGTGCGTGTTTCCTCTTTGTCGCCAAAGCCTAAAGCGCCCTTACCGTCTACAATTTTAGAAGCGCCCACATTTGAAGTCATAATAATTATTGAGTTTTTAAAGGATACTTTTCTGCCTTGAGAGTCGGTTAAAACACCGTCTTCAAGAATTTGAAGAAGCATATTGAAAACATCAGGATGTGCTTTTTCAATTTCATCAAACAACACAACAGAATACGGTTTTCTTCTGATTTTTTCGGTTAACTGACCGCCCTCATCAAATCCAACATATCCCGGAGGCGAACCGATAAGTTTTGATACGGTGTGCTTTTCCATATACTCACTCATATCAAGTTTAATTATTGCATCCTCATTACCAAACATTGTTTCGGCAAGAGTTTTACAAAGTTCTGTTTTACCTACGCCGGTAGGACCGAGGAATATAAATGAACCCAGCGGTCTGTTTGGATTTTTCAGTCCGACCCTGCCCCTTCTTATTGCTCTTGCAATAGAAGAAACGGCTTTATCCTGACCTACAATTCTTTCATGAAGAATTTTTTCCATATTCAAAAGTCTTTGAGACTCTTCTTCTGTTAACTGTGTAACTGGAATACCCGACCAAGCGGAAACAACATTTGCAATATCTTCTACTTCAACCTGCTTTACATCACGGGAAGAACTGTTTTTCCACTTTTCTCTTTCTTCATCAAGTAAAGTTTGCAATTCTTTTTCCTTATCCCTGATTTTAGCAGCGTTTTCATAATCCTGATTTCGTACTGCATCTGCCTTTTCCTCTTTAAGTTTTTTAATTTCAATTTCCATTTCTTTAAGATTTGGGGGAGCTGTAAAAGCTTTAAGTCTTACACGGGAAGCAGCCTCGTCAATAAGGTCAATGGCTTTATCAGGCAAAAACCTGTCTGCAATATAGCGAGAACTCATTTTAACTGCTGATTTAATTGCTTCATCACTGATTTTTACTTTATGATGAGCCTCATATTTATCACGCAAGCCTTTAAGTATTTCAACAGTTTCTTCTTCTGTAGGCTCACCGACAAGAACACTTTGAAAACGGCGCTCAAGTGCAGCGTCTTTTTCAATATTTTTTCTGTACTCATCAATAGTGGTTGCGCCTATAACCTGAATTTCGCCCCTTGCAAGAGAAGGTTTCAAAATGTTAGCTGCATCAACAGCACCTTCTGCAGCACCTGCACCCATAATGGTATGAACTTCATCAATGAAAAGAATTACATCTTTTGCATTTTTTACTTCATCCATTGCTTTTTTGATTCTTTCTTCAAAATCTCCCCTGTACTTTGTACCGGCAACCATTGAAGTTAAATCAAGAGCAACAATTTTTTTGCCCGCAAGAAGCTCAGGCACTTCATCTTTAACGATTTTAAGAGCCAAGCCCTCTGCTATTGCTGTTTTACCTACGCCCGGTTCACCTATCAAACAAGGATTGTTTTTTGTTCTTCTTGAAAGAATTTGTATAACTCTTTCAATTTCCTTATCCCTGCCGATAACCGGGTCAATTTTGCCCTGACGTGCAAGTTCAGTTAAATCCTTACCGAATTCATCAAGAGTAGGAGTATTACTTTTTCCTTTTTTACCTTTTGCCGAAGAATTGCGATACTGTGATTCGCCTCTGCCGAGAGAAGCGCAAATTTCTTCAAGCAAAGCGTTTTCATCTACACCCAAAGCATTTAAAAATCTTACTGCAACGCTGTCGCTTTCTCTTAACAATGCAATAAGTAAATGCTCTGTTCCGACAAATGAATTAAGCATTCCACGAGCAATTTGAAAGCTGATATCAATTATACGCTTTGCCCTTGGAGTGAAATCTTGAGGTGAAAGCCGTGTAGGATTGCCTGTGCCGATATTTTCTTTAACAAGGTTTTCAACTTTTTCAAGAGTAACATCTTTTTCGTTAAGAGCCAAAGCACCCGTGCCTGTGCCCTCTTTTAACAAGCCTATTAAAATATGTTCGGTGCCAACATAATTATGGCCGAAATTTTCTGCCGCTTTAATTGCAAGATTCAAAACATCATTTGCTTTTTGAGTAAAACTGTTAAATCTATACATAATTATTCCTCCTTTTCCGCAGAGGAACACAATTCCTCTACGCCAACCTATCCCTAACAAGCTGTGCTCTTAACTTCGAAACAAGTTCCGGCGAATCTTCATTGCCGCTGTCGCATAAAACAGTACCGTCGGCACAGTTATGTATAAGGTAGCCAATATTTTTCATATCTATATCAAAAATGCCCAAGGCAACGCCTAAACGAACATTTGAAATCAATTCGGAAAACTCATTAAAATCAAGTTTTCTTGCCATTTTAAGCGTGCCGGCACTTCTGTAAAGTAAATCTTCCCAGCGCTCACTGTTTTTAATAACTTCACGAAGGTCTCTTTCACGCTTAATAATTTGTTTTGCAACGGCTGTAATATTATCAAGAGCAGACTTTTCCGTAATACCTAATGAAATTTGATTTGAAAGCATGTAAAATGCTCCGCCGTCGCCGTAAAGTTTGCGAAGTGAAAGTCCCAATTTGCCCACTGTGGAAATTAATCCGTCAATAGCGTTATTTGCTTTAATTGCAGGCAAATGAAGACCTACACAAACTTTCATGCCGGTACCTAAATTCATTGGATTTGCAGTTAAAAATCCTAATTTTTCATCAAAGGCAATTTTTAAGCCATTAATAAAAACATCATCAACTTTATCTGCTTTTCTGTATGCTTCTGCCGCATCAAGACCCGGTGCAAAAGATGTAATTCTGATATGGTCTTCCTCACAAAGCATTACCGAAACATCGCTTTGAGAAGACAGTAAAAACGAACCTTTTTCAGCTGCAAACTCCGGGCTGATATATTGTTTTTCGGCATAAGATAGAGCCTTAATTTGTGAATCGTTTGATAAATCCACCAAACTGAATTCCCCTGCCAAATCGGAATTCTTGATTGAAGCATATAATTTTTTAACCGTATTTCGTTTTACTTCACTGCTCATTTTACTTTTAAACGGCACATCACTTAAATTACGTGCCAAACGAACAGTTGTAAACATAGCCACATCATTATCGTTACCTTTGCCGTTGAACCAATTTTCCATTTTTAAGCCTCCCCGTTAAGTTCCTTGATTTTATCACGCAAAACTGCCGCATCTTCAAATCTTTGTTCCTTAACAGCAAGTTTTAAATCTTCTTTTAATTTATCTATTTCGCTGAGCTGAGAAGTTTTTTCTTCTTCAGGCTCAACCTCTTGTGTATATGTTACATGCTTGCCGATATGACTTGCATTGCCGTGAATTTTTTTAATTGTAGGTTCAAGCTTATCTTCAAATTTACTGTAGCAATCGGCACAACCGACTTTACCGCTTCTTACAATATCGTTAAACGTTGAACCGCAGCTTTCACAATGCTCAATACCAGACAAAACATTCATTGCCGGAATTCCTGCACCAAGAAAATTGCCAAAGAAAGTATCTTTAAAGAAGCTTTCCGGTGAAAATTCATCCATAACGCCTAACTCTTTTGCACAGTCACTGCACAAATGCATTTCCGTAACATTACCGTTTACATTCTTTTTAATATAAGTTGTTGCTTCATTTTCATTACAATGTTGACATTTCATAATATAATCATCCTTTCATAGCATTAACAAAAACTTTATTTATTAATCAATATATGCAAGAAGCATTTGTTTAAGCTGCCTTGCTCTGACTTTGTTTTTTACATTTTCAGGTACTTCCTTAAAATTATTATCAAGTGTTGCGGCCGTTAAAATTTTTGCGCTTTTTTCATCGACTAAATTTTGATAACTGATATTATATATATGCGCTCTGGCTGTTTTTTCATCAATTTCATCCCCTATGCTGTTTATTAACGAAACAATAGCCGAATGTTTATTTACCGCTCGGGTTATATAAATACAACCTCCGCCGCCACGCCTGCTTTCGATTCTGTAACCCTGTTCAGGAGTGAATCGAGAAGTTATAACATAATTAATTTGACTTGGAACACAACCTATTTGCGAAGCCAAATCATTTCGCTGAATTTGAATTGTTTGCTGATTATCATCAAACATATCCAAAATCATATCTGCAATAAGGTCTGTCATTTTCATTTGATAACCACACCCTTTTAATTTATTAGCCTGTTGTTTTGTCAAAGTGTTTTAATTGCTTTTGACTTTGACTTTCCTTGACCTTCTGTTGTCATAGTAGCACAAAGGTCAGTAAAAGTCAATAGTTTTTTTAAATTTTTTTGACTTTTTTTGACCTTTGATTTTTGAAACTTGATTTTTTGGCTTGGTTAAGCCGATTTTTAGCGAAAATATTTTTCAAATAAAATAAAAAAGTGCATTTGAAATTAATCAAATGCACCCATTTTTACAAGTTAATCAGCAACCGCAACCACAGCCGTCATTGCCACAACCGCAATTACCGAAACCGCCGCAAAGTAAAAGGATTATAATAAGGATAACAATCCAAGAAGATCCACCGCAGCCACAATTATTGCAACCACATCCCATAGCTTTACCTCCTTTCGCTTTTCTAAACCATACTATGAAAAGCAAAAGAAAATGTTACCCAAAATATTTAAATTACAATTCCGCCGTTAACGCCCAAAACCTGCCCGGTTACATAACCGTTTTCCGCAAAGAAAAGAACGCATCTTGCAATATCTTCGGGAGTTCCCAAAGCTTCAAGCGGAACTTCATCTATAAGTTCTTCTTTTGAAAAAGCAGAATTCATGCGAGTATCTATAATGCCGGGAGCAATACAGTTTACAGTAATCTTTGAAGGTGCAAGTTCCTTTGCCAGCGCCTTGGTTAACCCTATTACAGCCGCCTTACTCATAGAATAAAGAGTTTCGCAGGAGGCGCCTGTTTGCCCCCACATTGAAGAAACATTAATTATAGAGCCACTGTGATTTTTAACCATTAATTTTGTTGCTTCCTTACAACAAAAATACACAGCCTTTTCATTAACTTCGACAACATTGTTATAATCATTTTCCGTAACATCATTTATCATTTTAATTAAACTTACACCTGCGTTATTAACAAGCAAATCAAGACTGCTAAAGCCGGAAAACAAATTTTCAATTTCAGCCAATGATTTAAGATTACATTTAATTGCCGTTACCCCATCATAATCAGGCAAAGTATTATTATAAGTAATATAAACATCGTAACCGTTTTTTTTCAAAAGCAGTGCCGTTGCCTTACCAATTCCCGTAGCACCGCCTGTAACCAACGCTTTTTTCAACAAAAAAGCCACACCCTTTTCTTTTTATTTACCAAACAAAATATAGCACACTTTATTGAATTTTTCAATTATATGGTATATAATTAACAAAAATAATAAACAAGGAGCATACAGATGCATTTATTGGAAATAAACAAAGAAAATTATATAGGTCAAGCAGACCCGTTTATCTTGAAAAGCGGCGGCAGATATTACATATATACAACAGGCCACGACGGAGTTTACGCTTACCAATCAGACGAATTGCTTAAAGGTTGGAAATTTTACGGAAAAGTTTTTGAATATGATAAGCCTGTTGAAGAATACTGGGCTCCATGCGTAATAGAACTTGACGGAACTTTTTATATGTACAACAGTTTTGAATTTATGGAAGACGAGCCGGATAAGGGCGGACACCATCAGGCATTATTTGTTTCAACATCAAAAAATCCGTTAGGTCCTTTTAAAAACGCAAGGCAGGTTTTGCACCCATTCAGCATTGATTCACAAATTGTGCAAAATGAAGCAGGATTGTTTTTATTTTATTCTACAAATAAATTTGAGGGTGAAAGAATAGGAACATATATTGTTGTTGATAAAATGCTTGACCCTTATACTCCTGCCGGAAATCCCGTGCCTGTAGTTGAGCCTACACTTGATGAAGACATTTTCAGAAAAGACAGGTACAAAAAAGGTCAGCACTGGCACACAATAGAGGGTGCATGCTACTTTAAAGAAGGCGACTGGCAATATGTTATGTATTCAGGCAACTGCTATGAGCAGCCGACATATTACATAGGATATGCAAGGGCAAAAACAAATGAAACTGATTTAACTAAAATTAAATTTGAAAAATACCCAAACGATAAAACATACTGTCCTGTAATCAAAGCAAACGAATTTGAAGAAGGCACCGGACACCATTCTGTTATTAAAGAAGACGGTCAATGGTATGCCGTTTACCATGCAAGAGATTATGACGACGGATTAAACGCCGGAAGTTTTGATGCAAGGAACGCAAGAATTTGCAAATTAAATGTTGAAGACGGAATTATTACCGCAGAAAGATATAAAGACCATATATAAAGAGGCATAAATATGAAAAAAGATTTTTACACAATATCACTTTACGTTGATAAGGATGATACATTAATAGGTATTCCCTGCGGTGAAAGCGAAAAATACGGCATTGCGGATATTGACACAGTGCTTGTTTTAAAGGCACCGTACAAACCGGAAGAAGTTGAAGAGTTTGTTGAAAAAGTTTTTGATGCTTGCTACACAAAAAAGCATAATGACGCAAACCCTGTTTCAACTATTGAAAGATACACGAAGAAGAAAGGATTTGTTGAAGCAACCTCAGACCTTACACTGATTTCAATAGTAAAAACTCCCGGTGCATATTCAATTATGCCAACATTTAATGACTACGAAAAAGGTCCTCTTTGCATTGATGATGATGAAAGAGTTGTTAAATGCCCATGTGACCCCGGCGAGCTTTACGAACAAATTTATGATATTTTAATGGTTTACGTTAAAGCAAATGCATTTTACAAGGAAATTGCGGAAGTAGAAGCAGAAAAGAAAAAGAAAAACGATTAATATTTTATAAAATCGGCAGGAACAAAATTGTTTCTGCCGATTTTTTATTGCAAAAAAATCCCCGAAGCAAAATCTTCGGGGATTAATAGTTATAAATTAATTATACAGATTTAAGAAGTTTAGGAAGTCTTGCAAGAGTTCCGCCTAAACGCCAAAAGATTGTATTAAAGCCTACAAAGCTTGATTCATCATCATTAAGCATTTTAAGCAATCCTTCTGCCTGCTCTGTTGAAAATGCACCCATACTCATTTGAACAAAGTTACGAATAGGAATTTGTGTTGCCATAGCAGCAAGCATTTTACCGTCACCGTTTGCATCACTGCCCATACCTGACATAATCTTTTCAATAAGATTGCAGAGTTTAGCACCCCATTTTGTATGACGAGCATCATTAAGACAACAATACATATCAATCTTCTTTGATTTATCTCTTTCTCTTGCAGGAAGCGGTTGACCGTAAACGGCACCCCACTGTGCATCATCAATAGCTTCAATATCTGCAGTATAATATGCAGGTGCAACAGCCTTAAAATCAGGAACTTTTGCATCTACTGTTGATTCAACATTAACAGTTGCAGAAAGCTTAATATCACGGCTTGAAGCACCTACCATAATATCAAATTCACCTGATTCTACATGCCAATCGCCAAGTTCAACATTATAATAAGCAAAAGCACGTTTGCCAAGTTTAATTGAAACTTCTTTTTCTTCGCCGGCTTTAAGGAATACTTTTGTAAATGCACGAAGTTCCTTTTCAGGGCGGAAAATTGTTGATTCTTTATCGGCAACATAAATTTCGGCAATTTCGGCACCATCAACATTGCCTGTGTTTTTAATTTTGAAAGATACTTCAAGAGTATCTGTGTCTTTAATTGAATTTGCAGAAAATTTAATATCGCTGTACTCAAATGTTGTATATGAAAGGCCGTAACCAAATGGGAACAAAACATCTTTTTTAGCAGTATCATAATATCTGTAACCGATATAAACACTTTCCTTATGTTCTGAAACAACAGGACCACCCGGATAGTTACCGTAAGTCGGATTATCAGAGAAAGTAATAGGATAAGTTTCTGCAAGTTTACCGCTTGGGTTTACCTTACCTGTAAGAAGGCTTGCAACAGCTGCACCGCCTGCTTGACCGCCAAGACCTGAATTTAAGAGGGCCTTAACTTCATTAAGCCATGGGATATATACAACAGAACCGCCTGCAAGAACAACAACGGTATTTGGATTTGCCTTTGCAATTTCACTTACAAGTGCATTATGGTTTTCAGGCATATTAATGTCTACTCTGTCGTAGCCTTCGCCTTCAAATTCTTCAGTTAAGCCAACAAATACAACTGCAACATCACTTGCCTTTGCAGCTGCAACAGCTTCTTTAACAAGTTCGCTTTCAGGGATTCTGTTTTTATCCTTCTTTGTAGGAGCAGATTTATAATAGCCCTGTGCATATGTAACATCGACACCCAACTTAACAAGCTCATCATAAGCATTATCAAGTTTTGTTGGGTTAATAACAGAAGAACCGGCACCTTGGAAGCGAGGAGCTTTTGCCATTTCACCGATAACAGCAACCTTTTGACCTGCTTTAAGAGGAAGTACAGAATCTTCATTTTTAAGAAGAACCATTGAACCCTCGGCTACTTTTTGAGCAAGTTTGTGATGCTGGTCAACATCATATGTATGCTTTTCTGCAAGCGCAGGTTTTGATTTAATAATCAAATCAACAACATTGTCAATTCTTTCATCAAGAATTTTTTCATCAAGTGTGCCGTCTTTAACAGCGGCAACGATTCTTTTAGCGTTAAGATCGCCTGATGTAGGCATTTCAAGATCTGTTCCGTTTTTAAGACCCGGAACTCTGTCTACAGAAGCACCCCAGTCTGTTACAAACAAACCCTTAAAGCCCCATTCTTTTCTTGCAACCTGATTTTGAAGCCAATCATTTTCAGAAGCATAAACGCCATTGATTCTGTTATAAGAGTTCATAACAGTCCAAGGCTGAGCCTCTTTAATTGCAATTTCAAATGCAGGAAAATAAATTTCACGCATTGTTCTTTCATCAATTACTTCATTAAGCACCATACGAAAAGCTTCTTGTGAGTTACAAGCAAAGTGCTTTAATGATGTTCCTACCCCTTTTGATTGAACACCGTTAATAAGATTTGCTGCCATTTTGCCGGCAAGAAGCGGATCTTCACTGAAATATTCAAAGTTACGACCGCAAACAGGAGAACGCTTAATATTTGTACCCGGTCCGAGAATAGTTGAAACTTCTTCTTTCAAACACTCTTCCGCAAGAGCAACGCCCTCTTCCTTAAGCAAATCTTCATCCCAAGAACAAGCTGAAGTTGCCGCCGGCGGAAAACAAGTAGCAGGAACAGAATTTCCAAGACCGATTCCGCTTGATGCACTTTTATCTTTATTTTGTTTACGAAGACCGTGAGGTCCGTCTGTAATCATAATTTTAGGCAATCCCAAATCTTCTGCAGATTCCAAATGCCAATAATCATAACCCGAAGCAAACTGTGCCTTTTGCTCAAGGGTCATTTTTTCAATGATTTCAGGATGTTTCATTAAAACATTTCCTCCCACACAAATTTTTACTATCATATTATATATTAAATATAAAAGTTATACAAGTATAAAATAACGTTCAAATTATTATTGTGCAATACTAACAAATTAAGCATTGAAAAACTGAACAATTCCACAATAAAAAATCCGCAAAACACAAAATTGCGATTTGCGGAAATAGATTTATTATTTTAAAAATTTAATAAGTTCAAGAGCGGCTCCCATATCACCGTCAACTTTAAGCTTACCTGTTGTAAAAGCAATTACAGGGTCTAACTTACCGTTTACAAGTTTAAGCAAATTTGTTCCGTTCATAGTAATAACGGCGTTTCTGTCATGATAATCATAAGGTTCAACATGAACTTCACCGTTCTTAATTTCAACATAAAAAATTCCGCTTGCCTTACCCTCAACATTAAACTGAAAAGCAAGAGTACCGGGAACAGAACTTACGTCCGTATCCATAAATCTTCTTCTTACTGTTTCAACGATTGATTCATATGTTATTGCCGCCATAATGATGCCCCCTAAATATTTATACTATTAGTTTAACACACTAAAGCAGGCATTTCAACATCAATTTTATTTTTCTTTTGAATTAGTTAACAATGCAACAATCAACCCAGAAACAACAGCAACAGTTACACCACCGGCACAAGCAGTTAACCCGCCGGTTACTATCCCTGTAAACCCATTTTCGGAAATTGCTTTTTTTACACCGTTTGCAAGTGCGTTACCAAACCCGGTAAGCGGAACAGTTGCACCGGCACCGGCAAAATCAACAAGCTTATCATACCAGCCGAATGCACCGAAAAGCACACCGAGACAAACAAATAAAACAAGAATTCTTGCCGGAGTAAGTTTTGTTAAATCTATTAAAATTTGACCGACAACACAAATTAAGCCACCAACTACAAATGCCTTTAAAAACATCATAAAAAAATCACCGGTTTTATTATTTACATAAACCGATGATTTATTCACATAATAAAATCAACCCTCATCAATCGGGTTTTTGCTATTCTTTTTGGATTCTCTGCCGTATTTTTTTTCATAGCCGGGATTGATGTAGTCTTCAACAACTTTACCATCTCTGATTCTGATAACACGCTCTGCTTCTTCTGCAATTTCGTTATCATGGGTAATTACGATTACAGTTCTGCCGTCATCTTTCAAATTATGCAAAATTTTCATAACATCTTTAGTTGAACGTGTGTCCAAGTTACCTGTAGGCTCGTCTGCCAAAATAACAGGAGGTGCTGCTGCAATAGCTCTTGCAACGGCAACACGCTGTTGCTGACCGCCGGAAAGAGCAGCCGGCAAATGATGCATTCTTTTTTCAAGTCCAACCTTTTCAAGGGCTTTTTTTGAAATTTCATATCTCTCTGCTCTGGGAACGCCCCTATAAACCAAAGGAAGTTCAACATTTTCAAGAGCATCCAATGATGAAATAAGATTAAACCCTTGGAATATGAAACCGATTTCTTCATTTCTGATAACGCTCATTTGGTCATCGGTTAAATCTTCAACAAGTTTACCGTTAATGTAATATTCACCTGATGTAGGTACATCAAGCAAACCAAGCATATTCATAAGAGTTGATTTACCGGAACCGGATTGACCGATAATGGCAACGAATTCACCCTCATCAATAGTTAATGAAACACCATCAAGAGCATTAACCTGATTTTCACCGGGATTATAAATTTTATAAACATTTCTAACGTCAATAAGATGCATTGTTTCGTATCCTTTACTAATAGTATATTCCAATATTACAGATAATTATATATTTTGTCAAGTAATTTGCATAATTGTTTAATTAAAATAAATAATAAGTTCAAGAGGTGTTAACAAATGAACATAAATAAAGACGAATACAGCAAAATGACAGATAAAGCAAGTCCAAATTCGCCTATATTACTTAACTGTATAAAAGCATTTTTATTTGGCGGTGGAATATGCTGCTTTGGGCAGTTGTTGAATTTTTTATTTGAAAAAGCAGCACTTAGTCAGGAGGAAATAAAAATTGTAACGCCGTGTACAATTATAATATTAACCGCAATTTTAACAGGAATAGGTGTTTTCGACAAAATTGCAAGACATGCAGGTGCCGGCACAATCGTTCCCATAACCGGATTCGCAAACTCTGTTGTTTCACCTGCCTTAGAATTCAAGCACGAAGGTTTTGTACTTGGCACAGCATCTCAAATGTTTTCAATAGCCGGACCGGTAATAGTATACGGCATAGCGTCATCGGTATTATACGGAATAATAATATTTATTTTTAAGCTATATTAAATATATAAAAAGCCGCTTTTGAAAATCCAAAAGCGGTATAATTTAATTGTTTCGTGTGAAAAGCTTATCTCCCAATTTATCAAAAACAAATTTGCCCGGTTTTTCAATAACATAATAAGTAACTATTCCAAACGCAACAGCAAATAATAAAGAAATAGCCAAAAGTCTTAAAAAATGATTTGAAACATAAGCTGTATTTTTCCACAAGGTTTTTTGAAGAATATAAAACGATATTTGCTGCATAACATAAATTGAATAGGAATATTTACCGAAAAGCCCAAAAAATTTATTATTAAAGAGCAATGTAAAAATACCTTTTCTGCTTAACAGCATAATAAAAAATACCGAAAATAAAATAACTACATAAAATTGCTGTTTATAAGAATTTTGCGAATCAATAAAATGACGCAAAAGCAAATAAAAGCACAAAATTTGAACGGCAGAAATAACGATGAAAACCAATATTTTTTCAAATTTATTCGGTTTAAAATCCGCAACGAATTTTAAATTTTTAAATTGTTTTGAAAAAACACAAATCAAGTAACCTAAGCCTATACCGCCGACAGCACGAAAAAGCGCAATGCTGAAAAAGTAATAATTACCCCTGCCGAAAACAACAGCGTTATCTGCAATAACAATCGCATAAGAAAAATAAGTTATAACAGCCAAAATTAAATTGAATTTTTGACTGTTTTTAATGCATTTGCGAAGAGTAAAAATAAAAATCAAGCCATAAAAAAGAGATGAAACATACCAAAGAGTTCCCGAAACACTTGGAGTAAGACCCACAGCCTGTACAAAAAATGATGCAAATAAGCAATCATAAGGATTATAATAAAAAAATTTCAACCCAATAATCAAATGCACGGCAAGAACAGGCCACAAGCGTGAAAACTTATTATAGGCAAATTCAAAAACAGACAGCTGAGAAGATTTTTCGATCGACCTGCACAAAAAATAACCGGAAATTATGAAAAAGCATTCAACAACAGCACTGCCGTAAGCACAGCTTTCTGTTAATTTCGGAATAAACGGAGTAAACGCTTCAAGACCGTTAATATTTGCATGAAAAATGTGGTAATAAACAATTATAACGGCAAAAATAAACCTCAAAAATTCCACATCATACATTTTTTTACTTTTCAAATCATTCCCCATCAAATACCTCGTAAATCACTGATAAATGCTTAATAGTTTTTGTTTATAATTCTTTAACAACACTTAGTTTATAATTGAAATTCTATCATCTTTTAAAAAAATACATACAATAAATAATATTTTATTACAGACATCGCAAAACACAAAAAAGCTCAGACACTTTAACTAATAATATTATACTTCTTCAAAAAATGTATCTGGTTTTTTTGGGTTGAAGATTTCGTTACAAGTCATAACCGTAACCAAATCTTCGGTTTCGTTAAGATTAATAATATTATGAGTCCAACCGGGAATCATATGCACAGCCTCTATTTTATCTCCCGAAACTTCAAAGCCTACCTTTTCGCCCGTGTTAATATTGCGTTCTTCAATCAGCCCGTAACCTGAATGAGTATAAGTAAAAAGAACTATTTAGAAATTTATTTATCGAGTAATCCAATATGCTTAAACATTTTTTTGTGACATCCACATCAATTTGTGTTACAGAATTTCTCGTTTTGGTTAAATATTTTATCTTATTTCGTCTCTTTTTATTAAAAATTCTAAACCATCGCTTAATTTGATATAAATAGAATAAATATGGATGCATCTTTAAATTTGGATATATAACTTCAAGATTTTCTCTTGGCAAAAACATCAAGCGGAAAAACGCTTTGACTTTACTTGAACCTTTTGCAGCTTGAATTTGAGCTGAATTTTTTGTATTTCCATAAACCCCACCAAACAAAACATAATCTTCCAATAATTTTGTTATCTCTATGTGTTTTTTTGTTTTCCATCCACACTTTTCCTAAAGCTGAAGCATTTTCAAAAAAAGAAAGAAGTCATACAGTTGATAGAATTATTTCTATTTCGTATTTGTCATAAATTGCTTTACGTTCCAAAATCCAAAGAATCAATAAACGGCCGAATGCCACATCCCCCATGCAGTAAATATCTTCCCATATGCACAAGATAATACAAAAAAATTGTTCTATTGGCATTTGATATAAGCATTTGTGATTTTCTATTCGAATAGCTTTATCCCATATTTTATTGAGCACTGATTCTGCTGCGATAAACTCACCGTCTTGCGATAGAATATAATGTAATTCAATGTGCATTCCTTTTTGCGCTATCAAATTATAATTGTGCGTTGAATCATCTTTAATTCGAACAAACCCTGCTTTACATAAATATTCTATTGCACTTTCTGCATTTTCTTTTTTTTACAAGAACATCAATATCACAGCTCGTTCTCATCCAGCTTTCAGGATAACACTGACAAAGTATTGTTCCTTTCAACATTATGTGCGAAATTTTCGCATTTTCCAATATGTTACTGATTTAAATAAGCAAATATTCTCTTTGCACATCACGATAAATGGCTTTTTTAGCATTTTTTAAATAATATTGAAATTTTTTCATTATTATTAAGCAATCCAATTTTTGACAATGCCGATGCAACAATATATGCAATATCATGTTTATCGGATAATTCAAAAAGCTCTTTAAGCATTTCTGATGATAATTCTTCTTTAACAAATTCATCTAGTGCATTTTCATAAATTTCGTTTCGTATAATAGAAAACATGACTGGTTCCACACACATTTGTTTCACCTTCATCAATTTATATTTTTTCTACATATCCTATTTCCAAAATATCTGCAATTCTTTTACACGCAAAACCATCTCCATATGGATTGCTCGCATGAGCCATGCCGTCCTTCTGAGCTTCACAATTTACTTTCCACAACTCATCAAACTTATATGCATGGGGTGTTTGTGTTCTCCACAATTCTTCACGGTTTAACGCATTATTTGAAATTTGACCATCTTGTGACACGAACACAACCTCGGCTGTAGGAATAACAGTTACCGCAGAACCGTACAATTTTTGTTTAACAATATTGTCTGTAATCACATCTTGCGATACCATAGGTCTATTACCATCATGAATTAATATAACAATATCCGATGTATCACTATGATCTTCACTTATTGCTTGCATGGCATTGTAAATCGAACCTTACCTCGTGGTTTTGAGATAATAATGTGGCAATAGAAAGTCCCGCATATCCTGTTCCTGCTACTGCTATTTTCATGAATTTTTCTCCTTCTATTTGTTAATCATTATCTTTAAATATGTATAGCATTCCAAAATTATTATTAGAGGTTACCCCCCCCTAATTTTTCCAATACTCCTATTTTTCGTAAAACACTCTTCATTTTTTCTTTTGATGATATATGTATATATTTTTTACATAATTGTTCATATGAGAGTTTATGAAAATCATTCCAAAATGCTTCTCGATTATCTGGCTTTAATGAAGATTTTGTCATTGCATCATTATGAGTCGCAAATACCTTGTCCACTTCTACAGTAGTTAATGCTAATGACTGTTTTATTTCTTCAAATAATTTTTTTCCTTTTTCGCTTTGAATCACTACAATAGAAGTTCCATTTCCATCATTTAAATCTGCTGCAAAATCATTAATTCCCCAAAAGTCTCCTAATGTTATATCAGAATTTCGCACAATTCCCTTAAATTTACAATCATAGCAAGATAACCTTAAAGTCAATTCTTTCATAAATAATTGAAAATAAGTATCCTCCTCTTTCGATTTATAAAATGATTTTTGATACATTATTCCATAATCAGAATATCCATTATACTTCTTACATCGAAAATTGACATTTTTTAGCTTTAAATGTTTTTTCTTTTCAATATTCTCCACATGTTTTTTCCACATGCCTGGTGATGGTACACCATGGCAAATCAAATCAACACATATCAGTTTCTCATATGGACTTCCCAAATAATTTAAAAGTCCCTCTACCTGACATGGTGTGCCAGAAAACAAAACCCACTTGTCATTCCTTAGTTTTTCATACACTTCCGAATAAATATTATTTATATTACTTTGCAAATACTTGGAACCATAAAGACAATTTAACTCTTCCGCATTATCAACAATTACGTGCATTGCCTCTTTACAATCATCGGTCATAGTACAACCAATAACAACACCTCCGAGTTCTATAATTTTTGTTGCAAGTAATGAAAAAATGCCTCCTGACGAACTATTTAACCGATCTTTTAAATTTTTATTAATTGCTGCATACCCTTCAATATACTGCTTATTAATATCTGGTTTATGAATGCAAGGGCAAACCTTTTCACATTTGTTACACCCTATACATTTCGTAGTGTCTACACATGGATATTTAAATCCCTCTTCATCTCTTTCCATTGAAATACATTGAACCGGGCAGGCATTATAACATGCCTCGCAGCCACAACAATTTTTCTTTTCCTTTATTTCTATCATTTTTTCACCCAAATATATTATCGCTTATCTTTTTTCTTTATAAATTTGCCCAATACGGATTGAAATAAATTCTTTTCATAATTATTCATTCCTATTTTCCACATAGAAACAGCATACACTAAAACATATACAAGAATTTCCAGTAAATATACAATTATAGAATCGGTTTTCAAAAAGGTCGTCATTATTCCACCAAAAATTATTGGTATAATCATTCCCATTGCTAGTTTTCCAATGCTTTTCCAAAAATATATTATATTTAAATTGCATTTTTTGTGATAATAAATATTCATAACACAGCCATTAGCTACTACCAGTGAAAATGCTGTACCTATAGCACTACCTATAGCTCCATATTTTTTACATAAAATTATACTCATAATCAAATTAATACATGCCATACCTACATATACTATGCTGCGAAAATGGTGTTTAAATTCTGCTCGCTGAATTTCTATACCTAAATTCTGAATTAGCGCAATAGATGCAGGTATGATTAGCAATAACGCAACTATATATGAATCTTCATATCCTCTTCCTGCCCATATTCTTACAATAAAAAATTTTCCAAAAAATACAACGCCACTTGCTATTAATGCTAACATTAAAAACTGAATTCTTCCTACTTTTGTAAATAATTCTGTAAGTTCCGTACGCTGATTCTCAATAGAGGTTCCGGAATTTACTATTTTATGTATTCTTGGAGTAAATACGCCTGATATAGAGGATGAAAAAGTTTGATAGTATGTGTATAAACTATATCCTACAGAATAAACTGCAACCATTACAGTTCCCTTATATCTTGCAAGTAAAACTTTATCTATATTCCAGTTAATCTGATCTACAATTAATTCAATAGCAATAAACACTGTATATGCAAACAGATCACTAAATAACCCTTTTTCAGGTTTGTTAAAAGCAAACCTATTCTTCAAAACAAGAAAAACATATATTACATAACAAATGTCTGTAATTAAAGACACAGTAAGCGACACTGACACCATTGCAATCGAACGGAATCCCATTAATAATAACGGTAATGTAACCATCGGTCCCAATACATTTTTAATTATCTCCAGACATTTTAAAAACACAAATTTCTCATGTGCAGAAATAATGTTAGAAAATACACTCATTGGAAATGAAATTGCCAAGTTGATGGTTAATAATATCATCAAAACTCTGGCTATTCCATATTCACTTGTAGTCAGTCCGTCTGAAAATACTATTGATAAGTGATTTGTCAAAAAAATCCCGCACACAAATGTGATAATACCTATAAAGCTAAAAATTGTTATGAATAAACCATTCAAGCAATCTATAGCTTTTGTATCGTTTCGCTTTTTATAAATAGAATAGTATCGTATATAACTATTATTAAACCCCAGTCTTAATACTGATAACATTGAAATTGTCGATGCAACTGTATTATATAAACCATATTCACTTTGACCAAGAAGTCTAATCATTACAGGCGTATATACTAAACCTATAAGAATTTGTATTGCCATTTGTAAATATGATATTATTGCTCCAGCTTTTAACTGATTTATTTTAATCTTTTTACTCATTTTTTTATCCGGTAGCCCAATTAGCTATCACTTCGTTCCTTTCTTATAAGGGTAACGGATTTTCTATCCTTATTACAATGTTTAAGAAGATATTATTTCACCAAATTAAATTTATCATTTATACTATCTAACAAAAAAGCCAATGAATCCCCACGCAATGATTCCTGTATCATGTCATTATTCTGATAATCTATTGAAGATATCATATCTAAATCGGTTCCAACTTCAATAAATCTATCTGGTAAATTGAAATTATGCACAAGTGTATTTATACGCCCTTGCATCGTTTTACTGTTATCTCTTTGAAAAGCATAAAATTCTTTTTTAAATAATACAGAAAAAACACATGCATGGAAAGAATCTGTAAATATGTATTCCGCATTCTTTATTAAGCCTATAAATTCTCCTGGATCTGCATCTTTTATTTGTAAATCACCAAAGCATATGTCATCATTTTTTTCACCTGAAGCAAATGGTATATTTATAATCTTCAATCCTTTTCTTTTGGCAAATTCACCTATATACTCAATTTTATCATCGTACTTGCCTAAAAAGTATGTAAACACATAGCCTTTTTCTTTAGGCTCTACTACAATATTATTCCAATCTTCCGGAAGTAATAGCAATGTTGGATCAAGAACAACTTTAATATCTTTATCCTTTATAAAGCTATCTAATATTGCTTTTCCAGACTGTTCCCTAACCGAAACATATTGAAGCCTTTCTATTCTAGGCTCAAATTGTGCCTTTTGCTCTTTACTCATGCTTTCACATCCCAGACTTGCTGCATAAATAACTTTATTTATTTCATCTGGTACAAATTCAAGAAAACACCTTCTTCTGGCCCAATTAGGATTCCAAATCTGATCGCTTCCACATACTATAGCATCATACTCAGAATAAGAAATACTCGCTTCATTGACCACTCGAGAATAATGTAACTGTTTAAAGGCATCTATTTTCATTTTTCTTTTTTTTATATTTTCTTCAATAATATTTTTCTCAGTAACACTACGTCTCCCATAAATAATTTTGTAAATAGCAATTTTAATATTTAATAATAATTTTTTTCTTGCAGGTAATTCAAGACAAAAAGCTTTTTCATCATTATTAAAAAAAATTATGTCACATTCAATATTATTACTTTTCAAAATTCTTTGCAGCGCATAGAATTGTAGAACACCACCATAGTTATATTCATCATATAATAAAGGTACTAATCCAACTCTCACTTATTATCATTCCTCTCTAGTTTTATTTGGATTACTTTAAGTAAATATCTTTATTTTTCTATGCTGATTTAAGTTAAAATTCTATTATCTTTGTTATTTCATCAACATCATTACCCTTAAATGCAACATAACTTCACATTTGCTACTTTAAATATTTTTTCCTAAATCCTATCCTCATCTCTTTTTTCCTCCACTAAAATCCTTTGTAATTTATCGCGTATAACTCCAATATGTTGCAAATTTAATTTCAAATAATTCTTCTCTTCATCATCTAATGCATATTTTTTCAAATTACAAGACCACTTCTTATATGGCATCAAGCAATATCCTTCAATCGCATAAGCAGAAGCAACTGCTCCATTTATTTTTTCATTTATAAAAAATCTTCTTGTTTTCAAATATCTTTGTGACGGATAATAGTCCTTTAATAATTTCCATTTATTTTTAGCAACTTTTTTTCCCATCAAACTTCCATTAGTTATCATTTGATAAGGAATTGGAATTGATACCTGATACATCGCAATATGTCCACCATAACCAATCTCTGTTGCAATCTTATCCAATATATGCATTACCTCTATATGTTCTTCATGCCAATCAAAATAACAAGGAACCATAATAATGCTTACATTACTTGTCTTCAAATATTCTTTCAAAGAATAATATTTATCTTTTTCTACTGTTTCCAAAGTATATTTATATTTTTCGGAAACTTTCTTCATTTCTTTAAAACGTTCTAAATGAACCGAAGCAGAATCTCCCCCATTCATGTTCATATTCATAACTGTAACATCATTCTTTTTATTAATAAGTAATTGACTACATCCAACCCATTCATCATCAGAATGTGGAGCTAATATCAGAATCTTTTCATCTGTTAGTTCTTTAACATTTGTTATTGGTAACATCCGACGCCAGATACCATAATCCCTAATCCACTCATATTCTCTTTTACTAATTTTGAAAAGCGCAATTATCTTATTTTTAACACTCATTATAATTCTCCGTACAATTTTATATGTTCCATAGCTACTTTATCCCATGAAAACTCTGTACTCACTTCATCTATCAACTTATCCTGTCCCAGTTCAGACGATTGATGCTTCATTACAAAGTTAATCTTTTCTCTAATATCTGCTACATCTTTCGGATTAAATCTAATACAATTTTTTAATGATTTATAATCAAGTATAGGCAATGTATTCGACACTACTGGAATTGCCCCCGACATAATTCCTTCTATTATGGTCAATCCAAAAGTTTCGTTGTAAGATGAGGAAATGATTGCTTTTGAATTACAAAAAGCCGATTTTAACAACTCATCTTCATGATCTAACCATCCCAAAAAATGAATATTGGGAGAATTTTTTGCCAATTCTACACATTCTTTATAGTATTTAGACTCCGCAGAAGATTCTCCACCAATAAATACAATTTCTATATCAGTATTTTTTAGAGCTTTAATAACCGATAGCTGATTTTTATTACTATCAAATCTTCCAACTTCAAGTGCATACTCGCATTGTTTACCGATCTTTTCATATATACTTTTACTTTTAGATTCCATTCTTTCTGCACCATTCGGAATTATTACTATTTTTTTTCTTGGTACATGATAATATTGTTCTAAAAATTTTGCTTCTTGAATTGTTTCAGCAATAATTGAATCAGCCATATTACAAATATTAAATAAAATTTTATATGTAGTCATCAATGGAAGTTTTCGCAACTTCCAATATAATCTCAGTTGTTTTTCTCCATCTAAAACAACTATAGAAGATATAACAACTTTAAGTCCATTCTCTTTTGCATATTTAATAAGTGAATAGCTATCAACTTTGAGCATAAAAACATGTAACACATCATAATCACGTATATTTGTTTTATACTTTTCAAAATACTCAACACTTAAACCATTTTTCTTTAAGGCACCTACTATTGAAAGAATTCTATTTCGTACACCTCCTGAAATATTTTGAAATGCAGTATCATATGTATCTATTAATATTTTTTTCACTCTTTTTACTTGATTCCTTACAATACTGAATCATTTCTCCTTCCTATAATTGTTCATCTATATTCGATGGTTGGATTGAACCTATACTTACAAAAAATGTACTTCCCCAAAATATCCAGAACACTATTACATTCCATATGGTAAGAGAAAATTGCATAGGCACAAACCAACAGATTAAACTGCCTATTAAAAAAACTTGTTTTGGTCTGTCATCAATTAAAACAATATTTCGCACTGCCATAATAAGCAATAATATAAATAATATTAAACCTATTATCCCAAACATAACTGCAATATCCAATTCAACATTGTGTGTGTAACCATCATAATAGTTTTCAAAGTAACCTACCCCAACTCCTAACGGATTACTTTTTATCACATCTACAGCTTTTTCCCATATATTAGTTCTACTATTTGTAATCATACTAGTGTCAGACAATAATATTTTTAGGGTATTTATCGAATAACTACCTGTTACATATTTATCTGCCACTGATACAAAAGCAGAAAGAATCTGTTTCCAAAAAATAATTCCCCCAAAGGCAGCTACATACACTACAAATTTTTTTGCAATCATTCGCTCTTTCAAATTGCTTGCAACAAAAAATAATATCAATGCCGCAACAACAGCACCTTTATTACCATAAACCGTTATTAATACTAAATCTACTAGTATTAACCATCTACACCATTTTTTCTCGAAGTAATAATAATTAAGAATTATTCCTGCAAATGAATATGTCAACATATTAAATCCATATTCCATATAACCACCAGTAAATTGATACTCCATAAATGGATCTGCAAATATAACAACTGTTGCAATAAGCGAAAAACGACTTATAAAAGCTAATACTTTAGAATAATCCATTTTTCCAGACATTATAAATAGCGGTATCACCCCATAAATAACAAAGTCAATGATATATTGATCAACAGCACTATAATGATTAACAGCTTTTCCCCAAAGTAAAGAAACACCAAAAAACAAAGTAATAACCAAAAAAAGAATAAAATTTTTTTGTATTACTACTGTAGAAGTCAGCAATTTCATTATTAACACCAAAACAACACTTATCAACAAAATGATTGTTGAATACTGTGGTACAATAGAAATAATAGGTTTTAATAACAAAAATATATAAAAATAAGCTACAAACCAATATTCATCACAGTGTCTATTATTAACCATATTTATCTATCCCTTACTTTTCTTATCGTATATTCAAACATAGAAATCAAAAATGAAAATGCCATATGTTTACAATTTCTTCTCCAAAAATGTACTGCACCCTTATAATCTTTATTTTTTATGTACGATAAAAACATTCCTCTATAACGATAAAGCCATATTTTCTTACCAGAACCTGAAATACCCTTTTCACATTGCTCAATAACATCTTTGTACGAATTTAAGTAATGTAAAGTTTGCTCTTCATTTTTGTAAGGATTACTAGCCGCATTAGAGCGGTCACTTACATCAAACTCAACCAGTACTTCAGATACTACTCCCATTTTACCACCATTTCTAAAATACCTAAGTAAAAACGCAGCTTCTTGATGTCTCTGAAAAGTTTCATCCCATCCACCACATTCAATAGCGTCTTTTTTCCACATCATTATTACGTTTGTATAAATAATATGATCACCGCTCAAAATATTATATGAAAGATTTCCTTCTTCTTGTGGTATTATAATCTTTCCAGCTCGATTCCAACCACAATATACCGCATGATACTTTGGATAATTCAACAAGTATACAACCTGTTTTTCTATTTTCTCTGAATAGTACCAGTCATCATCATCTAAAAACGCTATTATCTCTCCATCAGAACACTTTATACCTGTGTTTCTAGCCACTGAACCATTTGAGTTTTTACTATGTTTTACATATTTTACTCTGTAATCATCCATATATTGTTTCATCAAAACTTCTGTTTTTTTACGATATGCTGTATCTGGATTATTATCATCAACAACTACTACCTGAATATTTTTATATGTTTGATTCAGTACTGATTTAATTGCTCTAGGTAACATATCTGATCGCTTATAAGTTGGTATAATCACACTTACTAGCGGTTCTTCATTATAAACTTTTTCCATACCCATTCACCTTTGCATATTCTTTCTCATACTTTTATTCAAAAAAGTAACGCGTCTTCAGCCATTGCATACATATTCGATCCTGCCCCAAAAAGAGTATTAAATCTAATTTTGTTTTTTTCAAA
>CAKSWS010000017.1 GCA_934512155.1 uncultured Eubacterium sp. | reverse complement strand
GTGTTATTTTGCAGTACGAAGGAGGAAAATGCTGTGATACAACAGGAAAGTCGTCTTAAAGTAGCAGACAACACAGGTGCAAAAGAGCTTCTTTGTATTCGTGTTCTCGGCGGCTCAGGAAGAAGATATGCCAATATCGGCGACGTTATTGTTGCTTCTGTAAAGAAAGCAGCTCCAAACGGCGTTGTTAAAAAAGGCGAAGTTGTTAAAGCAGTCATCGTTCGTACAACTAAAGGTGTACGTCGTGACGACGGTCAGTACATTCGTTTTGATGAAAATGCTGCCGTAATTATCAGAGAGGATAAAACTCCTCGTGGCACTCGTATTTTTGGACCGGTAGCAAGAGAGCTTCGTGATAAAGATTATATGAAGATTCTCTCACTTGCTCCTGAAGTACTTTAATGGAGGTGCATGATAATGAGTAAAATGTTTATTAAAACCGGCGATACCGTTATGGTACTCAGCGGTAAATCAAAGGGCGTTAAGGGTGAGGTTCTCGCTGTTAGCCCTAAAGAAGGTAAAGTTATCGTAAAGAAGGTTCAAATGGTAACAAAGCACGTTAAGCCTCGTAAAATGGGCGATCAGGGCGGACTTATTGATGTTGAATCTGCACTTTACGCTTCAAAAGTACAACTTGTTTGCCCTAAATGCGGTGAAGCTACCCGTGTAGGACACAAGGATGGAAAACGTGTTTGCAAAAAATGCGGATTTGAATTTTAAGTAAAGGGAGGACATAACAATGGCTGCAAGATTAAAAGAAGCTTATAAGAGCGAAGTTGCACCTGCATTGATGAAGAAATTCGAATACAAATCTGTTATGCAAATCCCAAAGCTTGACAAGATTGTTCTCAATGTTGGTTGCGGTGAAGCCCGTGAAAATTCAAAGGTAGTAGATGCTATCGTTAACGACCTTGGTATTATTACAGGTCAAAAACCGATTATCTGCCGTGCAAAGAAGTCTGTTGCTAACTTCAAACTTCGTGAAGGCATGCCAATCGGTGTTAAAGTTACTCTTCGTGGAGATAAGATGTATGAATTCCTTGACAGATTCTTCAATCTTGCTCTTCCAAGAGTTCGTGACTTCAGAGGTATTAACCCAAATTCATTTGATGGCCGTGGCAACTATGCTATGGGTGTTAAAGAACAGTTAATTTTCCCTGAAATCGAATATGATAAAATCGATGCTGTTCGTGGTATGGATATTATCATGGTAACAACAGCTAATACAGATGAAGAAGCAAGAGAGCTCCTTAAATTAATGGGCGCTCCGTTTGCAGAGTAAGGAGGGAATATCGTGGCTAAAACATCTATGAAAGTTAAAGCAGCAAAGCCTGCTAAGTATTCAACTAGAGCTTACAACAGATGTAAGATCTGCGGTAGACCTCATGCTTATCTTCGTAAGTATGGCGTATGCCGTATCTGCTTCAGAGAGCTCGCTCATAAGGGCGAAATCCCCGGAGTAACAAAATCTTCTTGGTAAGAACTGAGATTGCTAAATATATAAGGAGGAAATATCAATGCATATTACAGACCCAATCGCTGATATGCTTACAAGAATTCGTAACGCTAATTCAGCAAAGCACGATACAGTAGATATTCCTGCGTCAAACATGAAGAAGGCAATAGCTCAGATTCTTGTTGATGAAGGATATCTTAAAGGATATAAAGTAATTGATGACGGAAAGCAAGGCGTAATCCGTGCAACTCTCAAATACGGTGAGGGCAAAACACAGGTTATCACAGGTCTTCGCAGAGTTTCAAAACCCGGTCTTCGTATTTATTCAAATGTTGAAGAAATGCCAAAGGTTATGAAAGGTCTCGGCGTTGCTATTGTTTCTACATCAAAAGGCGTAATGACAGACAGAGAAGCTCGCAAACAAAATGTTGGCGGCGAAGTATTAGCATTCATTTGGTAAGGAGGTGCAGTTAGGATGTCTCGTATAGGCTTAAAGCCAATCGCAATTCCTGCCGGTGTTGATTTTTCAATCAACGGTAACACTGTAACCGTAAAAGGACCAAATGGTACTCTTACTATGGATAAACATCCAAACATCAGCGTTAGCGTTGACGGCAGCGAGGTAAATGTTTCAAGACCAAACGACGATAAAGAAAACAGAGCTCTTCACGGACTTACTCGTTCTCTTATCGCAAATATGGTTGAAGGCGTAACAAACGGTTTCAAGAAAGTTCTTGAAGTAAACGGTGTAGGTTACAGAGTTCAGCTTCAGGGCAACAGCCTTGTAATGAACCTTGGTTTCTCACATCAGGTTATTATGAATGCACCGGAAGGTGTTAAAATAGAATGCCCATCTGCAACTCAAATTATTATTTCCGGTGCAGATAAACAGGCAGTTGGTCAGTTTGCAGCACAGGTTCGTGAAAAGAGACCACCTGAACCTTATAAGGGCAAAGGCATTAAATATGCAGAAGAGCATATTCGCCGCAAAGAAGGAAAAGCAGGTAAGAAATAAAGGAAGGAGTGAATTACAATGGTTTCAAGACAAGATGCTAACAAAGCAAGACAAAAGCGTCATAAGAGAGTGCGTGGTAAGATTTCCGGTACTGCTGAATGTCCAAGACTCAACGTATATCGCTCCCTCAGCAATATTTACGTTCAGCTTATCGACGATGTTGCAGGTGTAACTCTTGCACAGGCTTCAACAGTTGAAAAAGACTTCGCACAGTACGGCGGAAATGTAGAAGCAGCTAAGGCTGTAGGAAAAACAATCGCAGACAGAGCCAAGGCAAAGGGCATTGAAAAATGCGTATTTGACCGTGGCGGTTACGTATATCACGGTCGTGTAGCTGCTGTTGCAGACGGCGCTCGTGAAGGCGGACTTGAGTTCTAACGAAGGAGGGAAATACTTTATGGCAAAGATTGACGTATCTTCAATGGAACTTGAAGAAAGAGTTGTAACTATTAACCGTGTTTCCAAAACAGTTAAGGGTGGTAGAATTTATAAGTTCTCAGCACTTGTTGTTGTTGGTGACAAAAACGGCCTTGTAGGTTTCGGTGTCGGCAAATCAGGCGAAGTTCCTGATGCAATTCGTAAGGGCATTGAAGACGCAAGAAAAAATGTAATTAAAGTTGCTTTAAGAGGAACAACAATTCCTCACGAAGTTAAAGGTAAGTTCGGTGCAGGTGAGGTTCTTCTTATGCCGGCTCCGAAAGGTACCGGTGTTATCGCCGGCGGCCCGGTTCGTGCCGTTATCGAAACAGTTGGTATTGCCGATATTCGTAGTAAGGCTATTCGTTCAAATAACCCTTACAATGTAGTAAGAGCAACTATGAACGGACTTGCACAGCTCCGCACAGCTGATGAAGTTGCTGCTGTTCGTGGCAAGTCAACAAAAGAAATTTTAGGTTAAGGAGGGTGGAATTATGGCAGATATTAAAATCAAACTCACAAAGAGTTTAATTGGCAGAAAACAAGACCAAATTGCCACCGCCCACTCACTTGGACTTCGCAAAATCGGCAACGTAACAGTTCAGCCGGATAACGATCAAACAAAGGGTAAAATCACAAAGATTTCTCACCTTGTTGAAATCGTAAAGGATTAAGGGGGAGGTGCAGACTATGAAATTACATGAACTTTCTCCTGCTGAAGGATCTAAGAAGGCAGTTAAAAGAATCGGTCGTGGTGCCGGTTCAGGTCAAGGTAAGACAGCCGGTAAAGGACACAAAGGTGCTAAAGCCCGTTCAGGCTACAGTCGTCGTCCCGGTTTTGAAGGCGGTCAAATGCCTCTTCAAAGAAGATTACCAAAAAGAGGCTTCAACAACATTTTCAGAACAGAGTATGCAGTTGTAAACGTTGCAGCTCTTGAAGAAAGATTTGAAGCAAACGCTACGGTTGATGCTGAAAGCCTTAAGGCTTGCGGTCTTATCAAAAAAGAACTTGACGGTATCAAAGTTCTTGGTAAGGGTGAACTCACAAAGGCATTAACAGTTAAAGTTAACGCAATCAGCGAAAGCGCAAAAGCAAAAATTGAGGCTGCAGGTGGCAAGGTGGAGGTGCTTTAAATGATAAAGACCCTTGCAAATGCTTGGAAAGTACCTGATATTAGAAAGAAGATGCTTTTCACTGCATTTATCGTTCTTGTCTTCCGTATAGGTTCAATGATTCCTGTACCGTTTCTTAACATTGTTGATGAAATTAATGTTGGTAAGGGTAACACAATCTTAACCTATTTAAGCCTTATGACCGGTAGTGCATTCACATACGGAACTATTTTCGCTATGTCAATCACTCCGTATATCAACGCATCAATCATCATGCAGCTTCTTGCAGTAGCAATCCCTCCTCTTGAAAGACTTCAAAAGGAAGGCGAAGAAGGCAGAAAGAAAATTGCTTCAATTACTCGTTTTGTAACAGTAGGCTTGGCAATTCTTCAATCGCTTGCTTATTTCTTCTATCTTCGTGCAAATGATTATTTGCTTAAAGATGCAAGCGGCAATGCATTCACAGGTATTGCTGCAGTGTTCCAGGCTATTGTTATTATTTGCGTATTAACAGCCGGCACAGCAGTAATCATGTGGCTTGGTGAACAGATTACTATCGATGGTATCGGAAACGGTATTTCAATTATTCTTTTTGCAGGTATCGTTTCTCGTTTCCCAACTCTTATTAAACAATACATTCAGTATCTTGATACAGGACGTACAGTTTATAAATTCCTTGTTCCTGCAGTATTCATTTTGTTCATCTTTATGGTATGTTACATTGTGTTTATGGATAACGCAGAAAGAAGACTTCCTATTCAATACGCAAAGCGTGTTGTAGGCAGAAAAATGTATGGCGGTCAGTCAACACATATGCCTATTAAGGTTAATATGAGCGGCGTACTTCCAATCATTTTCGCTTCATCTATTCTTTCTCTTCCGGGAACAATTCAAATGTTTATTTCATCAGATAAGTACAAAGGAACCGGCTGGGAGAAGTTCTTTAATGCTTTCCAAAGCGATTCTTGGTGGTACGCAATAATGTATTTTGTACTTATCATATTCTTTGCTTATTTCTACAGCACAATTCAGTACAATCCAATTGAAATGGCAAATAATCTTCGTAAGAATAACGGTGCAATTCCGGGTATCCGTCCTGGTAAACCAACATCTAATTACATCTTTAGAGTTCTTTCAAGATTAACGCTCATCGGTGTTCTTATGCTTTCTGTAGTGGCATTGCTTCCAATCATCATTTCTCTTATCTGTGATTCAGCAATTCCTCCTATGGTAGAAGGCGGTAATGACGGCGGCTTCTCTGTAAGCCTTGGCGGTACATCAATCATCATTATGTGCGGTGTAGCTCTTGAAACAGTTCGTCAGCTTGAATCACAAATGATGATGCGTCATTATAAAGGATTCCTTGATTAATAATCAGAAAGGGTTAAGCTATGAATTTAATTCTTCTCGGTGCTCCCGGTGCCGGCAAAGGCACTCAAGCAGAAAAAATTGTTGAAAAATACGGAATCCCCGCTATTTCAACCGGAAACATTATTCGTGCCGCTATTAAAGACGGCACGGAGATGGGACTTAAGGCTAAATCTTTTACAGAATCTGGTCAACTTGTTCCGGATGAAATTGTTATCGGAATAATCAAAGAAAGATTACAAGAAAAAGATTGCGAAAACGGATTTATTCTTGACGGTTTTCCAAGAACAATCCCACAGGCTCAAGCTCTTGAGGATATGGGAGTTGTTATTGATAAGGTTCTTGATATCGAAGTTCCTGATGAAAAAATTACTGCAAGAATGTCCGGTCGCCGTGTATGTTCAAAGTGTGCAAATTCTTATCACATGCTTTATAAAAAGCCAAAAGTTGAAGGCGTTTGCGATGCTTGCGGCGGCGAACTTGTACAGCGCAAAGACGATGCTCCTGAAACAGTACAGGCAAGGCTTAAGGAATATCATGAAATGACTGAGCCACTTAAAGATTTCTATTCAAATCTTAATAAGCTTGTTGTTGTTGAAGGGCAGGAAGAAGTAGCTGATACAACTGCTCTCGTTTTTGCAGCATTGGAGGATTAACATGGTAGTGCTTAAAAGCAGCAGAGAATTAGAGCTTATGAAGGAAGCTTGCCAAATTTCTGCCGAAGCATTAATGGTGGCAGGTCAGGCTGTTAAACCTGGCGTTTCTACAAAAGAAATAGATAAAATCGCTTATGATTTAATCAAAAAGCGTGGTGCAACGCCTAACTTTTTGGGCTTGTACGATTTTCCTGCCACTGCATGTATATCTATAAATAATGAAGTTATTCACGGCATTCCTAAATCTAACAGAATCATCCAAGAGGGTGATATTGTAAGTATAGATTTAGGAGCTGCCAAGAATGGTTATAACGGCGATAATGCTGCAACATTTGTGGCAGGGACTTGCTCTCCCGAAGCACAGCGGCTGATAGACACAACCCGTGAAAGCCTTTATAAAGGTATTGAACAGGCTGTGCCCGGCAACAGAATCGGCGATATTGGCCATGCGGTTCAAACATATTGTGAAGAAAGAGGTTACGGCGTTGTTCGTGATTTCGTCGGACATGGTGTGGGAACCAAACTTCATGAAGATCCAAGTGTACCTAACTTCGGGCACGAAGGTCGTGGTATCAGACTGTTACCCGGAATGACATTGGCAATTGAACCGATGATCAATCAGGGAACCTATAAGGTAAAACAACTTGCAGACGGCTGGACGGTTGTTACGGCAGACGGAAAGCTTGCTGCTCACTTCGAGCACACTATTGCAATAACGTCTAACGGACCGGTTATAATGACAGTCGTTTAGGTTAAATCAATTGTAGGCGATTACGCCGCAATGTGATTCCAGTTAAATATTAAACATCTTAAATCGTATTAAATACAGCGAGGTAAATTGATGTCTAAGTCAGATATGATTGAAGTTGAAGGTACTGTGGTTGAAGTTTTGCCTAATACAACTTTTAAGGTATCACTTCAAAACGATCACATTATTTTAGCCCATATCAGCGGAAAGCTTAGAATGAATAACATTCGTATTCTTCCCGGTGATAAGGTAACAATTGAGATGTCTCCTTACGATCTCACAAAGGGTCGTATAATTTGGCGCTCAAAGTAAATTAAAGGAGGATATTCAAAAATGAAAGTTAGACCTTCTGTAAAGAAAATTTGCGATAAATGCAAAGTAATTAAACGCAATGGAAAAGTAATGGTTATCTGTGAAAATCCAAAGCATAAACAGCGTCAGGGCTAATCCTGAACTAATAATCGGAGGTAAACTGTAAAATGGCACGTATTTCAGGTGTTGACTTACCTAATGATAAAAGAGTAGAAATCGGCCTCACCTATATCTATGGTATCGGCAGAACAACAGCTACTCAAATTATCAACGCAACAGGAATTAATCCCGACACTCGTTGCAGAGATTTGTCAGAGGATGAAGTTTCTAAAATTCGTGATTATATTGAAAAGAATGTAACAGTTGAAGGTGATCTTCGCAGAGATGTTGCATTTGATATCAAAAGACTTATAGAAATCGGTTGCTATCGTGGCATTCGTCATAGAAAAGGTCTCCCTGTAAGAGGTCAAACTTCTAAGAACAATGCTCGTACTCGTAAGGGTCCGAAGAAAACAATAGCAAACAAGAAGAAATAATTGTAGGAGGAAACAAATATGGCTACAAAGAAAACCACAACTTCTCGCAAACGCCGTGAGAAGAAGAATATTGAGCGTGGTACAGTTCATATCCAGTCAACCTTCAACAACACTATCGTAACTATTGCTGATATGCAGGGAAATGCTGTTTCTTGGGCATCAGCAGGTGAAATGGGCTTCAGAGGCTCAAGAAAGTCAACTCCATTCGCTGCACAAACAGCTGCTGAAACAGCTGCAAAGGCTGCAATGGAACACGGTATGAAAACTGTTGAAGTTTATGTTAAAGGACCGGGAGCCGGCCGTGAATCCGCAATAAGAGCGCTTGAAACAGTAGGTCTCAGCGTTACTCTTATCAAAGATGTTACTCCTATCCCGCATAATGGCTGCCGTCCGCCAAAGAGACGTCGCGTATAGTATAATTGGAGGTTACTTGATATGGCAAGATATACAGGTCCTGCATGCAAGCTCTGCCGCCGTGAAGGAAAAAAGCTTTTCTTAAAGGGAGACAGATGCTACACAGGTAAATGTGCACTTGAACGTCGTTCATATGCACCAGGCCAACATGGTCAAAACCGCAAAAAGACTTCTGAATACGGTCTTCAGCTTCGTGCAAAGCAATCAGCTCGCCGTTACTACGGTGTTGCAGAAGGCCAGTTCCACAAATATTTCCTTATGGCTGAAAGAAAGGCCGGTGTAACAGGTACCAACCTTCTTCAGATTTGTGAAAGTCGTTTAGATAATGTAGTTTATGAAGCAGGTTTCGCAAGCTCAAGAGCTCAGGCTCGTCAGCTTGTTAACCACGCTCATTTCACTGTTAACGGAACAAAGGTAGATATTCCTTCTTACCTTCTTTCTGCCGGTGATGTTGTTGCTGTTAAAGAAACAAGCAAATCAACAGATGAGTTTAAGAACCTTGTTGAAAGCAATGGTTCACGTCCGGTTCCGATGTGGATGGAAGCAAACAAAGATGCTATGGAAGTTAAGGTTCTTAGAACTCCTGAGAGAGAAGAAATCGAAACTCCGGTTGAAGAGCATTTAATCGTCGAGTTCTACTCTAAATAATAGTTGATCATTTCTTTTATTTAGTGCAACAAAATTTATTTTAGGAGGCTTTTAAATGATTGAAATTGATAAGCCTAATATCGAGATAGTAGAGTTATCTACTCAAGGAAGCAGAAGCGTAGGTAAGTTTGTTGTTGAACCTCTTGAAAGAGGTTTCGGCACAACTCTCGGAAACGGTATGAGAAGAGTTCTTCTCTCTTCACTTCCGGGCTATGCTATCACTTCTGTTAAGATTGATGGTGTTTTACACGAATTTTCTACTATTCCTCATGTTAAGGAAGATGTTACTGAGATTGTTCTTAATCTTAAAAATGTTATTCTTAAAATACATGATGATTCAGCAAAAACTCTTTACATTAAAGCAAGCGGCGAAGGTGAAATCACTGCCGGCGATATTGAACACAGTTCTGATGTAGAGATTCTTAACCCCGACCTTCACATTGCTTATCTTGATGAAGGTGCAGAAGTTATTATGGAACTTACTGCAGACGGTGGCAGAGGATATGTTCCTTGCGACCGTAATAAGCAGATTATGGATTTACCAATCGGCACAATTGCCATTGACTCAATCTATACTCCTGTTCTTAAGGTTAATTATACTGTTGAAAATACCCGTGTAGGCCAACAAACAGACCTTGATAAGTTGATTCTTGATGTTGAAACAGACGGAACTATTCCGGCAGATGAAGCAGCTTCTCTTGCTGCTAAAATCCTTAATGACCACCTTAAATTATTTGTAGACCTTTCAGAAGAGGTTGGTAACAAAGAAATTATGGTTGAAAAGGATGATGACGGAAAAGAAAAAGTTCTTGAAATGACCATTGAAGAACTTGATCTTTCAGTTCGTTCATTTAACTGCTTGAAGAGAGCAGGTATTAACACAGTAGAAGATTTAATCGGTAAATCCGAAGAAGATATGATGAAGGTCAGAAACCTGGGAAGAAAGAGCCTTGACGAAGTTATTGCAAAGCTTTCTTCACTTGGATTCGGACTTAGTCATGAAGAGGACTAAAGGAGGGAATTTCTATGCCAGGTACCAGAAAATTGGGCAGAACTACTGACCACAGAAAAGCAATGCTCAGAGGAATGGTAACTTTACTTTTAACAAACGGCAAGATTGAAACAACCGTTACCAGAGCAAAGGAAGTTCGTCCTATGGCTGAGAAAATGATTACTCTCGCCAAAGAGAACACCCTTCATTCAAGAAGACAAGTGCTTGCTTATGTTACTAAAGAAGATACTGTAAGCAAACTTTTTGATGAAATCGCTCCAAAGTATCAAGACAGAAACGGCGGTTATTGCCGTATTATCAAAACAGGTCCACGTCGTGGCGATGCTGCTGAAATGTGCATCATCGAACTTGTTTAAGATAATGCTTATATAAAACCATTCAAAAGGCAATCTTCGGATTGCCTTTTTCTTTTTTTATTTTTTTCGTCCTTACTATTGAAAATAAACGGCTTATATTGTAAAATATTTAAAAATCTGTTATATATAGATTTTTTCTTAAATTTCGTTAAATTACCTTTATGCTTTTTGTGCAGACCGCAGCATTAAGTATGGTTTTTTAATTATATAGCGGTCGGAAAGGCTATGGATTATTGTATGAAAAAAGTTGCAATCATTATGGGCTCAGACAGCGATTTGCCTGTTGTAGCACCGGCAATCAAGCAGTTAAAGGAATTGGGTATTGAAACTGAAGTAAGAGTTATGAGTGCTCACAGAACTCCTAAACAAGCTCAAAAATTTGCTGAAAATGCCGTTTCAAACGGCTTTGGCGTAATTATTGCCGCCGCAGGAATGGCTGCTCATTTAGGCGGTGTTCTTGCCGCTTCCACAACTCTTCCCGTTATAGGTATACCTTGTTCGGCAAAGGTGCTTGACGGAATGGATGCAATGCTTGCAACTGTTATGATGCCTCCCGGAATTCCGGTTGCAACTGTTGGCGTAAATGCTGCTAAAAATGCCGCATTGCTTGCCGCAGAAATACTTGCGGTTGCGGATAACGAACTTTCCGAAAAATTGCAAAAAATGAGGGCTGATATGGCACAGAATGTTATTGAAAAAGATAAGGCCCTTCAAGAAAAAATTAAGGAATTATAATTATAGGAGAATAAATATGGAAAAAAGTTTCAGCGAAAGCTATGCAGCTGCAGGTGTAGACGTTACTGCCGGTTACGAATCGGTAGAACTTATTAAATCTCATGTTAAAAGAACAACTATTCCCGGTGTAATCGGCGGTATCGGCGGCTTTGGCGGAATGTTTGAAATTGCTGCAAAAGATTATAAAAATCCTGTTCTTGTTAGTGGAACAGACGGTGTGGGAACTAAACTTAAACTCGCTTTTCTTATGGATAAGCATGATACTATCGGTATTGATTGCGTTGCAATGTGTGTTAATGACGTTGCTTGCAGTGGTGCAAAACCGTTATTTTTCCTTGATTATATTGCTTGCGGTAAAAATTATCCGGAAAAAATTGAGCAAATCGTTAAAGGTGTTGCAGAAGGCTGCGTGCAGTCTGGATGTGCCCTTGTTGGCGGTGAAACAGCCGAACATCCCGGTTTAATGCCAGATGAGGAATATGACCTTGCAGGCTTTACTGTTGGTATTGGTGATAAGGATAAGCTTGTTTCCGGTGAAAATCTTAAAGCAGGTGATGCACTTATTGCTGTTGCTTCATCGGGTGTACATTCAAACGGTTTTTCTCTTGTAAGAAAGGTTTTTGACATTAATGAGAAAACCATTAATAATAAATATGATGAACTTGACGGAACATTGGGCGAGGTTCTTTTAACTCCTACAAGAATTTATGTTAAACCGCTTATTTCACTTATGGAAAGTGTTAATGTTAATGCTATTTCACATATTACAGGCGGTGGATTTTATGAAAATGTTCCAAGAATGTTAAATGATAATACACTTGCCGTTATTGAAAAAGATAAGTGCTTTAAAAAGCCTATTTTTGATTTAATTCAAAAAGTAGGCAACATTCCTGAAAGAGATATGTATAATACATTTAATATGGGTAATGGCTTAATCATTGCAGTAGATAATGATAAAGCGGACGAAGCAGTCAGAATTCTTAATAACGCAGGTGAACAGGCAGCAGTTGTTGGTGAAATCAAAAATGGCGAAAAAGGTGTTGAATTGGTATGATGAATATTGCTGTTTTCGTATCAGGCGGCGGCACAAATCTTCAGGCTCTTATTGACGCTGAAAGCCGTGGCGAAATCAAAAATGGCAAAATAACTTTTGTTCTTGCTTCAAACAGCAATGCTTATGCTATTGAAAGAGCAAAAAAAGCAGGCATTGAAACTGCTGTGGTTTCAAGAAAAGACTATTCAAGTAAAGAAGAATATGACAAAGCAATTTTGTCCGTTATTAAAAATAAAAATATAGATTTAATTGTCCTTGCAGGATTTCTTTCTATTTTGGGTGAAGAACTTGTAAGCAAATACAGAAACAGAATTATTAATATTCATCCAAGCCTTATTCCGCTTTTTTGCGGCGATGGATTTTATGGTAAGAAGGTGCATACCGCTGTTCTTGAAAGCGGTGTTAAGGTAACAGGTGCCACGGCACATTTTGTTAATGAAATTACAGACGGCGGCGCAATAATTCTTCAAAAAGCCGTTCCCGTTGAACAAGGCGATAATGAGGATATTCTTCAATATCGTGTAATGCGCCAGGCTGAATGGGAAATTCTTCCAAAAGCAGTATCACTGTTTTGTCAGGGCAGAATTAAAATTAATGGTAATAAAACAGAAATTATATGAGGTGCAAATATGGAAGTAACAACACTTGAAAAAGAATTATCAACTAATTCTTATCCGGGCAGAGGAATAGTTTTAGGAAAATCAAAAAACGGAAAAAATGCTGTAATTGTTTATTTTATTATGGGCAGAAGTGAAAACAGCAGAAACAGAATTTTTGAAGAAAATGAAAGAGGCGGAATTCGCACAAAGGCATTTGATGAATCTAAAATGACCGACCCATCTCTTATAATTTACAATCCTGTTTTAAAGCTTGACGGTAAAACCATTGTTACAAACGGTGATCAAACAGATACAATTTATGATTTTATGAGTGAAGGTCATTGTTATCGTCACGCTCTTTTAACACGTGAATTTGAACCTGATGAACCTAATTATACCCCAAGAATTTCAGGCGTTGTAAAGCCAAACGGTGATTATAACCTTTCTATTCTTAAATCAAATATGGGTAAACCTCAATGTTTAAGATTTTTTTATGAATATCCTGCCACAGCAGGTTTGGGTCATTTTATTCATACATATAAGTGCGACGGAAACCCTATTCCTTCATTTGAAGGCGAACCGACACCTGTTGAAATTAATACAGATGATATTGACGAATTAACAAATCTTGTTTGGAATAATCTTAATAAGGATAACAAGGTTTCTCTTTTCACTCGTTTTATCAATCTTGAAACAGGCAAGGAGCAATCAAGAATTATTAATAAAAACAAGTAATTTTAACAAGGGAGCATAGCCTCCCTTTGTTTGTTGTATAAATACTTTGAAACATAAGTAATAAAATTTATCATAGATTGCCATGCGGATTATAGATGATTCGTGAGCAGTCGGAAAGGCTGTAAATTAGTATGAAAGTATTGGTAGTAGGCGGCGGCGGAAGAGAACACGCTTTAATTAAAAAAATCAAAGAATCAAAAAAGGTAACCGAAGTTGCATGTTGTCCGGGTAACGGCGGCATTTCTTATGATGCAACATGTTATAACGTGTCTGCAACAGATGTTAAGGGCGTTGTAAATCTTGCAAAAGAAATTAAAGCAGATTTTGTTGTTGTTGCACCTGATGATCCGTTGGTTGCCGGTATGGTTGATGCTTTAAATGAAGCCGGATTCAAAACATTCGGACCTAAGGCGAATGCCGCAATAATTGAAGGCTCAAAAGTATTTTCAAAAAATCTTATGTTAAAATATAATATTCCTACTGCCGAATATAAAGTGTTTAATAATCCGGCAGATGTTATAGATTATATTAAAGAAAAAAATGAATTTCCAACAGTTATTAAAGCAGACGGGTTAGCTTTGGGTAAGGGTGTTATTATTCCGGAATCTTTGGAAGAGGCTGAAGCCGGCGTTAAAGAAATTATGGAAGATAAGATTTTCGGCGAATCCGGAAATAACGTTGTTGTAGAAGAATTTTTAACAGGTCCCGAGGTTTCAGTGCTTGCTTTTACAGATGGCAAATGCGTTAAACCTATGGTTTCATCAATGGATCATAAAAGAGCTCTTGATGGTGATAAAGGACTTAATACCGGCGGCATGGGCACAGTTTCTCCAAATCCTTACTATACAGATGATGTTGCAAAGCAGTGTATGGATGAAATATTTATCCCCACCATTGAAGCTATGAATAAAGAGGGCAGAACATTTAAAGGCTGCCTTTATTTTGGATTAATGCTTACTTCTAAAGGTCCAAAGGTAATTGAATACAATTGCCGCTTCGGCGATCCTGAAACACAAGTTGTTTTGCCTCGTCTTAAAACAGATATTATGGATATTTTTGAAGCAATTAATAACGAAACATTAAGCGACCTTGACATTCAGTGGAGTGATGACGCTTGTGCCTGTGTAATTATGGCTTCCGGCGGTTATCCTAAATCATATCAAAAGGGACTTGAAATAACAGGGCTTGAAAACGGACAAATGTCAGGCGTTACGATTTACCATGCAGGTACTGCAATTAAAGACGGTAAACTTGTTACATCCGGCGGCAGGGTTCTTGGCGTAACAGCTACAGGCAGTGATTTGCAATCCGCACTTGATAAAGCATATTCGGCAGTGGAAAAAATTAATTTTGATAATAAACATTTCAGAAAAGATATTGGCAAAAAAGCACTGAGCATAATGTGTGAATAAAAAGTTAACACAAAATGAATTTTACAATTAGTTATTGACATTTATACAAATAGGAATTATACTATTTTCAGCTTAAAATTATAAGTTAGAGGTTAGTGAAATGGCAACTATTAAGAAAAACAAAAAGAAAAAAACAATAATTATCGTTTGTGTTGTTCTTGCAGTTGTAATCGCCGTAACCGCAGGCGTTTTAATTGCTCAGAAGAATAAGAAAACGGAAGTAACTCTTTCCACTATTTCAACAAGCGACATTAACGAAACTGTAAGTGCAACAGGTAAAGTTACTGCCGGTTCTACAAAAGAATATAAAGTAGGCACTGTTGCAACTGTAAAAGAGGTTTTCGTTAAAACAGGCGACCAGGTAAAGGAAGGGGATAAGCTTGCTACTTTTGATACTTCAACTTTAGACGGTGAAGTTAAAAAATTGCAAAGCACATATAATTCTGCAAAGGTAAGTTATAACGAGTCTGTTGCAACTCAAAAGCAGGCAAAAGCAAATATTGCAGCAGTAGAAAAGCAAATTGAAGCACTTGAAAAGCAACTTGGTGCAGTAAGTCATACAACAACCACAACAACAAGGCGCCATACAACTACAACCACAACAACACGTCCATCAACTACAAGGGAAACTATTACTATTCCACCAACAACAACGCAGCCTCCTGTTTCATATCCGGCTACGTTTGAAGGTCTTGTTGCGGCTTTAACAGACCTTGTTAATACTATTAATAATGTTGCGGCAGATATTTCATCTACAAGTCAGCTTATTAATATTGTTTTAAATGTTATTATTCATGAAATTGAAAACGGCAACCTTTCGGCAGACGCTATTGCTGAAAAAGTAGGTGCAGCCGTAAGACAGGCAATTCAAGATGGCATTGTTGAAGTAGTTGAAAGCGGTGCTGCAGCAGAGATGATTGAAGCAGCAGTAAGAGCAGTTGACTGGTCTAAAGTTGCCGCAGAAATCGCAAACAGCGCCAGTGTTAAATCTGCAACACTTCAAGTACAAATTGCTGCATTAACAGCGCAAAAAGAGATTTATGCCGCTCAATCATCTTCTTCAATTGTAAGCGCTAAAAAAGAAGTTATGGACTCTGCTAAGAGTGCCCTTGATGCTGTTAAAGAATCCAGCGAAACTCTTGCAGCAGGTTGGGTTGCTACATTTGACGGCACAATTACATCATGTGATTTGACATCGGGTGAAGTTACATCTGCACTTACAGCAGGAATTACACTTGAAAATATGGATTCAATGGTAGTAACCGTTTCTCTTAATGAATATGATATTCAAAAGGTTAAAGTAGGTATGGCTGCTACAATTACAACAGCATACGGTAAATACAGCGGTGAGGTGGTTTATAAAGCACCTACAGCAACAGGCGGAGATTCAGGTTCAATTCTTGATTCTGTAGGCTCAATGGCAGGAATCAGCGGACTTTCAAGTTTAACCGCTTCAGGTGCCGGCGTTGAAGTTCAGGTTAGAGTTGATAATCCTGACGAATATATTATTGTTGGCTTTGATGCAGATGTTGAGGTAGGTGTAGGTGATCACCACGGTGTTGTAGTTGTTCCTATTGAGTCAATTGTTCTTGAAAAAACAGGCACATATGTTTACCTTTATAATGAAGAAGAAAAATCGGTAACCAAAACACCAATTACAACAGGTGCTGTTTCAGATACTTACTATGAAGTAACTTCAGGTTTAAATGTTGGTGACCAAATTGTTGCCACTCCGTCATCGGATTACAAAGAAGAAACTTTTGATGTAAAAGTTGCTAAATAATCGGGTGATAGTCTATGAATTTAACAGAAAGTTTAAAAATTGCAATTAAAAGCATTAAAGCAAATTGGATGCGTTCCCTTTTGACTATGCTTGGTATTATAATCGGTATCAGTTCTGTTATTATGATTGTCGGTGCAGGTACCGGCGCAAGAGATTACATTGTTTCATTAATTGAAGATATGGGCTCAAATGCAGTTATGATTTCTGTTGATGCAACAAAAGCAACAGATAACGATTATATTACACTTGAAGATGTTGATAATATTAAAAAAAGAGTTAGCGGTGTAGACAGATGCTCACCTATGATGATGGGCTTTGCCAATGCCACTATTGATTCACAGGCTAAAGAAGCCACAGCAATGATTATCGGCGTTAATTCAGATATTCAGTATGCTATGCCTGAGGCGTGTACTTACGGACGATTTATTACAAACGAAGAATATGATGCATCAAGCCCTGTTGCCGTTATAGGCACAAACAGTGCCGATATGGCTTTTGGTTATCAGGATGTTGTAGGTGAATATGTAACCGTTTCTTCATCCGGAAGCACGATGAAGGTTAAAATTATCGGTTGTGCCGATATAGATTCTCTTGTAAACACTGTCGGTGGTTCTTCAAGTATTTCAGATATGTTTAAAACCGGTGATTCTCTTTCTATTGCATTATTTATGCCTTGCACAACACTTGCACAATTAACAGGCAGTGATGCAAAGTTAAGTTCAATTTTTGTAATCGGTGAGGATGAGGCTAATAACGAAGCAGTAGGTAATGCAACCGTTAACTATTTAAAGGCTGCCCACGGTAACTATTCAAACAGTATGTATACTGCTCAGGATATGGCAACATATGTTGAACTTGTTGATGTTATTATTTCTGTATTAACAACATTTATTGCTTGTATCGGTGCTATTTCTTTGCTTGTAGGCGGTATAGGCGTTATGAATATTATGCTTGTTTCAGTAACTGAACGAACGAGGGAAATCGGTATCAGAAAATCTCTTGGTGCAAAAACAGGCGTAATTGTTACTCAATTCCTTACTGAATCAATAATTTTGTGCTTAATCGGCGGTGTTATAGGCGTTGTTTTAGGCGTTGCAGGCGCATATGCGGCGTGTGCAATAGTTAAGATTCAACCAAGCATTACAATAGGCACAATACTTATTGCATTGTTCTTCTCAAGTGCTGTCGGATTAATATTCGGTGTATATCCTGCCAAAAAGGCTGCCCAGCTCAGTCCTATTGAAGCTTTAAGAAGAGATTAACAGTTTAATTTTAATTTCTATTCCGGTTAAGTATTTTACTTAGCCGGAATTGTTTTTATTATTTACAAATTGTTGTAAATATGATACACTATCATTTACGGAGGAAAGTTATGGAGAATTTAACAGATATTATTACTCGGTTTGATTTTAAAGGCGATTGTGTAAACTGTGAACTTTTCGGTTCGGGTCATATTAATACTACTTATCTTGTAACATATAACAATAACGGTGTTGAATGTAAATATGTTTTTCAAAGGGTTAATCCAAATGTTTTTAAAAATATAGAACAGTTAATGGATAATGTTTTCAGTGTTACTTCTTATTTAAGAAAAGAAATTGTTAAAAACGGCGGCAATGAAAACCGTGAAACATTGCATTATATCAGAACGAAAGACGGTCAAAAGTTTTATAAAGCAGAGGACGGCGGATATTACAGAGCCTATATTTTTGTTGAAAATTCTGTTAGTTACGACAGTGTTGAAAATGCAGAAACTTTTGGAGAAAGCGGCGTTGCCTTTGGTAAATTCCAAAAATTATTGGCAGATTTTCCGGCAAACACGCTTTATGAAACTATTCCTGATTTTCATAATACAATTAAAAGGTATAAAACCGAGTTTATTCCTGCTGTTGAAAATAATCTTTCCGGCAGAAAAGATACTTGTTTTAATGAAATTGAGTTTGTAAAGAAAAGAAAAAAATATTGTTCAAAACTCGTTGATTTAATTGAATCCGGCGATTTGCCTTTGCGTGTTACTCATAATGATACAAAGCTTAATAATGTTATGTTTGACAGTGATACCGACAAAGCCGTTTGTGTTATTGATTTAGATACCGTTATGCCCGGTCTTGCACTTTATGATTTCGGCGATTCTATTCGTTTTGGTGCCAATACCGCTGCCGAGGATGAAGCGGATTTGTCTAAAATAAAAATTAATTTAGATTATTTTAAAGCATATGCCCAAGGATTTTTATCTCAAGCAGGGGAAAGTTTAAATCAATGTGAAATTGATAATCTTGCTTTTGCTTCTGTTTTAATGACCTTTGAGTGCGGAATGAGATTTTTAACAGACTATTTAAACGGTGATACTTATTTTAAAATTGATTATCCGGAACATAACTTGGTTCGTGCAAGAAATCAATTTGCACTTGTTTCAGATATGGAAGAGCATATGAATGAAATGGAAGATATTATAACTGAAATATCTTCTGCTTCCGGAAAATAAAAAAATAACACCCCAAGGATAAAAATCCTTGGGGTGTTTTGTTATTTTTTAAGCTCTCTTTCAAGCCAAACAGCGCCTAAATCAAGGGCGTTAAAAAGACCTGTTTTTTCGCTTTTTTTAATAACTTTTTCCTTTGGGTTAGTAATTTCCGGGTCAGTGCTGATAATTTGAATAAGCACTTTATCGGAAAGGGTAATATCGTTAAGTTCTTTGTTTGACATAACAGTTAAACAAGCAACGTACGGGTCCGACATATTACCGTAGTAAATTGTTTTACCGCATCTAACCAAAGGCTTTCCTTTGTAGGTAAGAAATGTATCTTTAATCTCTGCCAAAGAAAACCCTCCCTTTCTTAATTTAGTTGTTAAGATAAGACTTTACCATAGCTGCTAAAAGTTCATCCCTGTCAAGCCTTCTTATAAGACTTCTTGCATTGTTATGCGTTGTAATGTAAGTTGGGTCTTCGGAAAGAATATAGCCCACAATTTGATTAATCGGATTATAACCCTTTTCTTTAAGCGCATCAAAAACCTGCGTAAGGGTTTCTTTCATAATATCGTCTTTTTCATCACCGATTTTAAATGTCATTGTTTTATCTGTCAAGTAAAGCCACCTCCTAATAAACTAATTATATACAAAATTAATGTTAATTACAATCTTTTTTTTATTTATTACAAAAAATTGTACTATGAACGAAGATTAATACCCATTTTAGCAAGTGCCTTAACAACACGCTTCATTGCTGCATCTGCCTCTTCATCTGTTAATGTTCTGTCTGCACTTCTCATTCTGATGTTAAATGCAACGCTTTTTTTGCCGCTTTCAATTTGGCTGCCTTCGTAAACATCAAACAATTTAATGTTTTCAAGCGTTTTGCCAACTGCTTCACTAATAGCTTTTTCAAGTTTAAGAACAGGAATGGATTTTTCGCAAACAAATGCCAAATCTCTTGTTGTTGCAGGGAATTTAGGCAGTGGTTTGTGTGTTCTTGTGCCAAGTTTATTTTCATATGCTGTGTCAACATCAATTTCAGCAAGGTAAATTCTTGTTCCTATTCCGTAATTTTCCGATACGGTTGGGTGAACTTCACCAAGTGTTGCAATTACTGTTGAATTAACGATAAAGTTTGCTGTTCTGCCCGGGTGGAATGTTGGGTTGTCAACAACAGGTTCAACATCACATTCTGCTACATTAAGAACAGATAAAAGTTTTTCAACAATGCCTTTTAATGTGTAAAAATCAGCATCTTTGCCATACATACCGATAGCAATTTTCTGCTTTTCAACAGGAAGTTTACCTTTTTCCGTAGGTGTATAAACAGTGCCGATTTCATAAAGGCTTGCTTTTTCGTTTTTATGGTTGTAGTTTCTTGCAAGCACATTAAGCATAGAAGGCAAAATTGTTGTTCTCATAACGCTTGTGTCTTCACCTAACGGGTTGCTTATAACAACAGATTCTCTCATTTTACTGTTTTCTTTAAGATTAATTCTGTCATATGCTTTTGGGCTGATAAAGCTGAATGTAGAAACTTCGCTGCATCCGCAAGCAAGCAACGTGTCGTTAATTGTTCTTATAAACTTTTGTTTGTCTGTCAGCTTGCCTATTGCCACACCGCTTAATACTCTGTTAGGAATGTTGTGGTAGCCGTAAAAACGGGCAACCTCCTCTGAAATATCGGCAATGTGTTCAATATCGTTTCTGAATGAGGGAGCAATAATTTGGTCGCCTTCAAATTTAAATTCAATTTTTTCAAGAATTTTCTTTTGTTCTTCTTCACTTAAATCAATGCCTATGAAATTGTTAATCCATTTATAATCAAATTTAAGTGAAATCGGCTGCTTCGGTTTTACAAAGTTATCAACAACGCCGTTAACAACATCGCCTGCATCAAGTAATTGAACAAGTTCAAGAGCTCTGTTAAGTGCGTCAAGAGTTGCAGATGGGTCAAGCTCTTTTTCATATCTGCTTGAAGCTTCTGTTCTCATTCCAAGGGCTTTTGCTGTTCTTCTTACTGAAATGCCGTTGAAGCAAGCAGATTCAAAAACTATTGTTGTTGTATCATCCATAATTCCGCTGTATTCGCCGCCCATTACGCCGGCAACTGCAACAGGTTTGTTTTCATCTGCAATAACAAGCATTGAATCGTTAAGTTCTCTTTCAGCTCCGTCAAGTGTGGTGATTTTCTCACCGTTCTTTGCGTTTCTTACATTTACTGTGTTGCCCTCAAGAAAACGAAGGTCAAATGCATGCATAGGCTGACCATATTCAAGCATTACGTAGTTTGTAATGTCAACAATGTTGCTTATCGGTCTAACGCCGCTTGCACGTAATCTTTCACGAAGCCAGCGTGGGCTTTCCTTAACTCTTACGTTTTCAACAACAGCGCCTGAGTAGCGGTAACATTTTTCAGGTTCAAGAATGTTAACTTTAAGAATGTCGCTAACATTGCCGTGTCCTGCTTTAACAACAGGCTTTTTAAATGTAAATTCTCTGTTAAATGTTGCGGCAGCTTCTCTTGCAAGACCTGAAACAGACATACAGTCGCATCTGTTTGAAGTTATTTCAAATTCAACACAAGTGTCATCATATCCGATCGCTTTATGTATATCAAGTCCCAATGTTTTGTCGCAATCATCGCCTAAAATAAATATTCCGTCTGTTCCTGCATACGGAAAATCATTTTCGGTAAGTCCCAATTCATCAATAGAGCAAAGCATTCCGTTTGATTCAACACCACGAAGTTTACCTTTTTTAATTTTTTCAAGGCAGTGGTCTTTTCTGTTAAAAACAACTGCACCGGGAAGTGCTACAGGAATATAATCGCCTACAGTTAAGTTTTGAGCACCTGTAACAATTTGTTCCGGTGCTTCGCCTCCAACATTGATAGAACAAATCCAAAGATGGTCTGAATCAGGATGTTGTGTAAGTGATTCAACTTTGCCTACTACAACGTTTTCAATTTCTGCCCCTTCAACTTTAAATTCTTCAACTTTTGAGCCGGAAAGAGTCATTTCGTCGCAAAATTCTTTGTCTGAAATATCGTCCAAATTAACATAATCTTTAAGCCATTTTCTTGATAAAATCATTTAACACACCTCCTTAAAACTGTTCCAAAAATCTTAAATCGTTTTCGTAAAGTAATCTCATATCGTCAATGTTAAAACGGAACATAACAAGTCTTTCAAGACCGATACCAAATGCAAAGCCGCTGTATTCTTCAGGGTCAACGCCGCCGTTTTTAAGAACTTTCGGGTGAACCATGCCGCCGCCTAAAATTTCAATCCAGCCTTCACCTTTACACATAGAGCAGCCTTTTCCGCCGCATTTAAAGCATGAAACGTCAATTTCACAGCTTGGCTCTGTAAATGGGAAGTGGTGTGGTCTTAAACGAATTTTTGTATCTTCACCGTAAAGGCGTTTTGCAAATGCTTCAAGCGTGCCCTTAAGGTCTGCCATTGTAACGTTTTTATCAACCACCAATCCTTCAATTTGATGAAAAAGAGGGGAGTGCGTTGCGTCAACTGCGTCAGAACGGAAAACTCTGCCCGGTGCAATCATTCTGAAAGGAGGCTTGTTGTTTTCCATAAATCTAATTTGAACAGGGCTTGTTTGTGTTCTTAAAACAATGTTGTCGTCAATATAAAATGTGTCTTGCGTATCTCTTGCCGGGTGGTCTTTAGGAATGTTAAGGGCTTCAAAGTTGTAGTAATCGTATTCAACTTCAGGTCCTTCTGCAACATCAAATCCCATGCCCATAAATATTTCTTTAATTTCGTCAAGAACTATTGAAAGTGGATGTTTGTGACCTATAGATGCTTCCTTGCCCGGCATAGTAACGTCAATAGTTTCTTCTTTTAATTTTCTGTCAAGTTCTTTCTTTTTAAGTTCTTCGCTTTTTGTTGCAATTTTTTCTTCAATGTCTGCACGAATTTCATTGGCAAGTTGACCTATTACAGGTCTTTCTTCGGCTGAAAGCTTACCCATTTGTTTTAAAATTGCCGTAAGCTCACCTTTTTTGCCAAGGTATTTAATTCTTGCTTCTTCAATTTGTTCTTTTGTTTCAAAAGAATCAAGAGCCTCTTTAGCGGCGTTTCTGATTTTTTCAAGCTGCGTTTTCATTAGCTTCTTCCTTTCTTTACATTTTGGGACAAAAAAATACTTGCCCCTAATTTAGGGACAAGTAATAATAACCTGCGGTACCACCCTTATTTTTGCATATGAGCAAACACTCTTTAAGCTGTTAACGGAGCTTGCCCCGTCCGCACCTACTTTTATTTTCAGCGCAGCCGCTCGGAAGGGAACTTCGCTTTTAGTTTTCGTGCAAAACTTACAGCCGTGGTTTCGCTCTCTGAAACGAAAATTTAAAAGTTACTTTTCTTCGTCATTGCGTTTTATTTTTTAATATTATAATATATTTATTTTAATTTTGCAAGTGTTTTGTAAAAGGTGTTTATTTTGTTATTTCGTTAATTTTAAATGTTTTAAATTCAATGTAACTGCTTGGTTGTGATTCATAAAGTAAGCCTATTGTGTTGTCATCAATTTGAGTAAGACATGAATAAGCAAAAAATCCGTCGTTAATTTTAACGTGATTTAACCATTCAATGTGTGAGTAAATGCCTTTCTTTACTCTTATTTTGCCTACGGAAAGAATGCCGCATTCTCTTTTCTTTTTACTTGGGTGAGAGCAAAAAACATATTCTCCTGCCGTAATAACACTTTTTTGGCATTTAGGCGCTTTAATTGCGGTTTTCCCGTTTTTAATCCAAGTTTTTCCGTTATTTGTTGAAATTGAAACAGGCGTGCTTCCAAATGTTTTTTGCCTGCCCAGTCCTATCACGGTTTCATCATTTGCTTGAATAAGCTGCCATTCATCTGTGTTTTTGGCATAAGGTTCTCTTGTTATTCTGTGCCAAGTTTCGCCGTTATCAACACTATAAATCGAAACGCATTCTTTTTTATCAACGTAAAGGGGCATGATAATTCTTCCGTCTTTTGCGGTAAGACCCACACCGGGGGCAACGCCCAAAAAAGTTCCGTCGCTTTCGTGCAATATCATATTTGTAATGTCTTTTGGCTCACTCCAGGTTTTGCCGTTGTCTTTGCTTGTCAGCATAAATACATAGCATCTTTTTGGTGCTTTAAGAGGAGCACCGAATGTGGTTTTTGCACCTATTTCATTTTTGCCCATGGCACCGTTTAAATATATGTTGCCAACATATTCTTCACCTTTGTAAAGGCTTCCCATACCATCTTTAACAGTATATTCAGTGGCGTTTTTCTTGCTGTCAATAACAATTCCGTTTTCATCTATATAGTAAAAATTACCGTCTCTGTCATAAATAAGTGGGCGCATTTTACGGTTAAGCATTGCATACGGCACTTTTTTCTTGTCAAGTATTTTTTGATTGTGTAATCCTTTGCATTCAGGCCAAAAATCAACAAGCATAATAACATCACCGTTTGGTGCTACAGCCATGCACGGGTCAATAAAAAATGCCGATGCATAACTTTCTGCCGAAATGCGGGTTTCTCTTGCCGGAGGAATTGCAACAGGCTCAATGTCGCTCCAGCTCTTTCCGCCGTCTTCGCTTCTCCTTATTGCAATTTCAATGTATCCCCAGTCCGCACCGGATGATGCACGGTCTATTGCCGCAATAAGAGTTCCGTTTGCATTTATCAGACTGGGAATTCTGAATGCTGTGCCGCCGTTGCTTTTATTGCTGTTTTTTGTCAGTTCTTCGTTTAAAAATACAGGACTGTTTCCGCAAAATAATACTTGTTCGTTTGCCATATATACAACTCCGTTATGCTTTTTTCAGATATTATAACACAAAAAATAATATTTTGAAAGAATTTAATAAAATCAGTTGCATTGCCTTTGCTTTTTTAGTAAAATATATATGAAAATTTATTGAAAAGGAGGTTTTATGATGCTTTGGGAAATTAAAAAATGCTGTTATCGTATTTATCAAACGGTTTTTAAAGTTGCCATGAATTTCATGGATTGGTCTGAGCCTGAATTGCTTGAAGGTCAAGGCTCGATTTTAAAATTACCCGAATTTGTAAAAAACAAGGGCGTTAATAAAGTTCTTGTTGTAACCGATAAAGGGCTTATGGGGCTTCATCTTCTTGACCCTATGTTTAAGAAGCTTGAAGAAGTTGGCGTTGAATACGTTGTTTATGATGAAGTTCAGCCAAACCCAACAATTCCAAACATTGAGGCTGCAAGAGAAATGTACATTAAAAATGCTTGCCAGGGCTTTATTGCTTTCGGCGGCGGTTCTTCAATGGACTGCGCAAAAGCTGCTGCTGCAAGAGTTGTTAAGCCAAATCAAACTGTTCGCCAAATGCGTGGATATCTTAAAGTACATAAAAAATTACCACCATTCTTTGCAGTGCCGACTACTGCCGGAACAGGCTCAGAAACAACTGTTGCTGCTGTTGTTTCCGATCCCGAAACTCATGAAAAGAATGCAATCAACGATATTTGTCTTCGTCCAAAATATGCTGTGCTTGACCCGGATTTAACCGTAGGTTTGCCACCTCATATTACATCGACAACAGGTATGGATGCATTAACTCATGCTGTTGAGGCTTACATCGGCAGAAGCAACACAAAAGAAACCAGACGTCAGGCTGAGGAAGCAACTAAACTTATCTTTGATAATGTTGAGGAAGCTTATAAAAACGGAAAGGATATTGAGGCAAGAGCTAACATGCTTAAAGGTTCATATTTGGCAGGCTGTGCTTTCACCCGTGCTTATGTTGGCTATGTTCACGCAATAGCTCATAATTTGGGCGGCCTTTACGGCACTCCTCACGGTCTTGCAAATGCCGTTATTTTGCCTTATGTTCTTGATTGGTATGGTTCTTCAATTTATCCGCAGCTTGCAAAACTTGCAGATATTGTAGGTGTTGAAGGCTATGGTGAAGGCGATAAGGCTATGAATTTCATTTCTGCTATCAGAAAACTTAATGCAGATATGAATATTCCGGCTAAATTTGATATGATTAAGGAAGAGGATTTGCCTACTCTTATCGGCAGAGCTCTTAAAGAGGGTAACCCGGGTTATCCTGTTCCTAAAATTATGGATTATAACGATATGGAAAGTGTTATCCGTAAATTTATGGCTTAATTATTAATAATATGAATATTAACGCACAGAATTAAATTTCTGTGCGTTATTTTTAATTTTATTAAAATATTCCTTGAATTTTTGTGCAGTTTGTTGTAAAATATTATGGTATTAAAATGTTAGGGGTGAATTTATGGGGCAAGCTAAAACTTACACCAAAAAAGAACGAAATATGTACTTGGCAGGTATGTTCGGTCAAAATATGATTTATAACATAATTGCCACAGGCTTAATCGGTTATTATCTTCAGTATGTAATTTACATTCCTGTTGTTGCAATCGGCTGGATTGTTGCCGTTGCCCGTGTTTGGGATGCTATTAATGACCCTATGATGGGTACTATTGTTGATAAAACCAGGTCAAAATGGGGGAAATGCAGACCTTATCTTATTATTTTCCCTGCAATTATAGGTGCCATTACAATTTTAACTTTTGTAAACGGCAACTACACAACAGCCTCACCGACAGGCAAAGTTCTTATTGTTGCTTGGGCGGCAATTTCTTATGTTTTATGGGGCATGCTTTTCACTGTTTGTGATATTCCTCTTTGGGGTATTACTTCTCTTATGACAGAAGATGAAAACGACCGTTCCAAAATTTTAGGTCTTGCAAGAATTGTAGCAGGCGTAGGCGGTATCGGCGTGCTTGTTGTTCAAATTGCACAGGTTGTTGCAAGTTTATTTGTTTCAAAAGGTTATTCAACAGACAAAGCAAACCAAATGGGCTTTATTTTAACTGTTGTTGTTTTAACCGTTATAAGTACTGCTTTATTTGAACTTGCCGGTTTAGGAACTGTTGAAAGGGTTCAAACAAGTGAAGAAAAACACACAATGAAAGAAAACTTTCAAATTATGTGGAAGTGCAAGCCTTTCCGTCAAATCCTTATTTCCGGTATTTTAAGAAGCCCTATTCAGCTTCTTATGCTTGTAGCAATGTCTTTTGTAACCTATTATTATGCAAACGGTAACTTTATGAATTTATTTACCGATAACGGCATTAACTTTACAATGCTTATCAACATTGCAATTATTGCTCTTGGCATTTTTGTGGGTCAGTTTGTTGCTATGGCTATTACACCAATGCTTACAAAAAAAGTTGAAAACAAAACACTTTATAACATTTATTCTATAGGCAGTGCTATTCCGTTTGCTCTTCTTTTTGTTACATATAAAATTGCAGGCGGCGATTTAACACCAATTGGTTGGGTTATTGTTACAGGCGTTCTTTTTGCTTTTGCCAGTGCAGGCATGGGCGGCATCAACGTTCTTCAGTCTGTTATGATTGCGGACTGCGTTGACTATGAAGAATATACAAACGGCATTCGTCCTGACGGTGTATTTTTCTCGGGTCAAAGCTTTATTACAAAACTTTCAGGCGGTATTGCTGCTCTTATTCAGTCTTTTGTTTACGGTGCAATCGGATTTTCAGATAAAAACATTGAAATTATGAACAATGCTTTGGCAGACGGTTCCGCTAACTTCGTAACATATAATGATGGTAAATATGCTGCAGCAATGTTTTTCTTAATTTCTATTCCTCCTGCAATAGGCATGTTTCTTTCTGCAATTCCTACTTTTAAGTATGCTTTGCCTGATAAGGAACATGCAAGAATTCTTGAGATTCTTGTTAAAAAACATGCTGAAAACAGTAGTAGTGTTTCTGAAGAAAAATAAATTTAAATTTATTTCAGTAATAAATAACGGCACAGTTTGTCTTGTGCCGTTTTTTCTTGTAATTCCGGTTTAACTTTATAAATTAAAGGCTCAAGGGAAATCCTTGAGCCTTTATTGTTTATATTGCCAAATGTAATTGGGCAATTAATTTGTTATTTTTTCCTTGCTTTAACAGCAGGTAAAATAACAGGTGCGTCTTCGCCTGCTTTTGTCATTTGTTCAATAAGCATATATTTTAAGTCTTCTCTACGGTATGCTGCATTTTCTTCAAGCTCCATCCATGCGTCGACTTTCTTACCGACGTCATGCATAAATTTCATGAGCGCAGCGGAGTTTGCGTCGTTGTGCTCACTCTTCATTTTCATACATTCCGTACATTTACACATCGGAACGTTATCCATTTGTCCTAAAAGAACTGCTTTATACTGCGGATATTCCGCGGCAGGATACCACACAAGCGACTGCTCGATTTTTTCTGCGCAAATCGTCGTCATTATATCGTAAGTATCTTTTCCGTGCGCCGTATAGCAAAGCTGTCCCGTGCCCGAATAAAACTCAGGATATGTCCCGCCGTATTTTTGCTCGGGCAAGAAATATAAACTGTTGTGGTTATTCTTGATTTCAGTCGTTTTCGTATCGCCTGTGTGAATGGGCAAAAGAAGATCGCCGTAACTGTCGCGGAGTCTTAAACGATAAGAAATCATCTTTCCGTCCGTCGAGTCGGAAGAACCTGCCATATAACCTATTCTCTGACGATATTCTATATCGGAAATATCGGTTACGTCGTAATCCAAAAGTTTAAGGTCGGTTACGTTTGTTCTTAAAGTGTAGCCGTCGGTGAAGAAATATTCGAAGCCGAAGTTTATTTTAAGAAAGTCGTAAACGCCGTTTAAAACACCCGTTTCCTTTCCGCCGATGATATACACGGTTTTATCTTTCGTGAAGATTTTCGTTCCGTCCTTTTTAAGCGCGGTTATATCGTCGTTTCTGTTAAGGCTTTTATAAAGCGAAGTATCGCCGAGCGAAATATAACGGTTCGTGTCGTTATGGGTAAGCCCCGTATCTTTAATGAATTTGAGATCTATGCCCGTCGCTTCCTTGAAAAATCTCGAAAGCTCGCTTTTTGCGTATGACACGGCCTCCGTTTCAACTTCCGGAACTACTACCTTATAAGAAGTTTTGCCGTTTTTGACTATATACGTTCCCGTGGCTTTATACGAGAATACGTGGTTTTCGTTGAAGGTTTTATCAAACTGCTTAAGCGCAGCGGTGTTTACGGCAAGTTCACCCGAATATTCAACGATTTTGTCATTATTGTCCGAATCGGGTTCAGTTGAATTCCCTCCTTTTTTACAAGATGCGAACACCGTCAGAAGAGACATAATTAAACATAAAAATATAACTATTTTTTTCATAATTCCTCCTTATCCGACGTTAACGTAATAACTCTTGCTTACGCCGTTATATGCCTCGTCAACGACGTATACGATAACGGTATATCTGCCCGCTTTTGTAATCGTTATATCGGAAGTGGTGACCGTAACGAAATTTTCGTTGGAATCTTTAACGATATAATATACAAGAAGATCTTCGTCCGCGGTGAAGTTATCCGTAGCGGTAAACTTCGGTTTGAAAGTTTCTCCGACTTTTACGTCCA
>CAKSWS010000016.1 GCA_934512155.1 uncultured Eubacterium sp. | reverse complement strand
GGTATATATTTGCCCTTTAAATCTTTTTCCATTGAGCTTAAAATATTATGATTTTCATCATAAAGCACAATTCCTTTCATTTTATAATAATCAGATTCTTCTTTCGAAATCTCAGCATTTTCCGTGCCTTTATTAACCTGCATAATTTTTCGTGATGCATGCATATACAACACGCCTGCCGGAACTCCGGAATAATCGGAATTTTTATCATTACACAAAGTAAAAAGATAAACAAACATTTGCAGATTTAATCCATATAAGACATCAGACAAATTAAATTCTTTTGCTCCGGATTTATAATCAACAACTCTTATATATTTTTTGCCGAATTTTTCAAGTATGTCAACACGGTCTACAGAACCTTTTAAACTTACCGTACCACCGTTTTCAAGGTTTATTTTTTGTGGCTTAACAGCCCCATCCTCATCAATACTTAGCTCAAATGCTTTTGGAATAAATTCGCATTGAGAAAACTCACCGGCAAGATGAGCCGCAACACTGTTAAGCATTTTTGAAAGCCTTAAAAACTGATACTTAAATCTTTCATTAAAAGATTCGCTGTTTGAAATTTTTTCGTTAAGATATTTAAGTAAATATTTATTAACATTAACAGAAATCTCATTGTATTTCATTTTGCTTAATGATTCAGCACCGATATCGGCAATTATATTTTCAAGAACGTAATGAATTGCTGTTCCTGTTTGCATATAATCAAGTTTTGCGGCACGCAAAGGTCTTGCTCCTATGCCGAATTTACAAAAATATCTAAATGCGCATGAATAATAATCTTCCATTCTTGAGGCGGATAAATACATATCCTTTCCAAACAATTCAACCGCCGTATCTTTATTTTTAATAGCAATATCAGTATTTTCCGAAAGTTGTTTAACAGCATTATACCGTTCATCATTTGCAAAATATTTTTTCAAAGATGCAGAAAATTCATCATTATCGCCAAAATGCTCTGCCATATATTCAAAAGCATAATTTTTGCTTTCTATCCAATCCAACTTTGGAATTGACTTATGCTCTTTTTCAATTAAATTAGGATATACGCAACGAAGAGAAGTTACTATAGCAGAAGGAGCGGCAATATCACCGGTTTCATTATAACTGATGTATAATTTTTGTACCGGTGCACTCACAGCCATATAGGCAAAATAACGTTCCTGAAAATTTAAAATTTCGCTAAATGAATATAATTTAAAATCCCTGTCATTTAGCAAAATTCTGTCACTTTCCGTAAAAAGACTGCTAATGGTTACATTTTTCGGAAATTCGCCCTCGTTTGCACCTAAAATATAAACAATTTTAGGATTGTCAAGTCTGATTCTGTCTGCTTGACCAAACTGAACATTGTCAACACCCTGGGGAATTACACCTAAATCTTCAGATGAAACCATAATATTAAAATAAGTATAAAATTCTTCTAACGGTATATACTCATCACCTATAATTTCGACTAATTTATCAAGTATATCCATAAGCATATCCCAAATACGTTCTTGTTCGTCAGCAAGAAGAATATGATATGAAACAGATAAATTTTCGGCAATATTTTTTAAATGAATGTTTACATTAAAACGAATTAAAGTATTGAAAATTGCCGTGCAGATTTCTTTTACAGAAGCATGTTTAACTGTATATTTAAAATCATTAAGCACTTTAAATAAATATTCTCTTGATTTATTAATTTTAGAAATTTCTTTTTTATCATTTTCCGATATTTCAGGTACAAATCCTTTTGTTGAATTTTCAAATTCAGTGCTCCATTTTTTATAACCGTTAATATTCCAAATAAATATGTAATTTTCCAGTTTACTTATATCGTCATCTTTTAAATCGGTTAATGATGTTTTAGCAAGGCTTAAAACATCGTCGGATTTAAAAGAATAAATAACACAACGCAATAAATATTTTACAAAAACGATTAACGGCTGATTTTTTATGGGCTGTCTTTCATCATCAAAACAAGGAATTTCAAATTTTTTAAAAGTTGAAATTAATTCATTAGTATATTTATTTAAATCTCTTGTAATAACTGCAATATCACGTGCTCTTATACCTGACTTTAAATTTCTTTTTATTGAACATGACACATAACAGCATTCATCATAAACTGTTTTTGCTCTATAAACTGTTATATTTTCGTTTTTTTCATCAAATGAAACATCGCTGCGTGAAAAAATATATTTTTCACAATTAGCAATTTCACTATTTTGGGCACGGTAATTTTCTGTTAAGGTTACATATTCACAATTAACTTCACGTTTAAGTGCAATTTTTTCAAGAATCGAAACGCTTTTATTTACATAAGAGAACAAATCAAAATTATTATTTTCGCCGTAAGAATCGGTTGTAAATGTAACAGTAACATTATTTGATTTTTCAACAATTAGCTCTAAAATCTTATACTCATTTGCTACAAAGCCGTTAAAACCGTCAATAAAAACTTCTTTACCGCAAAGATAATCATTATCTAATAAATTATCATAGAGACGTGAAAGATTATCGGCAGAGTCCAAAAATTTTCCTCTAATTAAATTTTCATATGCTTCAATAATAAGGCTTATATCCTTTAATTTTTGAGAAAGAATTTCTCGTTCTATATCATCGGATACATCAAACATTTTTTCATAAGATATATTACATGATTTCATTTCATCATATATACTCATCATTGAGTTTACAAATGATGATTTATTTACTTTTTTTCTGAATAAAATCAAATCATCCTGAACAGATTCAATAGCTTTTTTCATTAAAACGCCTTTTGCTCCGTTTGACAAAACCGGCAATGGACTTGAGCCGTAAAGTCTGTTGATTTCATTATACAGCCTTGAAAATGAAGAATTTTCAACCTTATATATATTTTCACTTCCGAGAAGTTTTAAAAGTTTTTTTTCTGCCGTAAAATTATATTGCTCCGGTGTAATAAGCAATATATTATCACAACCGGAGTCTGTTAATTCTTTTATTTTATTAAAGCAATATTCAGTTTTACCGTAACCGGAACGGCCTAAAATAAAATTAAGCATTATTTAAAATTCCTTAAATCGAGTTTATCAAACTGTGAGAAAAATTCCTTTAATTCATTTGCGATTTCACTGCATACCCCTGTATAATCGTTTTCAATATTAAGAGGTAAAATCGGGTCGTGTACTGACAGACGAAGTAAAAACCATCCGCCTTTAACATTAATTCTTACACCTTCATAATTTTCTTTTTCTACTTCCCAACCTAAATGACTTTCAGAATATTCGGTAAGCTTTGCAATAACATTTTCTCCGTATTTTTTAAAATCATCAAGCATAATAGGAATTCTGATTTCAACACTTTCAGCAGGTTCTTCCAATGTGCTGATTAATTCATCAATTGTTTTGCCCAGTTTATTGAGTTTAGCAAGCAACACAACAATTTTGGTTGCCAAATACGCTCCGTCATCAAGAAAATAATTTTCTTTCAATGCGGCATGTCCGCTTGTTTCAATGGCCAAAGTTGAATTAATACCTTCATCATTCAATTCTATGGATTTATCAATAACGTTTTTATAGCCTCTTTTATAACGCAGTTGCTTGCCGCCCAAATGATTCTCAATAAATTTTCTTAACCCGTCTGAAGTTAAACTGTCGGTAACAACTGTTGCACCGTCATTATTCTGAAGTGCAATAACAGACGCTAAAGCAACAAGCCTGTTTCTGTTAATCTCCTCACCTTTTGAACTTACGCAACCCATACGGTCAACATCGGTGTCAAAAATTAGTCCAAAATCAGCATTTGATTTTAACACCATATCACATGCAGACTTAATCGCTGTTTCATTTTCAGGATTAGGAATGTGATTCGGAAACATTCCGTTCGGCTCTAAAAACTGACTGCCTGTTATATCAGCACCTAATGGTGCCAAAACTTCATTTGCATAAAATCCGCCTACTCCGTTTCCTGCATCAACAACAATTTTCAGATTTTCTAACGGTTTATTACCGGAATTAACCTCTGAAATTATAACATTTCGTAAATGCTTGCAATACACAGACATAAAATCATACTTAATTAACTCACCGTTTAAATTATTTGATTTTACATCTGCGGCGCCCTTTAATATCTCGGTAAGCTCCGAACTCTCCAAGCCACCGTTTCTTGTGAAAAACTTTAATCCGTTTCTTTGATAAGGATGATGAGAAGCCGTAATTTCCAGAGCACAATCAACTTTAACATCCATAACAATACTCATAAACATAGAAGGTGTTGATGCAAGTCCAAAATCATAAACTGTTAATCCTTCTGTTAAAAATGCTTTAACAGCGGCGTTTTTAATTCTTTCCGCAGAAATTCTTGAATCATGACCGACTGAAATTTTAATATCTTCCTTATTTTCTTTAATCTTAATCCATTTTGCAAATGAAACACAAATTTTTTCGATAACTTCATCTGTTAATTCAATAATTTCTGTTTCAGTATTTACTGCAACACCTCTAACATCTGTGCCACTTTTTAATTTTAATATTTTATCTTCTGTAATCATTTGGGTTTATTACTCCTTCATTAAAAGCATGGTCGTATGCCGTAATAAGTATATTATACATTGGTGTTAAAACTTTTATATATGACTTTAATTCATCTATCAAAGACGGATCATCCAAATTTTTCAAATTCGGAACATATTTTACAAAGGCAATGTTTTTTGCATTTGTATAAAGTTTAACGTTTTTCGGCGCATTTGGCACCTTATCTTTTTTATAAAAATCATTACAGCTAAATGAAAAACCGGCATTTTCAGCTTGTTTTACTGCATTCAGCCATTTTTTTGGATGCTCAACAATTATTTTTCTTACAAAATCAAATTGAGCAGGCTTTCCTGTCCACATTCCTAAACCAAAAGCGTAACCTGTTACATCAAATTCAAACCAAAAGAACGGTGCAAAAGGATATTGGAATTTATTTCTCCTTAACATAAGCCATAAATTTTCACGATACATTAATTTGCTTTTTGAACGCCTTGTATCTCTTCTTATTCGAGAAACAACATAATTTGGATTTGTATCGGCAAGTGGCTCTATTTTACAAATATCTTCCGACAAATCTAAAACTATTTGACGCATCGGAATGGTTGCACCTTGCTTTAGCTCTTCTTTATGTTCTTCATAGAACTCTTTGGAATCATTAAATCTGTTTAATGATAAAAGTTCAATAATTTGCGGCGTTATTCCACTAAAATTATACATTTGGCAACAACCCCTTATCTAACATTTGCTGTGCTGCAAGGAGTGCACAAATTTTAGAACTGTAAAAATTTAAGCCGCCCTGTATCCAAGCATAAAAAGGCGGTCGTATCGGTGCATCAGCAGATAATTCTATAGAAGAACCAAGTGTAAACGCACCCGCCGCCATAACTACCTTACTGTCATAACCCGGCATATCCCACGGTTCGGGTAAAACGTAGCTGTCTATAGGACTGCCGCTTTGGATTCCTTGACAAAACGCAACAAGACTTTCTTCATTTTCGAGTCCTAAAGACTGAACGATATCGCCTCTTTCTGCGTCATATGAAGGAGTTGTTTTATAACCGAACTCACTGAATAATGCAGAGATATAAACAGCGCTTTTTAACGCCTCGCCAACAGTATGTGGTGCATAGAACAATCCCATATATAATTCTCTGTTCATGCCTAAAGTGGCACCAACCTCTTTGCCCAAACCGGGCGTAGTTAGCCTATAAGCACATTTTTCAACAAGATCTGCCCTACCGGCAATATAACCGCCTGTTGTGGCAATTCCGCCTCCTGCGTTTTTAATTAATGAACCTGCTATTAAATCTGCACCTACTTCCGTAGATTCCTTAGTTTGAACAAATTCACCGTAACAATTATCTACCATTACAATAACATTAGGATTTTTACTTTTAACGATTTTAACAACCTTTTCAATTTCTTCTACCAACAAACTCGGTCTTAATTCGTATCCACGACTTCTTTGAATATAAACCATAGTTACAGAGCTGTCAACAGCCTGTTCAATGGCGCTGTAATCAAGCTTTTCGTTTTTTAAAGGTACTTCATCATATTCAACGCCAAAATCTTTTAAACTGCCCATGCCCTCACCGGTAATACCTATAACATTATGTATGGTATCATAAGGAGTTCCTGAAACGCAAAGCATTTTATCACCCGGTCGAAGAACACCAAACAACGCAACAGCCAAAGTATGTGTACCACATGTAAAATTATGGCGAACAAGTGCATCCTCGGCACCGAAAACATCTGCCCATACTTTATCAAGAGTTTCACGTCCTCTGTCTCCATAGCCATATCCTGTACTTGTCATAAAATGGCTTTCAGAAATTCCGTGTTTAATAAATGCAGCTTGCACTTTAAGCTGATTATATTCGGTTATCTTTTCAATTTTTTCAAACTGAGATTTGCATTTTTTTAACGCATTATCGGAAGCATTTTCAATTTTACTGTCAATTTTAAAAAATGGTATCATCTGTATATTCTCCAACGATATGTATTTATAAAACCTAATCTTTTGTAAAAATTTTCATTTTTATTTTCTTCACGCATCAAATATACTGTTCCTTTTACATCACAACACATTGCCGAAACAAGAGCAGAACCATATCCGGAATTTCTAAATTCGTGTTTTGTTTGAACTGCCGTAATAACAGCATCGTCATTATAAATTGATGATAAAATAGCGGAAGATATTATTTCATTATTAATATTAAGCGTTACCGCTTTGGCACAATTATGGCGAATTCTATGGTTAATATCAACATACCAACTTTCAAAGTCTATTCCATCATAATCAACAAAATTATACAAATCAAACAAATAAGGATACTCGTCAACCTCGGTATAATTACACATGAATTCAGCTTTTTTTGTGCTTTCCATAATTACGCCGCTTTCAAACTTAGCGTCAAAATTAAATAGTTCGTTACATAACAAAGTATTAAATCCTATCACAGAAATGAATTCTCTTAATTCATCCGTATCTGATAGACCAAACGCAAAAGACAACGTAATATCACCGTCTAAAACAGAAAGAATTGCCGTTATTATGTCTTCATCATTCTTTTGTGCATAAAATCGTACAAAAGGATATTTTGTTCCATAGGCTTTAAGCAAAGATAAAATTTTAACAGAAAAAATATCTTTATACTCAAAACTGTCTGGCTTAAAAGATTCGTTTAACAACTCAATCATATATTACACCCAGCAAAACTTTTAATAAATTTCTTGTTTCATCAATATCGCTTGCTTTAACAATACTTACACCGGAATGTATATATCTGCATGGAAGAGAAACAGCCATAACTCGTGAGCCTTTACCAGCACTTTGAATAGAACCGGCATCGTTACCGCCCGCTATTGTTGTTTTAGTTTGAATTTTAATATTGTTTTTCTTTGCGATTTCAAAAGCCAAGTCAAATAAATTTTTATCATAAACTGTTCTGCCGTCCATATATGACACAACAGGGCCGTTTCCCAACACGCAGCACTTATTACCGCCGGAAACGCCATCCAAATCAGCAGCAGTAGTTGATTCAAGAATAATTGAAATATCACTTTGAACAGAAAAAGCAGTACATGACGAACCTCTTAAGCCAACCTCTTCCTGAACATTAAAACAAAAATAAGTATCATACATTAATTCAGACTTTATCATTTCAATCATTAACATACAGCCGATTCTGTCATCAAGAGCTTTTGATTTTATAAAGCCGTTACCAAACACAAAATAATCGGAAGAAAAATATGCGTTATCACCCAGCGAAACATATTTTTGCGCATCTTCTTTATTTTCGGCACCTATATCAATATATAAATCATCAAAATCAGGAGCTTTTTTCTTTTCATCTGCAGATAATAAATGAACTGCTTTAGAACCGATAACCCCTGTTATTCCGTTAATTGTAATACGGCGATCAATTACAACACGTGGGTCAATACCGCCAACCGGATTGAATTTTAAATAACCGTCATTTGTAATGTAAGTAATTATAAAACCAACCTCGTCCATATGAGCAGAAAACATAACTTTTTTATTTGGTTTACATTTACCTTTTTTAAAAGCAATAACAGAACCTAATGCATCAACAGTATAATCACAATGGTTTTTAATTTCATCAACAATAAAATTTCTTACAGAATCTTCATTACCTGAAGTAGCATTAAGCAAGCATAATTTTTCAAGCATTTGATTCACCGACTTTCTTTTTAACATATGCCGTAATTAAGTCAGAAACACTGTTTACATCGTTAACTTTCACAACTTCAACAGGCGTGTGCATATATTTAAGTGGAATAGAAAGCAAAGAACATTTTATTCCGTTTTCACAAATAGAAATTACGTCTGCATTAGTGCCCGTTCTGCCGCTCATAATTTCCTGTTGAAAAGGAATATTACACTCTGAAGCAACATTTTTTAAAACATTTGAATTTTCCCTATCTAAAATCGGTGAATAACCTATCATAACACCTTTTCCGATTTCTCCACATTCTTCTTTATCACAACCGGGAGTATAACCGAAAGAAACATCAACTGCAATACATTCATCAATGTTTTTAGCATACGGTCCTATTTTTGCACCTCTTGTACCCACTTCCTCTTGAGTAGAAAAAAGAACGGTAATTTTAACAGGTAACTTTTTTAATTCGTCAAGAGAATTAATAACAGCGGCAACACCGGCTCTGTCATCAAGACAATTAGAAGAAATTTGATTATTTAAAAGAACATTGAATTTTCGTTTAAAAGTTACTCTGTCGCCCAAAGAAATTACTTTTAATGCCTCTTTTTTATTCATTCCGATATCAACTGAAACTTCATTTAAATCCGGCACTTTCTTTTCATCGGAATTTTTTTGCAAATGAGGAGGTAAAGTTGAAATTATACCGTCTACCTTATGTTTACCCCAAACAGTTACTTCACTGCCCAACAGCATCCTGTTGTCAATACCTCCGACAGCTCCTAATTTTAAAAATCCGTCATCGGTTACAGAACTAACCACAAACCCAATTTCATCAATATGAGCGTCCAATAAAACGTGATAACCGCTTCCGAATGTACATATAACGTTGTTCATAGAATCGGTTTCTACAGTTCCGTAATCATTCAAAATCTCTTTCAAATAATCCGTTAAATCTTTTTCATTACCGGAAACAGCAGGATGTTTAACTAAATTTTTAATTAATTCAACAGTATTCATTATTCACCAAATCCATTAACAAGTTCTTTAAATTTTCTTCCCCTAAATTCGAATGTTTTAAACTGATCAAATGCAGGACAAGCAGGACAAAGAGAAACAATATCACCGTTTTTAGCCATATCTTTTGCTTTTAACAAAGCATGTTCCATAGTATCTGTTTTTACAATTTTAATATTACTTTCATTAAAATTGCTGTCTGAAATAACAGTATTATAAATTTTTTCGGCTGTTGCGCCGTTTAGTATAAGAATTTTAACTTTATCCAAAATGTACGGAACCATTTGGCTCATATCATTACCTTTATCTGAACCGCCGCATATCATTATTATTTTTTGATTGAATGCCTTTAATCCGCTTATAACTCTTGAAGGAGATGTTGCTATAGAATCATTATAATATTTTACACCATTGTATTCTCGAACAAACTCTATTCTGTGTTCTACACCACCGAAAGTTTGGGCAACATACTTTATATTTTCAGGCTTAACCATACCCCAAACAGCAGTAACTGCAGTACAATAATTTTCAACATTATGCATACCCGGAATAATAATGTCATTTTTGCTCATTACAACTGTTTCTTTGCCGTTTTCAGCATAAACAATATTTCCGTCTTCATTAAGATACGCACCGTTTTTAACGGAATGATTAATAGAAAATTCAAAAAGTTTTCCACGAATATCATATCTCATATCATGATAAACGCTTCCGCCAATTGAATAATCACAATCTGCATTTAACACAGTTTTTGCGTTACTATTTTGATAAATCAAAATATTTCTTTTAGCATCAACGTATTCATCAAGATTAACATGATGGTCAAGGTGAGTGCTTTCAATATTTGTTACAACAGAAATATCAGGTTTATTGACCATATTTCCCATTGTGAGTAATTGAAATGAGGAAAGTTCGACAACCGCAAAATCATCAACACCTATTTTGTCTAACTCAGGCATAAGTGCTTTGCCGATGTTGCCGCCTAAAAACACCTTATTTCCTTCTTTTTCAAGCATTTTTGTAATTAATGTGGTTGTTGTGGTTTTTCCGTTTGAGCCGGTAACGGCAATAATTTTTGAAGGACATAAATCAAAAAAAACTTCCATTTCCGTTGTTACACATTGGACTCTTTTGATACATTCTCCTATCCAAGGATTTTGAAAAGGCAAAATTCCGTGTGAGCGAAAGATTAAATCCATATCCGGCAATATATCCAAATAATTTTCGCCGAGTGAAAAAGTAACATTTAAATTCTCAAGTTCGGTACAAACATCACTGCCTATATACTCTTTATCTCTTTTATCACAGGCAAAAACGTTAATACCGTATGATGCAAGCCATTTTGCACACGGAATATTGGCAACGCCCATTCCTATAAAAGCAACTTTTTTATCTTTTAAAAACTCTAAAAATTCTTTATAATTATTAAATCTGTTTTTAATTTGCATAACTAACCTTTCAGTGAGAATAAAATACACCGTCTTTAAATTCTTTAATATTAAATGACTTCATTTTTTCTTCAAGATCATCTTGAAATTTCATTCGCCTTTCGCCTTTTAATTTTTCAGGTATAGGCGAACTTGTATTAAGTACAAATTGTAAAATCATTTGTTGACATTTTGTTTGCATATTTCCCAAAAAATAACACTTTCGTGTACTTGGTTCAATTATTACCATTGCAATTTTTAACTGTTCTTTTTTACCTATAGGAGTAATCATTTTTGAAATTGCAACAGCATCTTCCTGGGCATTATCGGTTACAAAACACAAAACAATATTCCCCGACCTTTTAACCTTTTGAACCGTAATATCTGTAACCACTGCATCAAGATAAGCAAGAACATCATTTCTTGACACAGACTCAACGTTTACAGCGTAAAACATTTCTTTTTTCTTAAATCCGAAAACATCAAACTCAAAATCACCTGCCTCAACATTAGTTAAAACATTAAAATGGTTTTCAACTAAATTATGAGACAGTTTATTTAAAAACCGTGTTTCATCACATTCATCATCAGCTGTATAATAATAAGCAAAATCATCTATTTCATATTCTGTTCTTTCAAGAAAAGAATCACTTTTGCCATACTTGTTATAATATAAAAATATTACAATAAGAGACACAATTATAGAAATATCTGTTACGTAACTTAAATATAAATTAAGTTGTGAGCTGTAGCTTACCACAGTTGGTTGAATACCAATGTATACAAGAATATAAATAACAGTAAACACTACAAGGCACATCATTATTTTATATAATCTTTTCTGTTTTTTTCTAAATTCTCTCATTTTATCATTTCCATAAATTCATTTTCGTCTATTACTTTGACACCAAGAGAATTGGCTTTGTCAAGTTTACTTCCTGCTTCTTCTCCTGCCAAAACGTAAGTAGTTTTCTTTGAAACACTTGAAGATGTTTTTCCGCCGAATGATTCAATAATTTCAGATGCCTGCGAACGTTTTAAAGTAGGCAAAGTTCCTGTTAAAACAAAAGTCTGACCTTCAAATCTATTGTCTTTAACAACTGTGTTTGAATTAATATTCACGCCCTTTTGTTTCAATTCATTAACTAATTGCACAGTTTCCGGATTTTTAAAATAATTAACAATACTTTCTGCCATCACTTCACCAAATCCGTCAATTTTTAAAATATCATCAACAGAAGCACTCATTAAATTATCAATAGATTTAAAATTATCTGCCAATAATTTTCCTGCTTTTGCCCCAACATGTCTGATACCCAACGCAAAAATTAATTTTGATAAATCATTACTTTTTGATTTTTCAACTGAATTTATTATATTATTAATACTTTTGTCTTTAAATCCATCAATGTTTTTATTATTGATTTTATCAAAAGTTAAGCCGTAAATATCCTCAGTTTTTGTTATTAAACCTTCACCCACAAAGGTTTCCAAAATAGCAGGTCCGAGCCCCTCAATATCCATAGCATCTCTTGAACAAAAATGAATTAAATTTCTCAAAAGCTGAGCAGTACAATCCGGATTAATACACCTTATAGCAGACTCACCGTCCTCACGGATAACAGGACTGTTACAGCTTGGACAATGCGTAGGAAAACCAAAAGTCCCGTTTCCGCTTTTTTCGTTTACACAAAGAACTTCGGGTATAATGTCGCCGGCTTTTCTGACCGTAACAACATCACCTATTGCAATTCCTTTTTCATTAATAAAATCTTGATTGTGCAACGTTGCCCTTGAAACTGTTGTGCCTGCAAGATGAACAGGTTCTAAAACCGCAGTAGGAGTTAAAACACCTGTTCTTCCAACCGTAATTTCAATATCTTTTATCTTAGTTTGTTTTTCTTCGGGTGGATATTTAAAAGCAACTGCCCACTTTGGAAATTTTGCAGTAGAACCTAATTTGCTGCGCATTTCAAAATCATCAACTTTAATAACGGCACCGTCAATATCAAATTCCAAATCTCCACGCATTTCCCCTATTTTATCTATTTGCTTAATTGCCTCATCAATATTTTCGACAAGTTTGTAATCAGGAACAGTATTAAACCCAAGAAATTTTAAATAGTCAAGACTTTGTTTATGTGAAGTTAATACCTTACCTTCAATTTGCTGAATATTAAAAACAAAAATATCAAGACCCCTTGTAGCGGCAACTTTACTGTCTTTTTGCCTTAAAGAACCGGCTGCTGCATTTCGTGGATTTTTAAAGGGCTTCTCATTATTCAATAATTGCCTGTCAACAACCTTTTCAAAACTTTTTTTAGGCATATAAACTTCGCCTCTTACCTCAAGAAAAGGTATATTTTCATTAAGTTTAAGCGGAATATTGTGAATAACACGTAAATTTCCGCTTACATCTTCACCAACATCACCGTCGCCACGTGTTGAACCTCGCACAAATAAACCGTTTTCATACTCCAAACTAACCGATAAACCGTCAATTTTTGGTTCTACACAGTATTTTGGCATAAAACCGTTTTCTTTTATACGATTATCAAAATCCAATAATTCTTCTTTTGAAAAAGCATCCTGTAAAGATTCCATCCTAACAGAATGAACAACACTTTCAAACGAATTATCAGCTTTTCCGCCAACACGCTTCGTAGGAGAATCCGGCGTGTCATATTCAGGATATTGTTCTTCTAATTCTTTTAACTCCCTCATCATCATATCATACTCATAATCTTCAATTTCAGGAGCATCATCATTATAATACCTGTCAGAATGATACCTTAATGTTTTTCTTAATTTTTCAATCTTTTGCTTAATATCTTCCATAAAAATCACCATTTACATAATTATGATTATTATAACATTATGGTGTGATATTATCAATAAAAAAAGAATATAAAAATACCACTTCATTAATGAAATGGTATTTTTTATTGTTATTTGGTTTTTACCTTATAATTATCTGTTTTAGGTTCATAATCCATTGCTTCCAATAGTTCATAAATTTTATTCTGTGTGTTTTCTTTTGAAATTGCCAATACCACGGTATTTGATACACGAACTATGTTAGAGTAATAATCATCCTCTAAATGATAATCCATACTTGAATAATTGTTATAATAATTTTCACCAACATTTGTATTGTATCTACGTTTTTCCCAAAATTGTTTATGAAGCGAAGCAAATAACGATTTTGCACTTGCATCCGAATCCATTTCAATAAAAGTAAATTCAATATACGGGTAATAACTTACACAATTCACACTGTGTTCTATTGAAGAGTTTTGAGCCTGCATTTCTTCAGTGTTATCTACAGGCTCATAACCGTAAATTTGCATAATCTCTGCTACCTGTGCGGCAGTATATGGTGTTTTGTTGCCTCCATAAAGAATCACATATGTAAACATTGCAATGAAAAATATTACACAAAATGCCACCATAAGTATCGGCAAAATTTTGCGAAAAGTAAAATGCTTTTTAGAAACAATAGCTGACTCAGCAGCAATGTGTGTTTCATAATCTGAAACTTCATTACCTTTTAGCCTTTCAACCAAATAATCGGCAAAATCAAGTTTTGTGGGCGGAACAAGTAATTTTCTTTTTACCCCGTCATTTGCAATATAATTAAAATAATAGCCGGTTGCAACCTTTGACGGATTTTTTTGACAAATCCAAGCATCCTTAACCTCGTAATCATTTACAATATATTCCTTAAACGGAGAAGTTACGTGAATAAAATGCTTATCATAAATATAGATTTTATTAAACAAAGTTCGATAAAATCCAATAACAAAAATCAATGTAAAAAATCCGCCAAAAGCAACGGTGGCAATAAAAAAGCCACCACCCTGCCTATGCAAAAAGAACGCAGCTGCATCTAAAAGTAACGCAACAATCGCAACTATAATATTATCCTTAACGCCAAAAGAAATAATATATTTACAATTGGGATTTTTCATAATCAATCACCCATCATTGAATTATAAATTATATCGCCTGTTATAACATCAATGCAGTAATAATAATAATCTGCCACAGAATCTTCATCAAAAAAAGTAACTGCATAATATGCATGTCCGCTGTCATTTGGATTATATTGTGTATTCCAGGCATAATATTGCTCGCTCTTATCTTTGAATACAACATCATTAATAGAGTAATTCATATCGGAATACAATTCCTTATGCTTTTCATCTGCTGTTTCTATTGCAGATTTTTTCGTAACGGAAATCTGTTTTTTGTATACGGCATCATTATTTATATCACTAATACACCAAACAACATCATTACCAAATTCATCTTGACTAACAAATCCCAAAAGTATAGGTTGATTATCTATACTATATAATTTATATTTACAATCTAAACCATCACTGTTATCACAAATAGAATCTATTCTGATATCACTGTATTCCGATAAATCTATAGGTGAAATATCGGTTAAATCAAAACTGTTCCAATAATCATAGAAATCTTTTCCGCTTATATGTTCTGTTTTAGTTACAGCGCCATAAACTGCAGGTGAATTTTCATTTTGCAAAACGACTTTATCATCATCAATTTCAATGCTTCTAACAGTATCCGAATTCATAGATTGTTTATAATCTAAATACATAGGACTGCCAACAGACCAGCTGCTTATACTGTTTTCATTATTGACATTAGTATTTTTGCTGCTGTAAAGAGGTTTAACAACAAACACAACAGCAATACACAAGCAAGTCAGTAATATTAATGCAGCCAAGGCAACTATCCTCTTTTTGGATTTTTTCATATAAATCACCGTTAATACAATATTTAACATCATAATATCATAACAAATTTATATTATCAACATTAAACAAGCACAAAAAAAGAGAGGTTTCAACTGAAACCTCTCTTAAAATTCAACAAAAAAACGAATTAAGCAAGTGTAAATTTATGGAATACTTTTTTACCTTTTTTCAAAATCAAATCATTTTCAAAATTTGATTTACCATAGCTTGCATTTGCATCTGTAACTTTTTCGTCATTAACAGAAACACCGCCTTGAGTAATAAGACGTCTTCCTTCGCCTTTTGACTTAGCAATATTTGCTTTAATCATCATATCAATAACAGAAATTTCGCCGTCAACAAAATCATCATCGGAAAGAGCAGTGGACGGCATATTTGAATTATCGGCGCCGCCTGCAAAAAGGGCTTTTGCTGCGTTTTGAGCTTTAACAGCCTCTTCCTCGCCGTGAATCATTTTAGTAAGCTCAAAAGCAAGCACTTCTTTAACTTGATTAAGCTGAGCACCTTCAAATTTTTCATATTCTTTAATTTGTTCCATAGGAACAAATGTTAAAAGCTTCATGCACTTGATAACATCATCATCGCCGACATTACGCCAATATTGATAAAATTCATAAGGTGATGTTTTTTCTGCATCAAGCCATACTGCACCTTTTTCGGTTTTACCCATTTTCTTACCTTCCGAATTGGTAAGAAGTGTAATTGTCATAGCATTAGCATTACCTTGCAATTTTTTGCGAATAAGTTCCATACCGCCAATCATATTTGACCACTGGTCATCTCCGCCGAATTGAAGATTACAACCATACTTTTTGTACAGTGTATAAAAATCATAACTCTGCATAATCATGTAGTTAAACTCAAGAAACGAAAGTCCACGTTCCATTCTTTGTTTATAACATTCAAAAGTAAGCATTCTGTTAACGCTGAAACAAGCACCGACCTCACGAAGTACATCTACATAATTAAGGTCAAGAAGCCAATCGGCATTATTAACCATCATTGCTTTTCCTTCGGAAAAGTCAATGAATTTAGACATTTGCTTTTTAAAACAGTCACAATTATGTTGAATAATTTCAGGTGTAAGCATTTTACGCATATCGGTTTTACCGCTTGGATCACCAATCATGCCCGTTCCGCCGCCAATAAGCGCAATAGGTTTGTTGCCCGCCATTTGAAGTCTTTTCATAAGACATAACGCCATAAAATGGCCAACATGTAAACTGTCGGCAGTTGGGTCAAAACCAATATAAAAAACAGCCTTACCGTTATTTATTAAATCTCTGACTTCATCCTCATTTGTAATTTGAGCAATGAGTCCTCTTTCTTTTAACTCTTCATAAACTCCCATATTATATACATCCTCCGAAAAATAATTTATTAATAAACATTGCAACACGTGCCGTTATTTATTTTTTGTTCAATATTAATTCCCATTATTTGATTGCCTTAAAAGTTCCTCAGCCGAATTTAAGAGAGATTCTGTAATTTCAAGACCTCCCATAATTCTAGCTAATTCAAATTTTCTTTCTTCAAAATTAAGAGGTTTAACTTCTGTATATGTTCTTCCGTCGCCGGCATAATGTTTTTCAATTAAGTAATGCTCATCTGCGGCAGAAGCAATTTGTGCCGAATGAGTTACTGTTATAACCTGTGTATTTTTTGAAACATCATGCAATCTAAATCCGATTTTTCTGCTGGCTCTGCCGGACACGCCCGTATCAATTTCATCGAAAATCAAAGTATATACCGTATCATTTTTAGCAACAATACTTTTTATGGCAAGCATAATTCTTGAAAGCTCACCGCCTGAAGCAATTTTGGCAAGCGGTTTAGGCGGTTCTCCGGGATTTGTTGAAATTAAAAATTCAATTTTATCAAAACCATTTGAAGTTAAATTACCTTTTTCAAAATTAACAATAAAATCAATTTTAGGCATATCAAGAAACTCTAACTGTTCTTTAACAGATACCTCAAATAGTTTTGCTGTTTTTTTTCGTTCAGCAGATAATTTTTCTGCTAAATTTACGGCATTTTCTAAATACTCGTCATACAATTCAGATAATTTTTCAAGTTCATCGTCATTATATAAAACATCTTCTCTTTGTTTTCTTGCATTTTCAAGAAAATCCAGCATTTCTTGCTCGGTATTTCCATATATTAAACTAAGTTTATAGAGAAAATCAAGTCTTTCTTCAATTTCTTCCAAATCATTTTCATCAAAATCAACAGAATCAAGTTCTTTTTCAATTAAATCTTTAATTTCTTCAATAGTTTCACTTACTTCTGTAAACTTAGAAATTATAGGATTATTTTCACTATCCGAAAAAGCTGTTTGAAGATTATTAAGTGCCGATAAAATTAATGTTGAAGCACCTGAATTTTCATCATCTCCATTTAAAGAAAGCAATGCCATATTAAGTGCAGACAATATATTTTCAGCGTTTTCAGCCAATTTTTTTCTTTTTGCTAAAGAGTCTCGCTCGCCTACCTTAATATCTGCGCTTTCGAGTTCATTAATTTGATAATTCAGAAGCTCAAGTTTTTTTTCTTTTTCTTCTTCATTAACAGTTAATGATTTCAGTTTTCGCCTTACTGTAATCAACTTATGAAAACTGTCTTTATATTTATCTAACAATTTTTTATCTTGCAAAAGCATGTCAATAAATTGATAATGCAAATCAGCGTTAAGCAGTGCCTGACTATCATGCTGACCATGAATATTTACAAGCATTTGCCCTATTTCTTTAATCATGGAAACGGTTACTGAATTACCGTTTAACTTGCAAACAGATTTGCCGTTGGCACTTATTCTTCTGGTTATAAGCAAGCCGTCATCAACTGAAACAGGTATTCCGAAATTTAAAATTTTATCAACGGCATTTTGAGGAATATCATCAAACAATGCAGAAACAAAGCCATAATCAGCTCCGTTTCTTACAAGTTCCTTTGAAGTGCGTTCACCTAAAACAGCGTTAATAGAATCAACAACTATTGATTTACCGGCACCTGTTTCACCGGTTAAAACATTTAACCCTTTATTAAATTCAATTTCTGCCTTTTCAATAACGGCAATATTTTCAATATTAAGAGTTTTAAGCATTTTTTATTGTTTTCTCCAAATTATATGAAAAAGATTCAGCGTCATTTTCAGTTTTACAAAGAACAAAAATAGTATCATCACCTGCAATAGTACCGACAACGCCATCCCAATGCATTGAATCAATAGCGGCACATGCAGCATTTGCGGTGCCTGAAAAGCACTTAACGCAAACTGTGTTAATTGCACAATCAACACTGATAATGGATTCGTTAAATATTGCAGAAAACCTGCCTATAGAATTATCGTTAACATTCTTTTTTCCTAAAGAGTATACATATCTGCCTGACTTAGAGAGTTCTTTAACAAGACGCAGTTCACGAATATCACGGGAAATTGTGGCCTGAGTAACCTCAAAACCTGCATTTTTTAGTCTAAACTGTAATTCTTCTTGAGTTTCAACATCGTTATTATTAATAATTTCCAACAACTCAGCTTGTCTTCTTTTTTTCATTTAAACTCCCCTTTCAATAATTTTTTTCTTTAATATCTCATAAAAATTATCCGGTTTAATTTTAACAAGTTTAGCAGTATATTCAGATAATGAAATAACAATTTTGGTAGATTGTTTAATTTCAACCGGCTCTTCACCGTCGCAAGTCAAAATTGCACTGTTATCAACATCACTGATAATATGAACAACAAGCTCATTTAAACTGTTTACAACTGTGCTTCTTTCTACCAAAGAATGAGGGCAAATTGAAGTTACAACAAAACAATTTAAATCAGGACTTAATACGGGACCTCCCGCTGCAAGAGAATAAGCTGTTGAACCGGTAGGTGTTGAAATTATTACTCCGTCGGCTCTGACATCAAGCAACTCCCTGCCGTCCGAAGTTAAATTAAAATTAATTAAACGAGAAAAATCGCCTCTGGAAACAACGGCGTCATTTAAACAATGAAAAGTTTTTTCATTTCCGTTTTTGTCAACAACAGTGGCTTTAAGCATAATTCTTTTTTCAAGCTTGTAATCATTTTTTAAAATATTTAATAAAAGATTTACTTCATTTTTTTCAATACCACTTAGAAAGCCGAGAGTTCCGCCGTTAATACCAAGCGTTGGTTTATCAAACATGGCTGCGTTTTTAGCAATTTTAACGGTCGTTCCGTCTCCGCCGACTGCAATAGCCATATCGCAATTTTCAAAAAGTTCCTTTTCAGTTTCAAAAAACTTGCAATTATTTCTTGTAAGCTTTCTTTCATATTTCTTTAAAAAGCAAAGATTAACATTTGAACTTTCCAGAACATCAATAATTTTATCAACTATTTTACATGATTCAATTTTATCAAAATTACCAAACAATGAAAAAATCATAATAATTCCTCATGAGATGTGTTAACCAAAGAATCTGCATTAACCGATTTTGAAACAATCGAATTATCTGATTTAACCAAATATATTAAGTATTCAATGTTTCCTTCAGGTCCTTTAATCGGTGAAAATTGTAATCCTTCAACCGAAAACCCATTTACAACAGCTAATTCTATAATCTTGTTAACAACTTCCAAATGAACACTTTTGTCACGAACAACGCCTTTTTTACCTACCTTATCTTTTCCTGCTTCAAATTGCGGTTTAATAAGGCATACGGCTGTTCCGTTTTCGGCCAAGAAATTATGTAAATTCGGAAAAATATGTTTTAAAGATATAAACGATACATCAACTGAAGCAAAATCAATTTTATCTTTAATCTCTTCATTAGTAACATACCTAAAATTTGTTCTTTCAAGATTTACAACTCTTTCATCACAGCGAAGTTTCCATGCAAGTTGACCGTAACCGACATCTACCGAATATACTTTAATTGCACCGTTTTGAAGCATGCAATCTGTAAATCCGCCGGTTGAAGCACCCACATCCATGCAAATTTTGCCATTTAAATCAATAGGAAAATTTTGCATTGCTTTTTCAAGTTTTAATCCCCCACGGCTGACATATTGAAGTGTTTTACCTCGAACCTCAAGCAAATCATCTTCTTTAATTTCAGTACCGGCTTTATCTACTTTTTGATTATTAACATATACCTGACCTGCCATTATGATTGCTTTAGCCTTTTCACGGCTTGGAGCATATCCGTTTTCATATACAGCAACATCAAGCCTGATTTTCTTTGCCATTTAATACCTCTTCAATAATAGAATCTTTATCGAGTTTATACTTTTTCAACTGACTGTCAACACTTGCCTGCTTAATAAATTCATCATTAACGGCAATATGTTTAAATTTAATGTTTAATCCATTTTCTTCAAGTAAACAACAAAAACTTTCGCCCACACTGCCTGATTTTACGGCTTCTTCAAAGAAAAGCACCTTTTTTACATTAGTAAGACAATTTAGTACATTTTCGTCAATAGGTTTAATTTTATTAAGTTTTAAAACAAAACAATTATCAACTTCATTGCATGCCGCAAGACAATTAGCAAATTCTCTGCCATAAGTTACCAAACAAACATTACCGTCAGTATTACCAAAAACGTCAAAACTGTTTTTAGAGTATTCATAGCCTTCAATATTCGGTTCTTTACCCCTTGGGTATCTTACTGCTACAGCTCCGTCAGTATGGTAAATTGCTTCAATAAACATCATTGATAGTTCTTCGTAATTAACCGGAGCGAAAATCGTTAATCCGGGTACAGAATTTAAAAAGGAAACATCAAAAACACCTTGATGTGATTCGCCGTCTTCACCCACAAATCCGGCTCTGTCAATTCCAAAAACAACCTTTAAATTTTGCATTGCAACATCATGTATTAATTGGTCATAAGACCTTTGTAAAAATGTTGAATACACGGCAAAAACAGGAACCATTCCATTTTTTGCAAGACCGCTTGAAAATGTTACGGCATGTTGCTCTGCTATTCCCACGTCAAAAAATCTTTGAGGATATTTTTCAGCGAAAGCAGCAAGTCCCGTACCTTCAGCCATTGCGGCTGTTACACAACAAATTCTGCTGTCTTTTTTAGCTAAATCACACATTGTTTTACCGAATTCGGATGAAAAATTTTCTCCTGATGATAAAGGTTCGCCTGTTTCAATGTTAAATTTACCGATTCCATGAAATAAAGTAGGGTTTTCCTCGGCAAAATTATACCCTTTACCTTTAATTGTATCAACGTGAATTACAACTGAATGATTGTGAGCTTTTGCCGCATTAAGAACAGATACAAGACTGTCAATATCATGACCGTTAATCGGTCCGTAATATCTGAATCCTAAATCTTCAAAAAATGTTGAATGATATACTCTTTTTCTGATTGTTGTGTTAAGAACAGTTACAAATTTATTAATTTTATCGCCTATTTTAGGCAGTTTAGCAAGACATCTGCGAACTTTTGATTTAAAAGTATAATATTTAGGAGATGTTCTAATTAGAGTTAAATGTTTTGACATAGAGCCTACGTTTTGGCTGATTGACATATTATTATCATTAATAATGATTATCAAATTGTCCTGCTCATCACCGCTGTTATTCAGCGCTTCATAAGCTAATCCTCCGGTTAAAGCTCCATCGCCTATTATTGCAATAACCTTACCTTTTTCGCCTTTAATTTTTTTAGCTTTTGCAAGACCTATTGCCTGAGAAATAGAAACGCTTGAATGACCGCTTGAAAAAATATCGTGTTCGCTTTCAACAGGTCTTGTAAAACCGCTGATACCGTTTTCTTGCCTTAATGTAGAAAATTCATTTTTTCTGCCGGTTAAAATTTTATGAGTATAGCATTGATGTCCAACATCAAATACAATTTGGTCAAGAGGACTGTTAAAAACTTTATGAATAGCAACTGTAAGCTCAACAGTTCCTAAATTTGAAGCTAAGTGACCACCGTTTTTTGAAACAGTTTCTATTAAAAGCTCTCTTATCTCACCACAAAGCGTATCTAATTCTTCACTATTTAATTTTTTCAAATCTTTAGGGGAATTAACTCTGTCAAGAACAGACACATAATCAACTCTTTTCATTGCCTATTTCGGCATTATTTATTTCTGTTTACAAGAGTTTTTGAAAGTTCACTCAAAAATTCATTATTATCAAAAACATCAAGTAATTTAATTGCTTTTTCAGTTAACTCGGCAACATCATTTTGTGCTTTTTCAATTCCTGTAATAGTTACATATGTTGTTTTGTCGTTTTCACAATCCGAGCCTACAGGCTTGCCTAATATTTCACTGTTTCCGACAACATCCAAAATATCATCTTTAATTTGAAAAGCAATACCCAAAGTATAAGCATATTTTGAAGCAGCGGCAAATTGCTTATCGGTTGCACTTCCTGCAATACAACCTAAAAGACAAGCAGCAGAAATTAATGCTCCTGTTTTTAATTTATGAACCGACAAAATTTGATTTAAATTAGGGTTTTCCTGTTCATATTTTAAATCTATAACTTGACCGCCAATCATACCGTTTATACCGCTGTTTTGAGACAACAAACTAACAGCTTCAACTTTCTTCTCACTTGACAAATCACTTTCGGTAATTATTTGAAAAGCATGAGTAAGCAAAGCATCACCCGCAAGAAGAGCTGTTGCTTCGCTAAACTGCTTATGGCAACTGGGTTTTCCTCTTCTGTAATCATCATCATCCATACAAGGCAAATCATCATGAATAAGGCTGTATGTATGAATATATTCTATTGCACACGCAAACGGAAGTGCTTTAGTTTTATCAATACCCAATGAATTTGCAAATTCCAAACAAAGCACGGGTCTTAATCTTTTTCCCCCGTTAACAAGGCTATATTTCATTGCCTCAACAACTTCATCCTGATTATCAAAGCATTTCGGCAAATAATTAACTATGCCTCTTTCAACCATTTCAATATCTTCGCTTAGGATTTTATTAAAATCTTCTTTATTCATATGCCAACACCTTAATTCTTGTTAATTTCAGTAATTTTTTGCTTTGCCTCGCTAAGCAGTTTATTACAATACACAGAAAGTGCAGTACCTTCTTCAAACAATTTCATACTTTCTTCAAGAGATATTTCGTTTTTTTCTAATATTAAAACTATTTCTTCAAGACGCTTTACAGCATTTTCATATGTTAAATTATCATTCATTTATATTTACCTCTGAAACAACGCAATCAATGCTACCGTCAGCAAAAACAATGTTCAGTTCATCGCCGACTTCGACATCGTTAGCTGATTTAACTATATTTTGATTTTTTTTACAAACCGAATAACCACGTGCCAAAACCGCAAGAGGACTTAAAACGTCCAGTTTACCTATTAACAAGGAAAAATTGTTTTCAAAACTTTCAATACTATACTGAAATGCATCATTAACACGCTGGGAAAGAACAAGTAAATTATCCTCATACATACCAATCAATTCGCTGAAATCTGATAAAACATTTGAATTTGACAGTTCGTCCACTCTCTGCATTTCGTCATTTACACGATTGTTAATTAATGTATTGATCTTATCAGACATAATCTTCATATTACTTGTAAGAACCGAAATATCGGGACAAACAAGCTCTGCTGCGGCACTTGGTGTAGGCGCCCTTAAATCTGCCACATAATCACAAATGGTAAAATCCGTTTCATGACCTACGGCAGAAACAACAGGTGTTTTGCACGCAATAACGGCACGGGCAACCTCTTCAGTGTTAAATGCCCACAAATCTTCTGCCGAACCGCCGCCTCTGCCTACTATAATTACATCTACATCGGGCATTTTATCAAGCAATTCTATTGATTTAACTATATCATTACTTGCTGATTCGCCCTGTACTGTTGTTGGAACTATAACAAGCTCTGCCAACGGATAACGGCGTGCAGTAATATTCTTAATATCCTCAACTGCCGCACCTATATTTGATGTAGCAACGCCGATCTTTTTAGGATATAAAGGTAATGGCTTTTTTATTTCTTCACTGCAAACGCCCTCATTAAACAATTTATCTTTTAACTGTTTAAAGGCAAGATTTAATGCACCTAATCCGTCAGGCTGCATATCATCAACATATAATTGATATTCACCGCTTTTTTCATAAACAGAAACCCTGCCCCTGCAAATCACTTTCATTCCGTTTTCCGGATTGAACTTGAGTCTTTGGGCATAAGATGAAAACATTACGGCTTTTAACTGTGCCTTATCGTCTTTAAGCGTAAAATACATATGCCCGGAACGATAGTAGTGGGTAAAATTAGAAATCTCTCCGCTTACATAAAGATTATTCAAAGGCACATTCTCATCGAATATTGCCTTAATATACATATTTAGCTGTGATACATTGATTACATTCATAACGACTTCAAATATCCATAAACGGCAACACCCGCTGCATTATCGCAACTGAATTCCGGTGCTGCAAAATAAACGTTACTTCTTTCGGTAAAGTAATTGCGTAAATACGAGTTACTTGAAACGCCGCCGGAAAAGACAACAGGCATATTGCCGTATTTTTCTATTATCAATTTTAACATTTTATCTATTGTCTGTGTTATACAATGAAGAACAAACTTTGAAACATCATATTGATTTTCGCCGTTTTCAATCATTTTTTTTACTTTATTTTCTACTCCGGATAACGAACAATTTATTCCTTTAAACGACGGTTTAAAACTATATTTTTCGTCACTTTGCTTAGATAACTCGTCTATTTCTTTTCCACATGGAAAATCAAGTCCCAACATAACACCGGTTCTGTCAATAGCTTGTCCTGCTTTAAGGTCAAGGCTTTCGGAAATAACTTGCGCCTTTATTATTTCATTTTTATCAGGAGTAACAAGAAGTGCTTCAGTAGTTCCGCCGGATAAATGAAAAGCAATAAACGGACTGTTAATTAACTCCATTTTATCTGCACTGTAAAGTGCCGCCAAAATATGGCCAACCTGATGAGATGTTTTATAAACAGGTGCATTAGAAAATTCCGCTACTGAAATTGCATTACATTCACCAACAAGAAAGCATGGCATATAACTTCCGTTAACATTTCTTGGTTTATTGCTGACGGCAACGGCATTAACTTTAATTTCACCCAAATTCAACGAAGAAATAAGCTGAGGTAAATTTACAGTATGTTGAAAAACCGCTTCACTTTGGCGAAGACCTTTTTCACCGTGCCTAACTGTAAGCAACTTTTTACGTTGAATTATTTTTTCTCCGTCAAAAACAGCAACTGAAGTAGTATAATTACTTGTATCAAAACCTACAAACATTACTTACTCCTTGAATAACTGCCTAAAATGCCGTTAACGAATGCCGAATCCTCCTTGCCTGAATACTTTTTTGCAAGTTCAACAGCTTCGTTAATTACAACATTTTCCGGCACGTCATTCATATTATCAAGTTCAAAAATTGCAAGACGTAAAATTGAAAGATTTACTTTAGAAATTCTGTTTATTTTCCAACCTTTTGACAATGGCTCAATTTTTGCGTCAATATCATTTTTTAAAGAAATCGTTCCGTTAAAAAGTTCTTTACCGTAAGCGGAAAGAGGCGCAATATTTTCACTGTAAATTTCTTCCAACTCTTCTAACGGCTTGTCCTTAAAAAACTCACTTTCATAAATAAGAACAAAAGCCTGTTCTCTCATTTCGCTGCGATTCATATATCCTCCAAAAAAACACGGCTGAAAATAAACAATATACTTTCAGCCGAATTAATAATCACTCTTCACTTTCACAAGGTTCAACAGAGTTCTCAGGCTCTACATTTTCAACTGAGGCAATAATAACATTAACTTTTGAAACATATTTACCTGTCATATTTTGAACAGATTCTTTAACAACTTTCTGAACTTTTTCTGCAACGGGCTGAATTTTAGCACCCGCTTCAATGTTAATGTAAACAAAAACTTTTAATGCGTCCCCGTCTTGAACAACTCTTACAGGACTCATAACTTTCAAACTGCCGTTTTTAATTGTTGAAACAACATCTGCGGGTTTATTTGAAAATCCTGTAACGCCGTCCACATCTTTAGCGGCATTGGTTACGATTGAAGAAATTGCTTCTTCGGATATTACAAGACTGCCTTTTGCAGTGTGATTTGAAATTTCCATATTTAAAACTCCTTTGCTTTTTGTATTTTAACATAAAATAATTAAATATACAAGTTTATTTTGACTGTATTATTGTAACATTTTCAAATCCGCATCCCAACTGCGTTGTGGCAATTTCTTTTATTTGTAAAATCAATTCATCTGTCAATTCTTCACTGTCAACTATAACATCAACTCTTGTACCTTCAGTATCAACAACCGCAAGGCAATTATTTACTCCTTTTGCCTGAACAAGCGTTTCAATTTTATTTTCTATTTCAATGTATGATGACATTTTTGAAATACTTTCGGCAGCGGTTTTTCCGGCTTCATCACCTTCTTCTGAAGAATCAACAACAGCCTGCAATTCTTCAAGAGCTTCATCCCTTGCTTTTTGACGGTCAACACGTGCCGATGAAAAATAATCGTTTTCATCAGTAGCATTAACCTGGGTAGTTGCATCAACATATGTTGCTTCACCAAGTGTTTTATTTGAAGTGGAAATTGAACTGATTTTTGATGATATATCGCTGTTTTCCCAATACCAATTGCCGCCGATACCCACAGCAAGCAGAAGAACAAACACAGAAATTGCAGTTTTTGTTTTTCTGCGTTTTCTTTTTTTCAATTCATCCTCGGTTAACAACCCTTTTACTTTTTTCTTTTCACCCAATGCCACTAATTCGTTTTTTTCTTTATTTTCATCCATAAATATCACCCTTCGGAACTTAATTTTGAAACAGAAATTCTGTTTGATGAAATATTAAAAAGCGCTGAAACGCATTTAATAACTTTTTCCTTAACTGCAGTATTATCTCCTCCACTGCAAACCACTGCAACACCCTCAACATTAGGAAATTTTTCTTTTAAAAGCAGCGGCGTATCACCGTCGTTGCCGTCATATATTACATATTCATCACTTTCCGATTTAGAATTTTCACTTGATGAGGAATCGGTATTTTTTGCATAAACACTTTCACTTGTATTACGCAGAGTAATCATGACCTTACATTCACCAACACCGTCAATGCTTGAAATTATATCTGTTAATTGAACGTTTAATGACTCAACATAAGCATTATAATCTGTTTCGTTATACTTAAGTTTATCCTTATTTGAATTTTCCGAAAAATTAACTTCCGACAGTAAAATCAACAATATTCCGACAAATCCAACGGCTATTATTATTTTATTTTTGTTTTTTGATTGAGTAAAATCGGTAAAAATTTTTTTCAACTTACTCTCCCAAACATTTAACATCTGCTACCAACCCTAATTCCTTATAAACAAAATCTTTAATTTCCTCTGCATTACTGCCATCAGGTACATAAATACTAATTTTTTCTATTTCCGTTTCTTCACTGTTCACACTGCATTCAACACTAACATTGGCGTTAATGTTTTGTTCCTGCAATTTTGTTTTTATCAGTAATTCTATGTTGTTTTTATTTGAATTATTCAGCTCATTTATATAAACACTTGAAGCGGCCGGAAATTCGACACTTAAATTTTTAAACTCATAATCCGTTAACGGATAAATAAATGAAACAAAAATAAACAAAGATATTATAATTTTATAAAATTTACCTACATTACCCTTGGGAGTAAACGCAGAAAATATTACAGATAGTATAAGTGTTACACATACTGAAAAAATCCAATTTTTAATAAAATCCATTTTAACTACCTTTTGTTGCAACTAAAATTCCTAATGAAATTATTGTTGTAACCATCGACAAAATCAAGATAACATTCATAATAAGCAATGCATCACAAAAAGCATTTATAACTGAAGAAACAGATTTATCACAAAATGTTTCTGCAATAACTGCTGAGAAATTCAAAAAAAATCGCCAAAAAGCTACCTGAATAATTGATGGTAAAAAAACCAATCCAACAGCAATAATACCGACTATACCGACACCCGATTTAATTAAGGAAGAATAAGATTGAATCGAAAGCAAGCCCTCACTTATTGCACTTCCAATAACCGGAACAACCGAATTTATAGCAAATCTTACAGAACGAAGCCCCAAAGCATCTGCCCTGGAAGCAACTGCTGTTTTAATTGAAAGCACTGACACAAATGCTGCCGAACAAACCGAAATAGCCGTTGTTATGTATTTTTTTAACATTGAAATTATTCCGTTTAAATTTAATTCGCTTCGTATTCCGGAACATATTCCCAATGCCAAAAAAGCATTTGAAAGCGGTATAAAAATATTGGCTGATATATAATTTAATACTTGTGCCAAAAACAAGAGCATAGCGTTTGTTGATACCGAAGATACTGCGTTGCCCGAACACGCTGCAATTACACAAAAAGCAGGAGCAAACGCATACATAAAGTCAGAGCAAACCGATATGGAAGTACATGCAACTGCAACTGTATTTTTTAATTCGGAACATAATATTATTGATATAACAAGTGCACTGACTGTTGAGTAAAGACTTGATGATTCATTATCATTAACACTTGATTTTAAATTATTAAAAAGTGCGGATAAAATAATAAAAACTAAAATAATCAATGTTGATTGAAAAGGCGTTTTAACTGATTTTTTTACAGAATCTGTCAAAATACTTTTAAAGTCTGAGAAAGAAATATTTATAAGTTTTTCATAATTAAATTCAAGAAAACCCGCTTCATTTAAAAAATCATATGTTTCTTCATTCAAATATTCAAATGAAGACAAATCATAGTTTGATAAAACAGAATCGTATTCATTTTTGTTTGTAATTTCTTCACCAAAAACGGTGAATGGTGAAATAGTAGAAAAGCATAAGCACAAAAACAACGACAAGTATTTTAAAAATTTTTTCATTTCAAAAGTCCCGTTACAATATTCAAAACAGTTTCAAACAAAGGCATTACCATTGCAACAATAACAATTTTTGTGGCAGTTTCCGTTTGATTTGCAAGAGAATTTTCACCTGCATCCCTGCATAAATCAGCAGTAAATTGCGATATAAGAGTAATCCCTAAAACTTTTACCATTATTTTAATGTATTCTCCTGCAGAACCTACAGCTTGAGACATAGACGACAACTTTCCGAATATGCCGATAAGT
>CAKSWS010000015.1 GCA_934512155.1 uncultured Eubacterium sp. | reverse complement strand
CCCTAATAACCCCCTTAACATTCGTAAAACCGCCACGCTTACGCATTGGCGGTTTTGTTATAGCCTCCATTGTAAAAAAGAGGCTGATGAGTTTATATTTCAACACCGTTGGCGGTTTTACAAAAATGAATTGAAAAATCATTTTCATACTGAGGATAAAGCTTTAAATACTCTGTTTTAAGAAAATCGGCAACCTCATCCTTTTTATCCGGATTAATAAGAGCTATTGAAGAGCCGTTAAAGCCTGCACCGCTGAACCTGCCGCCGTAAACGCCCGGGCATTTTTTCATAATTTCATAAAGGGCCTGAAGTTCCGGCGAGCCTGTTTCCCAATTATAAATAGAGCTGTAGCCGGATTCAAACATTATTTTACCGAATTCCACAATATCGCCCTGTTCCCAAGCCTTTGCTCCACGCTGAACACGGTCAAATTCGCCGTAAAAATGCTGTGCCCTTTTTCTCCACGCCTCGGGAATTTTATCTTTATACTCATCAAAAACTTCCCTGGGCACATCACGCATATAAGAATCCTTAAAACTGCCGTAAGGAATGCCTGCAAAAGCACGAAGAGCAAAAGCCGCAGCCTTTGCCTCATCAACACGGGAATTAAACGCAGTGTTGGCAAGTTTTCTTTCCTTACCGCTGAAAATTATTGCAAATTCATAAGGCGGCATATTTTCACTTGTTGGAATAAGCCTGTAGGAATCATCAAGAGTGTCAAGAAACAGCAAATGGTCTTTTTTGGAATAAACCTCGCAGCTTTGGTCCATCTTACCAACATTCATTTCAAGGTAATCATGCTCGGCATAAAGAGCAAAATCAATAACTTCTGCCTTTGTTAATGTAATTCCGTTTATTTTGCAAACAGCGCTTATGTACGCAATAAGTACGGCTGCCGATGAAGATAACCCCCCAACCGGCAATGTGCCGTTAATAAAGCCAATTAAGCCCTTGTCTATTCTGTATTTTCTTTTAAGTGAAACAAAAGCGGCTTTTGCAAAATCGCCCCACTCATAGCTTCTTTGAGGAAGTTCAAAAGCGGAAAATACTGTTTCGCCGTCAAAATTACCGCTGTAAATTCTAACACTGCCGTCATTTGTAGGCAAAAAATAAATTTCAACACCCTGGTCAATGGCAAAGCCTGAAATTAAACCGTGCTGATAGTCCGAATGTGCGCCAACGGGTGCAATTCTGTAAGGGCAATAAACCCTAAGCGGTTCTTCTGTTGTGTTGAATATTCTTTTAAACTCGCCTTTAACATCCATAGATTAAAACCTCTTTTCGCCGCTTTTCAAATTACCTGAACAATGCAATTTTAACACACCTTTAATATATTATCAACAAAAATTAATTTAATTGACACCCAACTGTTTATAATATATAATTACTAATAAGAACAAAATGGTGCATTATGTTTTCGGAGCGTGCTATGAGCAATATTAAAGTTTCCGTTATAGTTCCCGTTTACAATGCGGAAAAGTATTTAGAAAAATGCATAAACAGCATTATAAACCAAACTTTAAAGGACATTGAAATTATAGCGGTGGATGACGGTTCTGCCGACAGAAGCCTTGAAATACTAAACAATTTTCAAAAAAAAGACGGCAGAATTAAAGTTTTAACACAGCAAAACAAATTTGCCGGTGCCGCAAGAAACAAGGGAATGGAATTTGCCTGCGGCAAGTACCTGGTTTTTTGGGATTCAGACGATTTTTTTGAAAAAAACGCCCTTGAAATTCTTTACAAAAAATGTGAAGCCGTAAATGCAGACATTTGCCTGTGCGGCGCTTATTCCTACAACAGCGAAACGGGCAAACGGGCTGTTAACAGAACTTTTCTTAAAAGCAGATTTTTGCCGAAAGAAAAAGTTTTCTCCAAAAAAACCTGCCCTCAATATATTTTTAACATTGCATCCAACGTGCCGTGGCAAAGAATGTTTAGGGCTGAATTTATAAAAAGCAAAAACCTTCGTTTTCAAAACCTGCAAAAAGCAAACGACACTTATTTTGTTATGGCGGCAATGTTTTACGCCGAAAAAATAACGTTTACGGAAAAGCCACTTGTTAACTACAGGGAAAACACGGCGCAGGGAATAACCGCAACGGCATCTAAAAATCCGCTGTGTGCATATGAAAGCTATGCCGCCGTTTACGAATTGCTGAAAAACGAACAGCCAAGCGAGCTTGTTTGGCAAAGTTTTTACAACAGGTTGCTCTCAGGGCTGTTTCGCTCTGTTTTATTGCAAACAACCCAAGAGGGAATGGAAACCGTTTACAATAAAATCAAATTTGAAGGGCTTGATTATTTCGGTATAAACAACCATACGGAAGAAAGTTATTACTATTTTCCAAAAGAATATGCCGACCTTACGGTTATGAAAAGCCACACCTGTGAAGAATACTTAATGTACAAATACAAAAAAGCGCTTGCAGACAATGAATTTTACAAATCAAAGGCAGAGCAAAAATTCTCTGTTAAAGCGGCAAGGAAAATAAGCCGTTTTGTCAGAGCAGACAGCAAGCTGTTTGATTTTGGCAAAAAAATTCTGCATTTCAAATAAAGAGGTAAACAATATGAGCAAAAAATATGATTATTTAATAGTAGGCAGCGGCCTTTTCGGTTCTGTTTTTGCATATGAGGCAAAAAAAAGAGGCAAAACCTGCCTTGTAATCGAAAAAAGAGACCATATAGGCGGCAACATTTACTGTGAAAACGTTAACGGCATTAACGTGCACAAATACGGCGCACATATTTTCCACACAAGCAACAAGCAGGTGTGGGACTATATTAATAACTTTGCCGAATTTAACAACTACATTAACTCACCTGTTGCAATCTATAAAGATGAACTTTACAATTTGCCTTTTAATATGAACACATTTTCAAAAATGTGGGGCATTAAAACTCCGGCAGAAGCAAAAGAAATTATTGAAAAGCAAAAAGCGGAATTTAATATTGAAAACCCCCAAAACCTTGAAGAGCAGGCTCTTTCCCTTATCGGCAAAGACGTTTACGAAAAACTTGTTAAAGGCTACACCGAAAAGCAATGGGGCAGAAGCTGCACAGAGTTGCCTGCTTTCATTATTAAGCGCTTACCTGTAAGATACACCTACGACAACAACTATTTTAACGACAGATACCAAGGCATTCCTATAGGCGGATACACAAAAATTATTGAAAAAATGCTTGACGGCACAGATGTGCTTTTAAACACAAGCTTTGAAGATTACAAAAAAGAAAATGACCTTGGCTCAATAAAAATAGTTTATACCGGAAATATTGACGAGTATTTTAACTACAAATTCGGTGCGTTGCAGTACAGAACCGTTAGATTTGAAACAGAATATTTGCCTGATACAGACAATTACCAGGGTAACGCCGTTGTTAACTACACCGAGCGTGAAGTGCCTTACACAAGAATTATTGAACACAAGCACTTTGAATTCGGAACGGGAAAAGGCACGGTTATTTCAAAAGAATATTCAAGCGAATGGAGTGTGGGCATTGAGCCTTACTACCCCATTAACAACGAAGAAAACAATGCACTTTACAAAAAATACGAAGAGCTTGGCAACAGCGAAGAAAACGTTATTTTCGGCGGCAGACTTGGCAGATACCAATATTACGATATGGACAAGGTTATTGCCGCAGCCCTTGAAACAGTAAACGAAGAATTTAAGGAGAAATAAAAAATGGCAAAAGTTTCCGTTATAATTCCAACCTACAATGTAGAGCCTTACCTTGTTGAGTGCATGGAAAGCATTACAAACCAAACACTTGAAGATATTGAAATTATTTGTATTAACGACGGTTCTACAGACGGTTCGTTGGCAATTCTTAAAAGCTATGCGGAAAAAGACGACCGCATTATTTTGGTAGATAAGGAAAACGGCGGCTACGGCATTGGCATGAACATTGGCCTTGAAAAAGCCACAGGCGAATACATCGGCATTCTTGAACCTGATGATTTTGTGCCTGTAAATATGTTTGGCGATTTATACAAAATTGCAAAAGCCAACGATTTAGACTTTGTTAAAGCGGATTTTTACCGTTTTGAGCGTGCTTCAAACGGCGATATGTTTTTAACATACAACCATTTGGACAGAACAAACACATATTACAACAAAGTATTTAACCCAAGTAAAACTCCCGAAGCAATTCGTTTTATAATGAATACTTGGAGCGGTATTTACAAAAAGTCATTTCTTGATAAATACAACATTCGCCACAACGAAACACCCGGTGCGTCTTTTCAAGACAACGGCTTTTGGTTTCAAACATTTGCCTTTGCGGAAAGAGGCATGATTATTGACAAGCCTTACTATATGAACAGGCGTGATAACCCAAATTCATCTGTAAAAAATATGCAAAAGGTTTATTGCATCAACGTTGAATACGACCATATTAAAGACATTCTTATTCAACACAAAGAAACATGGGAAACATTTAAAACATATTACACATTAAAGCGTTTTCACAACTCTGTTGCCACATTAAGAAGAATTGACAATTCCCTAAAAAAAGATTATGTAGACCGCTTTAGCAAAGAAATGAAGCGTGCAAGAGATTTAGGTGAAATGGACGAAAATCTTTTCACCGCCGCAGAGCGTGATAATTTGCATTTGCTTATAAACCAACCTGCAGTTTATTACAAGGTTAAAGCACTTCCTATGAACAACGGCAGCACAAGCATTAACAACAACTTTAAACAGGTTAAAGCCGAACTTGATAAAATTAAGCGTTCAAAATCGTACAAAATAGGCAAAGCAATTATGTATATTCCCGTAAGATTTAAACGCTTTGCAAAAAAGGTTTACAGAAAGCTTAACAAAATGAGAAGAGGTTACCAAAAAAATGACTGAGGATATTAAAGTTTCCGTTATTATTCCCATTTACAATGTGGAAAAATATTTGCGCCAAAACTTAGAAAGCGTGGCAAAACAAACTTTAAAGGAAATTGAAGTTATTATGGTGGACGACGGTTCAACCGATTCATCTGCTGAAATTGCAAAAGAGTTTGCGGAAAAAGACAGCAGATTTATTTACGTTTTACAGGAAAACGGCGGTGCCGGTGCCGCACGAAACAACGGACTTCGCAGAGCAAAAGGAAAATACCTTTCATTTTTAGACAGCGACGACTTTTTTGACGAAAAAATGCTTGAAGAAGCATACGCCTGCGCAGAAAACAGCAAAGCGGATTTTGTCGTTTTTCAGTCAGACCAATATTCGGAAGAATCAAAAGAATTCAAAACCGTTAATTGGACTTTACGCTACAGCGAAATTCCGCCGTATCAACCTTTTAACCACCGAACAATGACTGATAATATTTTTAAGGTTTTTGTTGGTTGGGCGTGGGATAAGCTTTACAACAGGCAGTTTGTTATTAATAACAACCTTTGGTTTCAGGAACAGCGCACAAGCAACGATATGCTGTTTGTTTTTTCCGCTGTTGCCGTTGCAAAGAAAATTGCCTGTGTTGAAAAAGGCAAAATACTTGCTCATCAAAGGCGTAACAACAAGGATTCTCTTTCAAACACAAGGGAAAAATCTTGGGATTGTTTTTATAAAGCCCTTACCGCTCTTAAAGAAAGACTTGTTGCGGAAAAACTTTATGACGAAGTTGAAAAAGATTACATTAACTATGCACTTCACTTCAGCCTTTGGAATTTAAACACACTGGCACAGCCTACATATGACAAGCTTTATAACAAGCTTAAAAACGAATGGTGGCAAGAGCTTGGTGTTGCCGGCAAACCGGCAAATTATTTTTATAATAAAAAAGAATATGAACAGTTTGCAAAAATAATGAGTAAATAATCGGCAACTTATCGGAATCCCTCCGTCAACACTGCGTGTTGCCTAAACCCTTTTGTCTGCGTTGTAAAAAAATAAGTCCCCCTTGTTAAAGGGGGATGTTTTCATTTATGAAAACAGGGGGATTCAATTAACAACAACCCAAAATAAAACCGCCTATGCGTAAGCGTGGCGGTTTTACAAATGTTTTAGGGGGTTATTAGGGGGAATTGCAACTTGTTGCACTCCCCCTGATTTGCGTAGTGCCCTCCTTGTTAAAGGAGGGGGGGACCGCTTGCGGTGGGAGGATTCTATGGTGCCGTTCTTTTGCAACACGAAAGAATGGCACAACCCTGCCGTGTTTACGGCGAAATATATAAAAAGCATATAACAAACTAAACAGATATAAAAAAGAGGCGGGTTATCCGCCTCTTTGATTTATAGCTTAGTGCAAAGTTCGTTAAGTTCTTTTTCACTAAGCACACATATGATTGACATTGCAGTGTTTTTAGCAGTATCACTGTTAACATCCAAGTCATTGTGAAAATGGTTTTTTATCTTATTATATCCGTTAGAATATTCGTTGATAATTTTTTTACCGTAAGGAGTTATTTGTATGAAGGAATACGGATTTTTAGTGATAATTCCCATATCGCAAAACTCTGCAATCATTTTGTGAACGCTTGGCTTTGAAACGGCAAGGTAATCGGCAATTTCCATGCTTCTTATTTGCCCGCTTTCGTTACAAAGCGCCCCCATTGCAACCATATATTTTATTTGTGCTGAAGTGTAAGACATATCTTACTCCTTTTTAGATGTGTCTGCCCCGTAAGAGCAACCCGAGCATCCGGAACAGCCGGCGCAGTTTCCACTGCACCCCCCTCCGCTTTTTTTATCTTTAACAAGACTTCTGATGATTAGGGCAACTATTACAACCAAAACGGCTATAATAACTATTGTCCAAATATTTGCTTTCAAAAAAGCTAACATACATCATACTTCCCTTCGTAAATTGCTTTACTTAATTATACAGTAGTTTTTGATTTTTTGGAAGTTGTTTTAACAGTAAGCTTGTTATCGTCATACTTATTCTTTCTGAACAACATGTAAAGAAGAAATGCAAGAACTGCGATTGCGGCAATAAAACCTACAATGTGTAATTCGCCTGAAATTGCACTGCCGAATTGATATACGATAAGTGAAATCAAATAAGCAAATCCGCACTGATAGCAAATTGCAAACCAAGTCCATTTAGGGCTGTTCATTTCTCTCTTAATTGCGCCGATAGCTGCAAAGCAAGGTGCGCAAAGGAGGTTGAAAATAAGGAATGAATAAGCTGTAATGCCATTGAATGCCGCTGCAATGTTTTGGTAAACAGTGCCGTCGCCGCCGCCAAAGAGAATACCCATTGTACCAACAATGTTTTCTTTTGCAACAAGACCTGTAATAGAAGCAACAACTGCCTGCCAGTTACCCCAACCGAGTGGCGAGAAAATCCAAGCGATTGCTCCGCCGATTGCCGCAAGAATTGAAGAAGAAATTTCATCTTCACTAAGCATTCTGAACTGACCGTCTACAACTCCAAAGTAAGTTGTGAACCAAACAAAGATTGTTGAAAGTGTAATAATTGTGCCGGCTTTTTTAATGAATGACCAGCCACGTTCCCAAGTTGAACGAAGAACGTTGCCTAATGTAGGAAGATGGTATGCAGGAAGTTCCATAACAAACGGTGCCGGATCGCCTGCAAACATTTTTGTTTTCTTAAGCATAATGCCCGAGAAAATAATTGCCGCCAAGCCAATAAAGTAAGCCGATGTGGAAACGATTGCCGAGCCGCCGAAAATTGCGCCTGCAATCATTGCAATAAACGGAACTTTTGCTCCGCAAGGAATAAACGTTGTTGTCATAATCGTCATACGACGATCACGTTCATTTTCAATAGTTCTGGAAGCCATAACACCCGGAATACCACAGCCTGTGCCGATAAGCATTGGGATGAATGATTTACCTGAAAGACCGAATTTTCTGAAAATTCTGTCAAGTACGAATGCAATACGGCTCATATAACCGCAAGCTTCAAGGAATGCAAGCAAGAAGAACAATACAAGCATTTGCGGTACGAAACCTAAAACTGCGCCTACACCGGCAACAATACCGTCAAGAATAAGACCGGAAAGCCATTCAGGTGAATTTGCTTTTTCAAGAAGATTGCCGATAAGAACAGGAATACCGGGAACCCAAACGCCGTAAGTTGATGTATCGGGAGCGCCAAAGCCCTCTTTATATTCAGTGTTTTCATATTGAGCCACAGCATTTTCCAAATCAGCCTTACTTGTGTTAGCGTGGTCTGTTGTTTCAAGTGTTTCTTCATCTTCTGTTACATAAGTAACATTTGCATCTTCAGGAGTAGCGGCAACAAGTTGTGCCAATGCTGTCTGTGCGGCATCTTCGCTGTATTCCTCATTTTCAAGGTCAATAGCGTCTGCCGTTTCATCTGTGCCGTATTCAGAAACAAAAGCGTCAAGAATTTGGTCTGTATCGCCGTATTCCTTTTCTGCTTCATCATATGCAGATGAACCTATACCAAGCAAATGATAACCGTCGCCAAACAAGCCGTCGTTTGCCCAGTCTGTAGCCGCAGAACCTACCGTTACCATTGAAATATAGTAAACAAAAAACATAATTACTGCAAAAATAGGAAGACCGAGCCATCTGTTTGTAACAATTTTATCTATTTTATCCGAAGTAGAAAGTTTGTCTTTGCTCTTCTTTTTATAAACGCTTTTAATAATTGAAGCAATGTAAACATAACGTTCGTTTGTTATAATTGATTCTGCGTCATCATCAAGCTCCTGCTCTGCTTCTTCAATATCATTTTTAATATGAGCAAGTGTTTCTGCAGGAATGTTAAGCTGTTCAAGAACCTTGTCATCACCTTCAAAAATTTTAACTGCATACCAACGCTGCTTTTCTTCAGGCATATCGTGAAGCACTGCCTCTTCGATATGTGCAAGCGCATGTTCAACTACACCGCTGAATTTATGCTGCGGAATCGTAGGGCTTCCCTGTGCCGCTTTAACTGCAAGCTCTGCAGCTTCTTTAATTCCAGTGCCTTTAAGTGCAGAAATTTCAACAACCGGGCAAGCAAGCTGGCGTGAAAGTTCTTCTGTGTTAATTTTATCACCGTTTTTCTTAACAACATCCATCATATTAACAGCAACAACAACAGGAATGCCAAGTTCTACGATTTGTGTTGTAAGATAAAGGTTTCTTTCAAGGTTAGTACCGTCAATAATATTAAGAACGGCATCAGGATGTTCATTAATAAGATAATTTCTGGCAACAACTTCCTCTAATGTATAAGGGGAAAGTGAGTAAATACCGGGTAAGTCGGTGATTATAACATCACTGTGCTTTTTAAGCTTACCTTCTTTTTTCTCTACCGTAACGCCGGGCCAGTTGCCGACGAATTGGTTTGAACCCGTAAGTGCGTTAAACAACGTTGTTTTACCGCAGTTTGGGTTACCTGCAAGAGCAATTTTAATACCCATAAGTAAATTTCCTTTCCTGTTTCAAAAGTTAGCCTACGCTAACTCAAATATGTGTTCCGCCGCAATTAAACAGGCGGAGATATTAATTAATAAACTTATTCAACATCAATAAGCTCGGCATCTGCTTTTCTGAGTGAAAGCTCATAGCCACGAACTTTAATTTCAATAGGGTCGCCCAAAGGTGCAACCTTTCTTACAAACACTTCAACGCCTTTTGTTATGCCCATATCCATAATTCTGCGTTTAAGTGCGCCTTCGCCGTGAAGTTTAACAACCTTAACGGTTTCGCCCGGCTTAACCTGCTTAAGTGTTCTCATACTTAAATCCTCCTTATATGTTAATAAAATTATATGAAAATTTTATTTGCCATTTCCTTGCTAACGGCAACACGTGCTTCTTTAACCTTAACAATAAGGTTGCCGTTTTGCTCTGTTATAACGGAAATTTCACTTCCTGCCACAAATCCCAAGTTTTCCAAATGTTTTTTTACCTCAGGCTTGCCGCCTATTTTTTTTACAATAACATCGTCGCCTGTAGCGGCAAAAGTTAAAGGCATCATATCAGCACCTCCGTTGAAAGTTAGGTTAGTTTATACTAACGGACGCTTCAAAAAAATAGTTAGCCTTTACTAACTGTTAAGAATATACCACACCCCAATAGGAATGTCAACAAAAATTTCAAAATTTTATTTTCCTATTGTCAAAAGGAAGACAATTAGGTTAAAAAAATTCCCCCTTGTTAAAGGGGGGGGAATTTTTGCTTGCAAAAACAGGGGGATTCATTTAAATATTGTTTAATTTACAAGAATCCCTCAGTCGCATATAAAATGCGACAGCACCCTTTCACAAGGGAGGCTAAATTAGGAAATGCAAAACAAAACCGCCTATGCGTAAGCGTGGCGGTTTTACGAATGTTTAGGGGGTTATTAGGGGGAATTGCAACTTGTTGCACTCCCCCTGATTTGCTTTCTTGGTGCCGTTCTTTTGCAACACGAAAGAATGGCACAACCCCGCCGTGTTTACGGCGTAATACATAAATAACACATATTAATAAAGATTGTTGGCTTACAAGAATCCCTCCGTCGCATATAAAATGCGACAGCACCCTTTCACAAGGGAGCTAATTGGTTATAATTTGTATTACATATTAATTATTTAATAATTTTACCTGTTGAATTAGGTGCCATACCTGCTGCATTTGATTCATCTGTATCAATATGCATTGCAAGAGCATAGCTGTTTGAAACTCTTACAACAACATCGCCGAAAATAAGGCTTCTTTCGTTTGATGTAGGAATTTCAACAGAAACTATTTGACCGTTTGTAAGACCCATTCTTTCTGCATCTGCTTCTGTTGCATGAATGTGGCGCTTTGCTGCAATAACGCCTTCTTTAAGTTCAACCTCACCGGCAGGGCCAACAAGCTTGCATGCACCTGAACCTGCAACGTCGCCGCTTTCACGAACAGGAGCGGAAACACCGATTGAACGAGCGTCTGTTAAAGAAATTTCAACCTGTGTTGCTTTTCTGCAAGGGCCTAAAATTGAAACAGCCGGGAATTCACCCTTTGTGCCGATAACCTTAACCTTTTCGTTTGAAGCAAACTGACCGGGTTGAGAAAGTTCTTTCTTAACTGTAAGCTGATAACCTTTGCCAAACAAAGTTTCCAAATCTTCCTCTGTAACATGCACGTGGCGTGCTGAAATTTCAACAAGTACTTCGTTGTTTTCCATACTGATTCTCCTTAACAAATTATAGAAATATTTTTATGGGTATATTTTATACCTCTTTTAGTTGTTTTTCAACAAAAATTTTGATATAATTTTTATGGTGATTAAAATGAACTTGTGTGAACTTGAAAACAAATGCCGAAACTGCACCGATTGCGAGCTTGCAAACTACCGAACAAACACGGTTTTCGGCGTTGGATGTGAAAATGCAAAAATAATGCTTATAGGCGAAGCGCCGGGTGCAAACGAAGACCTGCAAGGTGAGCCTTTTGTTGGCAGAAGCGGTAAATTGCTGGATGAATTTCTTGAAAGTGCCGGTTTTTCAAGAAATAAAAACGTGTATATTGCCAACACAACGAAATGCAGACCCCCTGAAAACAGAGATCCTAAACCTACAGAAGCCGCCGCTTGCAAAAAATGGCTAGATGCACAAATTGAAATTATTAAACCCAAAATAATAGTTTGCGTGGGCAGAATTGCGGCACAAAAAATTATTGATAAAAACATTAAAGTAACAAAACAGCACGGTGAATTCACAGAAAAAGACGGCATTTTTTACACTGCCACTTACCACCCTGCCGCTGTTTTGCGAAATATAAACAACAAAACTTTTGCCCTTGAAGATTGGCAAAAAATTAAAGACAGAGCAATTAAATTAGGAGTAAAAATTTAAGGCACTATGAATATTTACGCAAATGAATTCGGTGTTGAGCCAAATAAAAACGTATCATTAGACATATGCGAACTTTTAGGTTATCTTGTAAATTACGACGGTCATAATACTGTTATTTTTGATAAAGGAACGTACTATATAGATTCAAGCAATATAAAACAAAGAAGAGAATACATAACAAACACCGTAGGCGACCGAGAGTTTGAGCAGGACATAATGCCCCACGATAACAAGTTTGCCCTGAATATAGACGACATAGAAGACACTGTGTTTGATTTTTGCGGTTCAGAGCTGATTGTTAAAGGCCCTATGTCAAACATGATTGTTAAAAAATGCAAAAATGTTGTTATTAAAAACTTGGCAATAGATGTGCGTGAACCAAGATTCAGAAAATTAACAGTTGTTAAAAAATCAACATTTTACATTGATTTTAAGTGCGACGGAAGATTTATCATAACCCCAAACAACGGCTTGTTTTTGTTAAACTACGGCTGGAACGATTACTGCGCCTCTGATAAATTGAAAAACGCAAGCCACATAGGATTGGTTAAAGCAAAATCACCGGATATTATTGAACGCACATATAAATTGTTTCACAATGTTTTGTCTTGGAAAAAAATTAACACCACAACTTTCAGATTTTACTACCCTTACACAGGCTTTTGCGATGTGGGCGACAAGTTTTATATTTTCGACAGCCGCCGTGAAAACGTGGGCATTTTTGTTAACCAAAGCGAAAATGTTATGTTTGAAAATGTTTCTCAACATTTTAACTATTCGCTTGCTTTTGTGGCACAGGATTCAAAAGATATTACTGTAAGAAACTGCCGTTTTGCCCCAAAAGAAAACAGCGGCAGAGATGTGGCTTCTTTGGCTGATTTTATGCAAATATGTATGTGCCGTGGCAACATTTTGATTGAAAACAACTATTTTGAAGGTGCTTGCGACGATTGCATTAACATTCACGGAATTAACTATATTATTGAAAGCATAAAAGGCAACAAAATAATGCTTCTTTACAAACACCCCCAAACCCACGGATTTAACCCGATTTCAGTGGGTGATAAAGTAGCATTTGTTAAACCGTCTTCATTAAAAGACCAAGGCACAGCCACCGTTATAAAATCAAATTTGGTGCGTGAATACCACTTGGAAATAACAGTAGACAGTACCGAAGGTGCAAAAGAAGGCTATGCCGTAGAGGATTTAACAAAAATTCCCCAAACAACATTCAGAAACAATACCGTTAAACGAATTATTACAAGAGGCGTGCTTGTTACCGCCCGTGAAAAAACGGTTATTGAAAACAATCATTTTATAAGCTGTTCAATGAGCGGCGTGCTTATTTCCGACGATGCGTCAAGCTGGTATGAAAGCGGATGCTGCAAAGATGTGTTAATTAAAGATAACGTTTTTGATTACTGCGGCAGTGTGCCGATTTTAATTAAGCCGGAAAACAAAATTGACGAAGGTGCCGTACACAGCAATATAAGGATTATAAATAATAAATTTAATTATAAAGGCAACCCTGTTAAAATCAAATCGGCAGAAAATGTTGTTATAAAATAATCACCCTCCGGGTGATTATTTTTTTGCTTTCATATTAAGCCTCCCTTGTTAAAGGGTTATTCCCCTAACAGGGGAAATGTCTGCAATGCAGACAAAAGGGTTTAGGACCACTTGCGGTGGTGGGATTCTCATAATAAATCAAACAACATTCATCAATATGTACTTTAACATATTACGCCGTAAACACGGCGAGGTTGTGCCATTCTTTCGTGTTGCAAAAGAACGGCACCATAGAATCCTCCCACCGCAAGCGGTCCCCCCTCCTTTAACAAGGAGGGCACTACGCAAATCAGGGGGAGTGCAACAAATGACTTGTAATAAACAACGACCATCCGCCGTGCAGTAACCAAAATTTTTATCGCATTTCATTAGCTCAAAAATTTTGACTGCTACGAAGCTCTTATTGCTCCCTTTATCTGCCACCGGCAGCGGTCGCAAACGAGCCCCCTAATAACCCCCTTAACATTCGTAAAACCGCCACGCTTACGCATAGGCGGTTTTGTTTTGTTTACTTAATCAATTCAGATACAAGTTTATTAATTATCTCGGCGTCATATTCTTCAAACAATGTATTATTATAAACATTATTCTTAAACGCCTTTTCGGTAATTTCTATTGTCATAGGCTCAAAATTATCTTTCCATTTTACACCCACGCCCGTACCGAGTTCATTGCTGATATTTTTATTAACATCATTCACTATACCCACAGCCTTTATATGTAAAGTTTTACTTTTAGGTATAAATGACTTGATGTATACAATATCGCCTAATTTTACAGTGCTGAGCATATAGTGAAGCGACGGTGCATTACCGTAATCCCAACCTATAAATGCACAATTTTCTTTAATAAAATCATCTGTCTTATCAGGATTAAATGTTCCTTTATAATAAGAACCTATTCCCCATACTGCCATAATAAATTCTCCTTAAACTTTTCTAAATTCATAATTTCCTGTATATGTTTGTCCGTTATATTCAAATGTTTCAGTTTGACGCATTACCAAATCTATCATAGTATCACTGTTTGCAACATCCGACGGATCAACATTGCTCCAAGTTCCGTTAATTCGACCATAAAGAGTAGGACATTTTTGCCATCCGTTTACATCTTCAAAGCACAATTTTGTAAATTGTGATTTTAAGTTACTTATAAAACGGTCACCTAAAAATGTAACCGACTTAGGTATCGTAAGTTCCATAATTACTGATGAAGAAAAAGCAAAACTACCTATATATTTTAATTGACTTGGCAACTTAATGTTAACAAGATTACTGCATCCTGAGAAAGCAGAAGTATCTATTTTTTCAACATTATCACTAAAAATTACATCAGTCAAAGATGTGCAATCGTAAAAAGCTCTAATTCCAATTGTAACAGATTCAGTTCCCGAAAAAACTACGCTCTTTAATTTACTGCAACCATTATACGCAAAATTATTCAAATACTTCAAACCGCTTGGAAGCAAAACATTTTCAACAGCACTGTTTTCAAAAGCTCTTTCCCCAATAGTGTATACAGAATTCGGAATACTTATTTCCTTTAATTTACTGCAATTACTAAAACAATATGATTGTATTTCCTTCAAAGTGTCCGGCAAGTTTATTTTTTCTAAATTTACACAATCACCAAATCCACTAATAGAAGTAATCGATACGCCTTTATAATATGAAGGAATATTGATTTCTTTTATAACCGACTTATATTCTTCCTTTAATGAAACAATACACATATTATTTGTTATGTGGAAATTCAAATATTTTGAATCTGCATAATCCGAGGTTACGCCACCGAGGTTTTCCTGCGTTCCGTCGGTATAGGTGATTATGAGTTCACCGTTTACGAGTTCGGTTTTCGCAATACCTCTGCCTGCGTCACCTTTATCGCCCTTGTCTCCTTTATCGCCTTTATCACCTTTTTCACCCTTAATCGATCCGAGATTTACAACAGTAGAATCGGTATAAGTTACGATTAATTCGCCATCGATTGTAACGGCAACACTCTTAATTCCTCTGCCGTCTGTTCCTTTGATATTTCCGAGATTAACCACATTATTATCGGAATAAGTAAGAATAAGTTCACCGTTTGCATTAATTTCTGCTTTTACAATACCTACACCATCGGTTCCGTCCATACCCTTAATATTTCCGAGTTCAAGAGTTGTGCCGTTAGTGAGAGTTACATTAAGATTGCCGTCAGAAGTAACAAGAATATTCTGAATACCTACACCGTCTTGACCGTCAGTGCCATTAGTACCGTCCTTGCCGTCTTTTCCGTCAACCCCGTTTGTACCGTTAATACCGTCTACGCCGTCTCGACCGTCTTTTCCTGCGGCTCCTGTTTCGCCTTTTTCACCTTGAATACCTTGTTCACCTTGGTCGCCTTTATCACCTTTTGCACCTTGAATGCCTTGTTCTCCTTGATCGCCTTTATCACCTTTTGCACCGACAACTCGATCAAGGTTTACGGCAGTACCGTCGGAAAATGTAAGCACAAGTTGACCGTCTGAATTAATCTCCGCTTGAGATATGCCGACACCATCTCTTCCATCTGCCCCATTTTGACCGTCGGCACCATTTGTACCATCTTTGCCATCTGCTCCGTCAGTGCCGTTTACTCCATTTTTTCCGTCAGTACCATTCTTACCGTTTATTCCGTTTGTACCGTCTTTACCGTCGGTACCGTTCTTTCCGTTCAGCCCCTTAGCAGTGCCGACATTAATAGATGTACCATCTGAAAGTTCAATAATAAGCTTACCCGTATCGGTAAAATAAGCAGTTTTTATTTGTGAAGTTTCCTGCTTTGCGCTTGCGTCAAGTGCATCCGCCCAGTCCTTTTCACTACCCGAATAGCCGTTTTCTACGGCAATATCATAGGCGGACTTTCCTTTAAGTGAATCGAGCCAATCCTGAACACTGCCGTTATAGCCCTGCTCAGTTGCAAGTTCATATGCAGACAGTCCGTTTTGCACATTAGACACCGCTTGAGAATTTCCCCTATTATGCACAAAGTTTGACACAACAAACGAAGTAGCAAGCATAACGGCAAAAGCAAGCACTATGGCAAGCACCTTTGCAACAGGCCTATTATTCGTCTCTTTTGAATTACTCATAATATAACTCCTCCTTGAAAAAATATAATTATTCAAGTTTAGTATAGTAAAGATATTTACTAAAGTCAATAGTAAACTTTTGTACTACATATAATTGTAACAAGGAGTGATACTATGGACTATATTAAACGAATAAAAGATTTGAGAGAGGACAGCGACAAGACTCAACAGGAAATAGCGAATGTGCTCAAAACCTCGCAAACAATGTATGCACGATACGAACGAGGGGCAAATGAACTGCCTGTTCATCATCTGATTACACTGGCGGATTACTACGGAGTTTCAACGGATTATATTTTATGCAGAACGAATAATATGAAGGTTAATATATAGGTGTCTAACCGCTCCGTTTGCAACATTAAAGCCTCCCTCAATCTAAGTGAGGTGGGTTACGAAGCAACTCGGAGGGATTCTTGTAAGACGTACATTATTTAATTGAATCCCCCTGTCATCTTTGATGACATCCCCCTTTAACAAGGGGGACTAAAGAGTGTTTTGTAATAAACAACGACCTTTATCGGCAGCGGTCGCAAACGAGCCCTTTAACAAGATAGGCAAAGCGGTTATAAAAAAATAAGCCCCTCTTTAAAAGAGGGGTTTATTAAACGCATTATTTCTGCGGAACAAGTTTTTCCTTGCCGCCCATATACATTCTTAACGCTTCCGGAATATTAACGCTGCCGTCGGCATTAAGGTTATTTTCAAGAAATGCAATTAACATTCTTGGTGGAGCAACAACTGTGTTGTTTAATGTGTGAGCAAGATAATTGCCGTTTTCGCCCTTAACACGAATTTTAAGGCGGCGAGCCTGTGCATCGGAAAGGTTTGAACAAGAGCCTACCTCAAAATACTTTTTCTGTCTTGGCGACCAAGCCTCAACGTCGATTGATTTAACTTTAAGGTCTGCCAAATCGCCGCTGCAGCATTCAAGAGTTCTTACCGGAATATCAAGAGAACGGAACAAATCAACAGTGTTTTGCCAAAGTTTATCAAACCAAATCGGTGATTCTTCAGGCTTACAAACAACAATCATTTCCTGCTTTTCAAATTGGTGAATTCTGTAAACGCCACGTTCTTCAATGCCGTGTGCACCTTTTTCTTTTCTGAAACAAGGAGAATAAGACGTTAAAGTTTTAGGAAGTTCGCTTTCCGGTGTGATTGTGTCAATAAACTTACCAATCATAGAATGCTCGGAAGTACCTATAAGATATAAATCCTCACCTTCGATTTTATACATCATTGCATCCATTTCAGCAAAGCTCATAACACCGTCAACAACATTTGAACGAATCATATAAGGCGGAATACAGTAAGTAAATCCCCTGTCAATCATAAAATCTCGTGCATAAGCAAGAACTGCGGAATGAAGCCTTGCAATATCACCCATTAAATAATAAAAACCGTTACCTGCAACTTTGCCTGCAGCATCCAAATCAATGCCGTTGAAACGCTCCATAATATCTGTGTGGTAAGGCACTTCAAAATCAGGCACAACAGGTTCGCCGTATTTTTGAACTTCAACATTTTCGCTGTCATCCTTGCCAATCGGAACTGACGGGTCAATAATATTCGGAATTGTCATCATAATTTTCGTAACACGCTCTGTAAGCTCGCTTTCCTTTTTGGAAAGTTCCTCAAGCTCATCTGCCTGCGCCTTAACCTTTTCACGAAGAGCCATACCCTCTTCCTTTTTGCCCTGTGCCATTAATGTGCCGATTTCTTTTGAAAGCTTATTTCTGTTGGCACGAAGCTCGTCTGCCTTTGCCTGAACGGCTCTTTTTTCCTCATCAAGTGTAATTACTTCGTCTACAAGAGGTAATTTTTCATCCTGAAACTTGTTTTGAATATTCTTTTTAACAATTTCCGCATTTTCTCTTACAAATTTAATATCAAGCATTTTTATTCTCCCAATTTGTTCGCTATATTTTTTAAATCTTCCTGTGAGTAAAACTCAATTTCCAAAGTTCCTTTTCCCCTGCCGTTGTAAACCTTAACTTTTCTGCCTAAAGCCTCGGTAAGGGAAAGTTCAACCTCATCAAAAAAGCTGTCTCTTCTTTTGCTTCGTTTAGCAGAAACAGAAGAAGACGGCTCTTTTATTTTTGCCAACCTTTCAACATCACGCACGGTAAGTTTGTTTGAAACAATATTTTGAGCAACCTCATAAATCATTGCGTCATTATCAAATGCCAGCAATGCACGGGCGTGTCCGGCTGAAATATCGCCGTTTTTAGTCATATCACGCACTTCAGTTGGCAACCGCAAAAGCCTCAAGCTGTTTGCAATGGCAGGCCTTGATTTGCCAACACTTGTTGCCACTTCCTCTTGTGTGAAACCGCATTTATCTATAAGTGCCTGTAAACCCTCTGCTTCTTCAATAGGGTTTAAATCCTCACGCTGAAGATTTTCAATAATTGCAATTTCCATTGTTTCAGTGTCTGTAAGTTCTTTAACAACAACAGGCACTTCCTTTAACCCTGCCATTCGGCTGGCACGCCACCTGCGCTCGCCGGCAACAAGCTGATAACCACCTGTGGTAAGGGGTCTTACAAGCAACGGCTGTAACACGCCGTGCTGTTTAATACTTTCGCTTAATTCCTGTAAAGCGCCTTCGTCAAATGTTTTTCGTGGCTGCTCTTTATTAGGAATAATTTCATTTAAAGGCAAAGTATTTGTGGCAACCATTTCATCAATGGAATTTTCAAGCATTAATGCTTCCAAACCCTTGCCTAAACCCGATTGTCTTTTTGCCATATTCTAACCTTTCCACATAAATTTGTTTAATAGCTTCTTTTTATTACCTCATCTGCAAATTTTTTGTATGCAAAGCTGGCTTTTGAGTATTTTTCATAATAAATAATCGGTTCGCCGAAACTTGGAGCTTCTGCAAGTTTAACACTACGAGGAATCATCGTTTTGTACGCCTTATTCGGAAAATACTTGTCAACCTCCGCAACAACCTGATTTGTTAATTTTAAACGACTGTCATACATTGTGTATAACACACCTTCAAGCTCTAAATGCTCGTTATAATGCTGCTTCACAGTTCTGATAGTGCTTAAAAGTTGACTTAACCCCTCAAGAGCATAATATTCGCACTGCAACGGCACAATAACAGTGTCGGAAGCAGTTAATGCATTAAGGCTTAAAAGTCCTAAGCTGGGTGGACAGTCTATAATTATGTAGTCAAACTCCAAAGTAAGAGACGCAATGGCTTTTTTCAGTGCATAAAAACGCTCTTCAACCTCTGCAAGTTCCAACTCTGCACCTGCAAGATTCATATTTGCAGGAAGCACCCAAAGATTTTTAAACTCTGTTTCAATCATAATGCCACGAGCAGGCACTTTGTTAATTAAAACATCATAAGTGGAATATTCAATATCAGCCTTATCAATACCAACACCGCTTGTGGAATTTCCCTGTGGGTCAACATCAATAAGAAGTGTTTTTTTGCCTTTTGCACCTAAAGCGGCAGCCAAATTAACACACGTGGTGGTTTTGCCAACGCCGCCTTTTTGATTAAAAATAGAAATGGTTTTGCCCATAGCAACACCTCCGTGGCTATTATTATACAATATCTTCCCGGGCATATCAACAATAAACAATAAAGTTTCACGTGAAACAATAAATAAATTTTTAAAAAATTGTGGTAGGGAAGGCAACATCCACAACATATAGATGTTTCACGTGAAACATAAGTTTTCCACATTTTCCACAGAGTTTTTCACAGAAAATAGTGTGTATGCACTATATTATGCATAGTTTTCCACATTAACATATATTGCAAACATAATTTCAACAAAACATTAAACTATTTAAACATAGTTTATCTGAAAATCAATATCTTGTGCTTTGTTTCACGTGAAACACAAGAGTATAATTTCTTTTAATTAACCGACTCCTCATAAACACAATTACACTAAAACAAATTATACATAAAAACGCAGAAAGGCCTGCCTTTCGGCAGACCTTTCCACGTGATGAAAAGAGGAGAATATGTTAAAACGAGTTGCCTCGTTTTAAGCAAGGTTAGATGCGGCGGCTTTTTCCGCCCGTTTAGGAATAATTACATGGTATTCAATATAATCTTCAGTTTCCGTTTTGTTTGAACGTGCGGGAATTCCTGCTTCTTTCATAGTAGAAATCGCTTTATCCACAGTATTTACAAAAATTCGCACATCTTTAAATATTTTAACTATATTTTTATGGCTTTTAACCTTTTTATCGGTAATAGAATTAATATAAGCCTCCGTTTGCTCAACATTTAAATGCCTGTCCTTAATAATGTTAAGGGCAGTCCACATTTGCTTTTCACTTTCAAGTTTTAGCAATGCACGGGCATGACGCTCTGTTAAATCTTCTTTTTCAATAAAATAACGTACATCTGCAGGCAGTTTTAAAAGACGGAGCTTATTTGAAAGGGCACTTTGACTTTTACCAAGCCTTTTTGCAAGCTGTTCTTGAGTAAATCCAAACTGGCTTTGCATTTGTTCTATGGCAACAGCTTCTTCAAAAAAATTAAGGTCTGAACGCTGAATATTTTCAAGCAAAGAAAACACGGCGCTTTCCTCGTACTCGCAATCAACTATAATGCATGGTACGGTAGGCTGGTTTGCCAAAATAGAAGCACGCAAGCGGCGTTCACCGGCAATCAGTTCATAATAATCGCTGTGATTTATTCGCCGTGCAAGAAGAGGCTGCAAAACTCCGTTTTCTTTTATAGATTGTGCCAAGCTAAGCAACTCTTCTGATTTAAACTGCTTTCGTGGTTGGTATGGATTCGGCAACAGCCGTTCCGTTGCAATATTTACTACTTCCTGCGGCACTTGCCTCATCTCCTTGATTAAACTATATCACAGTTTAACATAAAAATAAAGGATTTCTCATCGTGAGAAATCCTTTGAATTAGACAAATTAATTAAATTTTAGAGCGGGTGAGTATCTATTTTTTTGGATTTACGAGGGTATTTTGTCGGCGTTTGCGATATTTTTCTTATCACAACCACATTTCTTTTATCACCGCCGGGCAATTCAAGGGAAGTAACCTTTTCAACCTCGCCCCCAAGCACCTTAATTGCATTTTCCCCAATATCCAATTCATCAACGGCACCTTTTAAAGATATGTAAATACCGCCTACTTTTAAAAGGGGAAGGCAATACTCAGCAAGAATATTAAGGGGAGCAACTGCTCTTGTGGTGGCAACATCGAATGTTTCTCTGAAATTGCCGTCTTTGCCGATAATTTCCGCACGTTCATGAAGCACATCGCCGCACAGCCCGGAATTTATTAAATACTCTTTAATAAACGAAAGTTTCTTACCAACCGAATCAAGAAAAATTACATCCACATCCGGTCTTGCAATTAAAACAGGTAATCCGGGAAAGCCTGCACCGCAGCCAACATCAATCAACCTTGCATTTTTCGATATCGGCGCATAGGCAACCGCCGTTAAACTGTCCACAAAATGTTTAACAACAATTTCTTCAGGGTCGGTTATTGCCGTTAAATTAACCTTTTCATTCCAACGAACAAGACGCTGCGCAAGAAAATCAAACCTGTCAAGTGCAACATCGTTTAATTCAATGCCTATTTTTTCAGCCTGGTTTTTTAACAATTCAATATTAATCATAATGACTCCAAAATAATGTTAAGTGCCGTTATATCCGCAGGGTTAACACCGCTGATTCTGCTTGCCTGACCCAAGTTTTCAGGTTTTATTTTGGAAAGTTTTTCCACAGCCTCAAGCCTTAAACCTTTGTGGGCGGAATAATCAAAATCTTTTGGTATTTTTTTACACTCGATTCTGCGCATTTCTTTAATCTGCGCCTCTTGGCGAACAATGTAACCCTCATATTTAACAGCAATTTCAACCTGTTCAAAAACCTCATAAGGTAAATCCGGCCGTATTGGGTCAACAGGCGTTAACGCCTCATAAGTAACGCCCGGTCGTTTTAAAAGGTCTATCATTTTGCAACCTTTTACTGCAGGTGAAGTGTTGCAGGAGGCAAGAATTTCCTGCAATTCATCAGAAAGGGGAACAGATGTTTTTTCTATTCTTTCTCTTTCAGCCTTAACATTTGCCTCTTTATCTATAAATTTATCATAGCGCTGTTGCGAAATCAGTCCTATTTTGTAGCCGATGGGGGTTAAGCGCACGTCAGCGTTATCCTGTCTTAAAACAAGGCGGTATTCGCTGCGGCTCGTCATCATTCTGTATGGGTCGGAACAACCTTTTGTAACTAAATCATCAATAAGAGTGCCAATGTATGAACCGCCACGGTCTAACACCATAGGCTCCTTGCCTTTAATTTTAAGTGCGGCATTAATTCCGGCAACAAGCCCTTGAGCCGCCGCTTCTTCATATCCGCTGGAACCGTTAAACTGGCCTGCGCCGTAAAGACCTTCCAAATCATTAAATTCCAAAGTAGCTTTAAGTGCCGTTGGGTCTACGCAGTCATATTCAATAGCGTAGGCTGTTCGCATAACCATTGCATTTTCAAGTCCGGGAATAGTATGAATAAATGCAAGCTGAACGTCTTCAGGCAGGGAAGAGGATAGCCCTTGAAGATACATTTCCTCAGTTTCAAGTCCGCAAGGTTCAACAAAAAGCTGATGCCTTTCCTTATCTGCAAAGCGAACAATTTTATCTTCAAAGCTTGGGCAGTAACGTGGACCTTTGCCCTCAATTTTTCCGCTGTACATTGGGCTTCTGTGCAAATTATCAAGAATTATTTGCTTTGTTTTGTCATTAGTGTATGTAATATGGCAGCAAACCTTGTTTTTCGGAGGAGTTTCAGTTTCAAAACTAAAAGGAACGGTTCTTTCGTCGCCCTGCTGAACCTCCATTTTTGAAAAATCAATACTTTGCCTGTTTACACGGCTTGGAGTACCTGTTTTGAAACGTCTTAAAGGAATATTAAGCCTGTAAAGTGCTTTTGAAAGTTCTGTGGAAGGGAACATTCCGTCAGGTCCGCTTTCATAAGAAACATCACCTATATAAACTCTGCCGCCTAAAAATGTACCGGTAGCAATTATAACTGCTTTTGCTGTAAAAACTGCTTCAAGCTTTGTTTTAACCTGCCACAATCCGTCCTCATTTTTAAATAAATCCTGAATTTCCGCTTGGCGCACATCAAGATCTTTTTGCAACTCCATGGTGTGCTTCATTCCTTTAGAGTATTCACGCCTGTCAATTTGTGCTCTTAAAGAATGAACGGCAGGACCTTTGCCCATATTAAGCATTCTGCTTTGCAAGCAATATTTATCTGCCGCCTTGCCCATTTCACCGCCCAAAGCATCAATTTCTCTTACAAGATGACCCTTTGATGTGCCGCCTATAGATGGGTTACACGGCATATTTCCTATCCAATCAAGATTAATTGTAAACACGGCTGTTTTACAACCCAGCCTTGCGGAAGCCAAGCCTGCCTCAATGCCTGCATGACCTGCGCCGATAACTATAACATCATAATTTCCTGCAAAATATTCCATTTACTTACCCACACAAAACTTACTGAATATATTGTTAACAACCTCAATACTTGCTTTTTTACCGGTTAAAGACAAAAGGCTGTCAATTCCACTGTCTATCATAACATTAATTGCATCATATGTTAAGCCTGAATTTGCGGCAAAAAGTGCCTCACTAATATCATCAAGTGCGGTTTTAACACAATTTTTTTGCCGCTGATTTGCCAAAATCGGAGCAGATGTGTCAAAATCATTAATATTAAGCACCTGTTTAACAGCGCTTTCAAGCCCGCTTACACCTTCGTTGTTTTTAGCACTGATGTAAACAACCCGTTCAAAAGCATTTTTAATAATACTTTCATCAATAACATTGTTTAAATCTGTTTTATTAATAACGGCAACGGCTTTTTTACCTTTTGCCTTTTCAATTAAATCAAAATCTTCTTTTGTTAAAGGCTGTGAACTGTCAAACACAGCAATAACAAGTGCCGCAGTTTCAATTTTTTCAAAAGCACGCTCAATGCCGATGCTTTCCACCAAATCCTTGGATTCACGAATACCGGCAGTGTCGCTTAAATGAAGTACAAGACTGCCAAGGCGTACCGTCTCTTCCACAATATCTCTTGTAGTACCTGCAATTTGTGTAACAATACTTTTGTTTTTGCCAACCAAAGCATTCATTAATGTTGATTTTCCTGCATTGGGCTTGCCTGCAATAACTGTGTCTATACCCTGCAGCATTGCCTGCCCGTTATCGTAATTATCAATCAAACTTTGCAAATCGGCTTTTGCCTTTTCCAGCGTTTCTTTTAAACTTTCCTCTTTAAGCTCGGGTATTTCCTCGTCGGGGTAATCTACCCATGCCGCCATAAGGGCACTGCAATCTTTTAAATCATCAAGCACGCTGTTTATTTTATTACTCAAAGAACCTTGAAGTGCGTTAAACGAGGCTTTTGCCGCAGCCTCACCCTGGGCGGAAATTAAATCTGCCACGCTTTCTGCCTGGGTTAAATCCATTTTGCCGTTTAAAAAAGCACGCTTTGTAAATTCGCCTGCTTCTGCCGGCTGTGCGCCTGCCTCAAAAACAGCTTCAAGTGTTTTTTCAACAATAAAAATTCCGCCGTGAACGGAAAGCTCAACAACGTTTTCACCCGTATAACTTTTTGGTGCTTTAAAAACAAGGGCAACAGCGTCGTCTGCTTTTTCATTATTATATATAATGTTACCAAACTTGGCTCTGTAACCCTGAAGATTTAAAAGGGAAGTGCCGTCTTTTGCTTTAAAAACCCTGTCGGCAATTTCAAGTGCGCAATCGCCGCTTATTCTTATAACGCCAATACCACCGGCACTGTTTCCCGTGGCAATAGCGGCTATTGTTTTTTCCATAACAACACATCCTTTCAAAACTTAAAAAACGGCGGAACGGGTAAAACCCAAAATCCGCCGCTTTATAATTAACAATTTTAATCTTTGTTAACCTCTATTTTACCGAATTTCGGTAAGTCTGCACGGTCTGCCTTCGGTGTTGCGTTAGCAGGTGCAGTTGTGGAAGAATAGCCGGATGTTCTTCTTGGGCGAGGTCTTACTCCGCCGATTGGCTGAATAATAACCTTTCTGTCTTGTCCGTAACCTACGGATAAAGACTCAACGCCGTCAATTTCCTGAACAGCCGTATGAATAATTCTTCTTTCATAAGGATTCATAGGCTCAAATGTGTATCTTCTGCCTGTTCTTAAAACATAGTTTGCATTTTTATGTGCAAGGTTTTTAAGAGTTTCCATCCTTTTTTCACGGTAATTACCAACATTAACCGTTACTCTAACATATTTATCGCAGTTCTTTTTAACTGCAAGGCTTGTTAAATATTGAAGTGAATCAAGTGTTTCGCCTCTTCTGCCGATAATAATACCGTAGTCTTCACACTCAATCTCGGCTTCAATAACTCCGTCATTAACCTGTGCGTTAACAACAGCGTCTGTAATTCCGAAACCGTTAAGAATTGCTTTAAGGTAATCAACGGCAACCTGAGCGTCTGCCTGTGTGATTTCAGCGTTTGCCTTTTCTGCCTTTGGTGCAGATTCGGCAGGTACTTCAGCCTTTGGGGCTGCCTTTTTAGCCTGTGGTTTTGTTTCTGTTTTCTTTGCCGGTGCTTTCTTGGGCTGAGGTTTCTTTTCGGATTTTCCGTCATCAAACCAAGCACGCACTTCTGCATCGTGGCCGCCGAAAAGACCTAATGTCTTTTTCTTTGGCATTTGAATAACCTCAACGTTAATACTTGCAAGTGCAGGAGCATTAAGACCGGCTTTAGCGGCAGCCGTTGCTTCTTCAACGGTTTTACCTTTGCCGATAAATTCCTTTATCATATAATCCTCCGATTATTTTACTTAATCTTCTTTATACTTGCCTCTCTTGAACGGCGCTCAATGGTATTTTCAACCATAAGTCTTGCCTGACTTCTTTTTGGAGGGAAGAATTTTGCAATAAATAATTGCTGTAAAATTGCAACACAGTTTGAAATAATCCAATAAAAACCTACTGCTGCAGGCACTTTAAATGCAATGTAAAGTGAGAAAAACGGCATCATTAACGACATCATAATCATTTGACCCATTTGCTGTGAAGATGCAGGGTTGTTCTTTTTTTGAATTAACATTGAAACAACTGTAGAACCGAATGATGTTAAAAATGAAATAATAGGCACAATAACAATAATTCCGTCTTTCCAATGGGGAATTGCGGTCATATCAAGGTTGCCTATATACATTCCCTGTCTGAATGCCTCAATTTGGCTAACGGCATCACTTGTAAACAACTGCGGGAAGTTTTGCACAAGACTGTCTTTAAGTGCTTCCCAGTTTTCAAGAATGCTAAGCTGCAAATAGTTTACTTTATCGTAACCCAAGGTTTTAATAAATTCGCTTATTTCGTTTGCAAAATCATTAAAGCCGCTCATTCCCAAAACGTAAGAAAGAGGGTAGTAAATAATACCCACAATACCCATAAGGAAAACCATTTGGAAAACCATGGTGCCGCAACCCATATTCATTGGGTTATGGCCCTCTCTTGCGTAAAGTTCCTGCATTTCCTCGTTCATTTTAGCACGAGCCTGAGGGTCGTTTACATTTGCATATTTATTTTGAATTTTTTGAATTTTAGGCTGAAGTCTTGCCGTTTTTGCGGCACTTCTTTGCTGGCGAATATTAAGCGGCAGCAATACCAAACGTGTTACAACAGTGAAAATAACAATGGCAATGAAATATTGGTTGTTTAAAACATCCATTAAAAATCCCATGCATTTACCGAATAACCAATATAACCACTTAAAAAGCACCATACCGGTTGCATTGGTAGCAGCCATTGTTACAGGATTTAATAACATATTAATCATTTAGTTAATTATCCTTTGTTTTATTCTTTTTCGGCGGAACGGGATCATAACCGCCTTTGCAAAAAGGGTTGCACCTTAAAATTCTGCGAATTGCAAGAAAACCGCCTTTTATCACTCCGTGCACCTGCACTGCTTCAACAGCATATTGAGAGCAGGTGGGCGTGTATCTGCATGCGCCGTGGGAAAATCTTGGGCTTAAAGTTACCTGATATGTTTTTATAAGAAAAATTATAAGCTTTTTAATGGGGTTTTTCATTCAATAATTCCCATTTCTTTAAGCTGAAATTCCATTTGCTCCAACACAACCTGCATTTTAACTTGGGTTGTATTGGTTCTTGCCACAAAAACAATATCATAGTTGCCGCACAGCCTGCCCTCAAGCTGTGAAAAAGCAGCACGAATAACTCGCCTTGCTCTGTTTCTTTCAACGGCACCACCGATTTTTTTACCGCTTGTAATGCCAACGCAGGTTTCGCCCCGTCGGTTTTTCATAGCGTAAGTTACCAGTGCGCCGGAGGCACGGCTTTTTCCCCTGTAATATAAACGGCGAAAATCCTTATTCTCTTTTAAGGCTTTACTTTTCACTGAAAAATCCCCGTTCTTAGTAAGAAAGTCTCTTTCTGCCCTTTGCACGACGGCGAGCTAAAACTTTTCTTCCGTTTCTTGTTGACATTCTTTTTCTGAAACCGTGTTCCATTTGTGCATGTCTTTTCTTTGGCTGAAATGTTCTCTTCATTTAAAATTCACTACCTTTCACAGACTAAACTTGTCTTAATCCTTATGTTCTCTGCACGGTATAGTGCAGGCAATTACCATTTAGGGTATTATCCCATATTAGCGTTTAGTATTATATTATATAAAGTAACTTCTTGTCAACTAAAAACTTAATAAATCTTGTTTTTTTATAAATTATATATTATAATGGCACTATATATTGGGGTTGTACTTTTCTTAACCCCAAGAAAATTAAAAAGTGAGGTTTGGTTATGATTGGAATAATCGGCGCAATGGATGTAGAAGTCAATAACATTAAAAATAAAATTCAAAATCCCGTTAAGGCAACATTCGGCGGTGCGGAATATGTTTGCGGCTTTATTGACGATGTTCAGGTGTGCGTTGCCATGTGTTCGCCTGGCAAAGTAAACGCTGCTCTTTGCGCACAGGCTATGATAGATAATTTTGATGTAGACGAAATAATTAACGTGGGCGTTGGCTGTTCTCTTAACAAAAACGTTGTTATTAAAAATATTGTTGTGGCAGACGCCGTTGTTCAGTACGATATGGATATGACGGCTATCGGCGAACCTCTTGGTTTTATAGAAGGAATTAACACAGTTGAAATTAAAACAGATAAAACAATAAGTGATAAACTTGCACGCATTGCCATAAATTCGGGCGAAAAAATACACCGTGGCACAATCGCCAGCGGTGATAAATTTATAGCAAGTGTTGACCTTAAAAATATGATAACCGAAAACTTCGGCGCAATCTGCGGCGAAATGGAAGGCGGCGCAATCGGTCATGTTTGCCTTGCAAACAAAATTCCGTTTTCCGTGCTTCGCTCAATCAGCGACGGGGGAGATGAAGACGCTCAAATGGATTTCCCTACATTTAAGGAAATTGCGGCAGAAATTTCCACAAAAATCATTTTACAGTATATTTCAGAAGAAAAAACACAAATTACACTTTAATAAATCAATCCTGCAATTAACAATCTCTTTAACAAGGAAGGCAAGAAGTTTAAAAAAATCCCCCTCTTTAAAGAGGGGGTTGCAACTTCAATATTAATCAATAAAATTATTCATAATATAATTTTCTGCTTCTTCAATTAAAATATGAAGGGAAGAATTTGCAAGGCTGTCGCTTCCGCTTCTTGAATTATCCTCAATAAAAGCAAACTTTGCGTCAAGCACGGCAATAGCGGCAGACGCCAATTCCCTGCCTATATTATTATCAAGCCTAAACAATTCGCTTGGCAAAACACCGGCCTTTGCCAAAGTTAATGCACCACGGTAAACGCAAAGGGTATAGTAATCATGCAAGTAATCGGCAACATCCGTTTCTGCAGCAATTGCCGTTTCAACAATAATTTTTGTTGCTTGTGTTAATGTTGCCATAGACGAACCGTCATCATTTTTTTCGGAAAGTTTGGAAATGTAATTTTCATCCATTCCAAACCTGCTTTCGGAAACGCCGAGCAAATAATCGGTTGTAACGCCGTAATATTCACTGCATTTTATAACAAAGTCAAGTCCGCATTCCCTTATGCCCTTTTCATAGTGGCTTAAAAGCGCTTGACTGATTCCCAAATCTCCGGCAGCTTTTTTTTGGCTGCATCCTCTTTCTTTTCTTAAACTGCTTAATATTTCAGAAAACTTTTTATTTTTATTATTTTTTTCGCTCATAACAAAACTTTCTTTCCGTTTAACATCACTTTATTATACTTACGGTATTATACAAATCATAATATTAAAAGTAAAGTAAATTTACTCTTTGTAAACAAATTGTAATTATTCCCTTGCTTTGGAGGTTTATAAAATGAAAACATACACAATTTACTTATTTAGGCACGGTTTAACAAAAGGAAATCTAAACGCACAGTATATTGGGCATACAGATTATCCACTCACTACAGATAGTATAAACAGCCTAAAAAGCATAAAAGCACATTACCATTATCCGCAAGTAAGCGCCGTTTTTTCATCACCGCTAAAGCGTTGCCTTGATTCGGCAAATATTATGTTTCCCCAAAACAATCCCCTTGTTATAAACGACCTTATTGAGTATAATTTCGGCGAATTTGAAGAATGTACCGCCAAAGATTTGGAAAATAACGAGGATTTTCAAAATTGGATTAAAGGCGATATTAACGCACGCACACCTTACGGCGAAAGCAATGCCGAATTTATTCAGCGTGTTTGCGCCGCCTTTGAAAAAATTGTAGAGGGATTAATGAAAACCGGCACAACGGAAAGTGCAATCGTAGGTCATGCCGGCGTTCTTATGACTATTTTATCATGCTACGGCTTGCCGGAAGCACCAATGGCACATTGGCAAATGGATGCAGGCTATGGTTATAAACTTCGTATTACTCCATCCCTTTGGATGCAGGCAAACAAACTCGAAGTAGTGGATACCGCTCCTATTTCAGCCGCAAATGAAAATTAGTTTTTCAGCCACCTTTATAAAGTGAAGCAAAAAGGTTATAAAAAAATCCCCCTTATTAAAGGGGGACTTATTTTTTGTCTACTCGTGTGTGCTGTTTTTCCAGCCGGTAGAAATAATATTTTTATTTGTGCCTATATAAGCAATAATATTTTCAACAAGCTCATTATTTTTAACTTTGGTTGAAATTTCCGCACGAACTTTAACATTGCCGTCATCCAAATCAGCCATTTCAAGTTTTCTTAACAAAACGTCGTCGGTTTCTCTGATTTTTTTAATCAACTTTTCCTTAACCTCGGGGGCATTGTCTTCCGAGCAGGCAACAGAAATTTTGTAATAAGTTTCCTGTTTGTCTTCATTCTTTTTATTGTCGTACTTTTGCTTTTTGCTTATGTATTCGGAAACAGGGTGAAGCACCAAATGGGCAAACAAAATTGCCATTGCAATCATAACGGCAAACCAAATTTTATCAAGGCAGCAAAGTATACCCACAGCGGCAGACGCCCAAATGGTAGCCGCCGTATTTATGCCTTTAATTTTTGTACCGTCGCACAAAATAACACCTGCACCCAAAAAACCTATGCCGGAAACAACCTGGGCGGCAACTCTTGTACCATCTGCGTTAACATCTCCTGAAAGATATGAAAAGCTTGTAAAAGCAAATGAACCCACACAAACAATTATTGTGGTAACTATTCCTGCATAATGCCTTGTAAGCTGGCGTTCCGTGCCAATCATTCCGCCTAAAACAACAGCCACAAGCATTCTGATTAAAAATCCGGGTACTGTTATAATTGCCGGCATTTTTATCGTCTCCCTAATTTAATTTATCAAACTTTGGTCTTTTTTCGGCAAGAACAACGTTTGTTTTGCCATAAATTCTGTTTTGAGTCATTTGAGAATAAAGAGGATAATCTACTTTCCAAACCCAAGCGCCGTAATAAGTTCCGCCCACACAACCCTTAATTGGGTTACCCTCTGCGTCGGTTTCGGCATCGTTCGGAATAGTATAAGTTTCAACAGTATATTGCGTCCAGCCATGCTTTAACGCATATTTTGCTATTGAAATAATTTCATTTTTTGAAATACCTGTTTTAACATAAGGTAAAATTTCTGTTGCAACTTCAACTATTTTAACTGTAGAAGCTGTTTTCATTTTGTTAAACAACTGCATAAGCACTGTTTTTTGCCTGTCTGCACGGGCATTGTCTGAATCTATTTTTCTGATTCGGCAATACGCAACGGCTTCATCACCACGCAAATGGTGCATCCCTGCCTCACCCTCAATACTTACATAATTGTAACGCTTTGGGTGATTATTAATTTCGTTAATTTCCTTTTGAGTCATTTCAATATCTACACCGCCCAAAGTATCAATAATGCTTTGGAAACTGCTGAAATTAACAACAACATAGTTATCAATATCAACCTTGTACATATTTTCAACGGTTCTTATATAACAATCAATACCGCCGGTACTCATTGCACCGTTAATTTTGCCGTACTGACCGGTAGATTCATCACCTTCGGTTGTTTCCCAATAACAATAAGCGTCTCGAAGAATAGATGTTAAAATAATTTTACCTGTATCAATATTGACGCTGGCAATAATTGCAGAGTCCGCTCTTGTATCTTCCTCTGAAATTTCATCTTCTCTCGTATCTTCTCCAATTAAAAGAATATTCAAAACGTGAGTAGAAGATGCAGGCGTTCCGTTTTTATACCATTTTTTTACCATGCTTTTGTATGTTGAAATATTTGCGCTTGAATCTTCATAAATAGGATTAAAGTTTTCTTCAAGCTTGTCCATTCCGTGCCACTCTTCCGTAGAAGCAAGAGACGGAGTTTCTTTATCGGTGGTGTCATCAAGCAATTTGTTAAAATAACTGTAGGCAAAAACACCGCCTGCTACCAATGCGGCAATAAGAATTATAACAATTGTAATAATAATTGTTGCTGTTTTCTTTTTCTTCTTCTTTTTCTTCTCTTCGTTTTTCTTTTTGCTTTTTACCAAAACTTCAGGGTCTTCAAGACTGTCTGAAAGAGAAAAAAGGTCTACCTCGCCGTCTGCCTTTTGGGTTGCCGGCTTTGTTTTTATATCTTTATTTGAAATAAAATCGTTTTGATTAAAGCCTTTTTCTTCATTCTCGTTTGCAGGCTCTTCAACTGTTTCTTCCTGCGGCTCATTGTCTGCAACAACTTCCGTGCTTTCGCTTTCAGCTTCACTTTCGTTGCTTTCATGCTGAACATTTTCTTCAACAATTTTATTTTCTTCTTTATTTTCAACGGCGTTTTCATTTGATTCAAGCGTTTTTTCATCCGTTTCCGCTGTAAAATCTACACCTTTAACGGCTATTTCCTGCTCTTGTCGCCTTTTTCGTACTTCATTTAATATATCATCAATATCGTAAGATGAGCTACCCACTTATTCATCCCCTTTAAAAAACATCACACAACATTATATATTATAAACGCCGATATTTCAATAAATTTATAAAAAGTTTAAAATTTTAAAGTTATGAAAATAAGTTTTCTTTATTAAAGGGCTCGTTTGCAACCGCTGCCGGTGGCAGATAAAGGGAACAAAAAGAGCTTCGCAACATTCAAAATTTATAAAATAAAAGCCCCCCTTGTCAAAGGGGGAAAGTTTTTGCTTGCAAAAACAAGGGGGATTCTTGTAAATCAATAATATTTACTAATATATATTTTTATATATTTCGCCGTAAACACGGCGGGGTTGTGCCATTCTTTCGTGTTGCAAAAGAACGGCACCATAGAATCC
>CAKSWS010000014.1 GCA_934512155.1 uncultured Eubacterium sp. | reverse complement strand
GAAGGGATTAATTCAACAGCTAAACAATTTTTAATTTCTGTTTTAAATTGTTTACTTCATTTTGGCATATACAAATTATTTGATTTAATCATCTGCAAACTTTTAAACGGATATTCATATTCCGCTTGGTTTGCAACCGGAGTATTCGTATTCATATTAAATTACGCCGTTGCAAGAGTATTTGTATTTGATTGTTTAAGCAGTGCGGAAAACAAGAAAAACGGCAGAATTTATAAAATATTTTTTGATAACAGATATTCATTTTTATCAATGCTTGGTGCATTAATTTGCTTGTTATTTTTCTATATATTATTTAGCGTTTTCCCTTTTGGAGATACAACTGTTTTAAGAATGGACTTATATCATCAATACGGTCCGCTCTTCACAGAATTGTTTGACAGAATTGTTGAAAGAAAAAGTTTTATATACAGCTTCACTTCAGGCGGAGGTTCAAGTTTTTTAGGTAATTATTTTAATTATCTTTCAAGCCCTTTAAGTGTATTGATTTTTTTATTTGACAGAATTCAGATGCCCTTTGCAATAAGTTTTCTTGTTGGATTAAAATGCATTCTCTCTTCCGGCTCATTTTCATACTATTTAAGAAAAAGTCAAAAAATAAACAATGTATTCATCAGTGTTTTTGGACTGTTTTATGCATTTTCTGCTTATTTTCTTGCTTATTTTTGGAATATTATGTGGCTTGACGCATTAGTTCTATTCCCGTTTGTAGTATTAGGCGTAGAAAAAATAATTAACGAAGGTAAGCCAAAGTTGTACATTATTTCATTGGCTCTTATGCTGTTTTGCAATTATTACATGGGCTATATGGCTTGCATTTTTGCTGTAATTTACTTCGTTGCATATTATTTCATGGATAATAGTTTAAGCAGCAAAATTGAAGCTAAGAATACTAAAAATAAGATTCTTTGTAATAAATTCATAAACAGAGGGATTTACTTTGCCTTATCTTCTCTTTGTGTTGGAATGATTTGCGCTTTTTTCCTTGTACCGGTATACTTTATTCTTACATCATCAAGTGCAACATCAGGAACATTCCCAAAAACATTTGAAAGTTACTTTGGAATATTTGATTTTATTAAAAATCATTTTGCATTACTGGAAACAACTATACGCTCAAGCGGTGATGATGTATTGCCAAACGTTTACTGCGGCGTTTTAACACTGATACTTGTTCCTTTATTTGTAATCAATAAAAATATTAAAACAAAAGAAAAAGGAATTTATATATTACTCTTACTGTTTTGACAATAATATTGCCAATTACATTTGGCATGCTTTACATTTTCCAAATGATTTGCCATACAGATTTTCATACATGTATTCATTTTTGTTACTTGTAATTTCCTGCAAAACAATTAACAATATTAAGGCAATAAGCATTAAAGATATTGGATTTGTTTCAATGGCGTGGATTGCTTTAATTGTTATTGCACAAGAAACGGCAACATCAAAAATGAGCGATTATACTATCTATGCAACAATAGCATTTATAATTATTTGGTGTGCATTTTTCTTTGCTTATACAAGAAAAAAAATCAACAAACTTATTATCGGTACTGTTGTAGTAGCAATAACTTTCTGTGAAATTATTGTGTGCGACACAAAAGCACTGGGACTTTCGCAAAAATTAAGCGATTACACCGTTAACTACCCTGCATACACAGAATGTGTAAATTACATTGAAGATAATGACGATTCGCTTTATAAAACAGAACTTTCTGAACTGAATACCAGAATGGACCCTTGCCTTTACGGATATAACGGAATCAGTGTTTTTTCATCCATGGCAAATGAAAACTACTCCGGTTTACAATACAGTTTAGGTATGTACGGCAACAGAATTAACAGTTACACATATAACACCCAAACTCCTGTGTATAATATGATGTACAACATGAAATACATTATTTATACAGGTGAAAACACAAGACCGTCAACAAATCTTTACACCAAATACTACGAATGCAGCAACGGAAAATCAGTTGTTTTTACAAACGATTATTTTCTTCCTATTTCATATTGTGTAAATGAAAATATAAACGAATGGAACACTGAAGAAGGAAATCCGTTTGATGTTCAAAGTAATTGGTTTAAACTGTCAACAGGCTTTTCCGATGTATTTAAAGAGGTTAACTATATAAATTGCACACACGATGGTATTATAGGCAATGATGTAACTTCAAACGGTGAATATCAATACAGCGGCAATTCAAATACAGGCTCTATAGACATAACAATTAAACCCAATATTAATGGTAATGTTTACCTTTATGTATCTTCAAGAGAAATTAAAAATTTATCTTGCACAAGCAACGATGACAGTATTACTCAATCAATAGAAACTCCGTATATTTTAGATTTGGGATATAAAACAGTAGACGAAGAGATAACCATTTCACTTGATTGCACAAACCTTGATAATGCAAGCGGCAATTATGACATTTATTGTTACAGTGCAGACGACACTGTTTTAAAAGCAGGATATAAATTATTAAACTCCCAATCAATCAATATAACCGATTTTAGCGAAACTGAAATTACAGGAACCATTAAAGCCAAAAGTAACTGTGTTTTATATTCATCAATTCCGTATGATGAAGGATGGACAATAACGGTTGATGGTGAAAAAGCAGAAACGTTTGCAATAGGCAACAGTCAATTAGGAATTATGCTTAAACCCGGAACACATGAAATTAAATACAAATATTCTCCAAAAGGATTAACTATCGGCTGCGTAATTTCAGCTGTTACTATATTGACATTATCTGGATTATTTGTTTTAAAACGCAAAAAAAGAACAAATTCTAATAAAGTGTAGAATTTTATTCGCCAAATAATGACAATTTAGTTAAAACTTCAAAATAATATTTACAATATATAATAAATAGTGTAAAATACAAGCGCATAAAACTGAAGGAGAATATAAAAATGGCACGTTTAACAGCACAAAATGTAGAAACTATTCCTTATGGACCGTTAGGCATTATTGCTATGCCGGGTTGCGAAGCACTTGCAGGCAAGGTAGATAAATATCTTGTTGAATGGAGAAAAGAGCAAGCAATCGAACATCAGGGCTCTATTGCTTTTTTCGGTTATCAAAGAGACAGTTATTTAATTGACATTTCAAACCCACGTTTTGGAAGCGGTGAAGGCAAAGCAGTTATTAATGACACGGTCAGAGGTTATGACCTTTACATTGTTACTGATTGCTTTAACTACAGTGTAACATACGATATGTACGGAATGACTGTTCCTAAATCACCTGACGACCATTTTGCAGATTTAAAAAGAGTTATTTCTGCAGCCTCATCAAAAGCAAAAAGAATTTCTGTTATTATGCCAATGCTTTATGAAGGCAGACAGCACAAAAGAGCAAGCCGTGAATCACTTGACTGTGCAATGGCTCTTCAAGAACTTGTAGGATTAGGCGTTGAAAATATTATTACATTTGACGCACATGATCAAAGAGTTCAAAACTCTATTCCCCACAAATCTTTTGAAAATGTTATGCCTACATATCAAATGATTAAAGCTCTTATTAACAGCGTTGAAGACCTTAAAATCGACAGTAATCACCTTATGATTATTTCTCCTGATGAAGGTGCTATGCAAAGATGTATTTTCTTTGCAACACAGCTTGGTGTTAACCTTGGTATGTTCTACAAAAGAAGAGATTTTACAAGAGTTGTAAACGGAAGAAACCCTATTGTAGCTCATGAATTCCTTGGTTCAAGCGTAGAAGGAAAAGATGTATTTATCATTGATGATATGATTTCTTCAGGCGAATCAATGCTTGAAGTTGCTAAAAAACTTAAAAATTTAGGTGCTGCAAGAATTTTTGTTTGCACAACGTTCGGTCTTTTTGCAAACGGACTTCAAGTATTTGATGAAGCATATGAACAAGGCGTTTTTGAAAAAGTATTTACAACAAACGGTGTATATCAAACTCCCGAACTTCTTTCAAGAGAATGGTATCAATCTGTTGAACTTTCAAAATTTATTGCTTATTTCCTTGATACACTCAACCATGATATGTCTGTTTCTTCTCTTCTCGATTCATCAATCAAAATTGATGCACTTTTAAGAAAAAAAGGATTGAAAGCCTAAATGAAAAAACTCAACTCAAAAGAAGTCAAATCTAAAAATCAAAACTTAAGTGAAGAAGTTGCAGAAACCAAACAAGTAAAAGAAAAAAAGACTTTTACAAAAAAGCAACTTATTATTTCAATAGTAATTGCAGTAATTTTGGCTATAGCAATTTGTATAACGGCAGTATGCATTACCAATGACGTTAATCCAATCACCTATTCTTTAAGCATTATAACAAAAGATAAAGATAAGTTAATCGGAAAATGGCAAAGTCAAGATGCTCCGGGACTTTCCGCTTATGTTTTTTACGAAGACGGCGAATATGACACATATATTTCATCTTTCAATTTTTCCGGCACTTATGAAACAAAAGGTGATAAACTTATTTTGGTAAACAATCGTTCTAAGCAAGAAATTACTTACAAATTTTCTTTAACAGGATATACGTTAACACTTCGTTTAGTTGACGACAACGGCGAAAAAGTTAAAGATGATGAAACGTTGAAATTTGATAAGGTAGACACGCTTAATCAAAAATCATTGGCAGATATGCTTGGTGATTTAAAAAAAGACGCTGAAACTACTACAGAAACAACAACAAAATAATAAAAAAGGGCAGTTCAAATTGAACTGCTCTTTTTTTGCAAATATAGTTATGACATTTCAATATTTTCTGATTTTTTAAACATTAAAACAAATGGAAAAATAAGAATAATTACTGCAAAATAGACACTTTTAGTGTTTAAAACATTTGTTAACAACGAACCGCATACAGCACCGATTATAAACGACAAAATAATCCCGTAATAAGTCAAACTGCGTTTAATCAAAGATTTATCTTTATCTGTAATTGCAAGGAAAAGCAACTCTGTACCGCTTCTTAAATTACCTGTACACATAGTTGTTGCAACAGTGTTATTATTAATAACCCTAAACGCCTGAACCTGTAAAGCACAAACAAATGAAACTGCAGTGTTTACAACAGCATTATGTTGGTTAGGCGGAATTAAAGATGTACCCAATAACAATGCCGCTTCAATAAAAATTATAATTTGCCGCCAATGTATAACTTGGCTCTCTTTAAGCCATAATTTAATAAATTCGGAAAGCAAAATACCCACAGCAAAAGCTACAACCGGTATTAAATAATGACCTGCCTTAAAGAAATCGCCTTTTGCAACATTAATGCCAAGCAAAACGATATTACCCGTTTGAGCGTTAGCAAAAACGCCACCCCTGGTTATATAAGTATAAGCATCTAAAAAACCGCCAACAACGGCCAGCGAAATACCTAAAACAAAGTTTTCGCTCATTTGCTTTGTATTTTTCAAAACCAAAAACTCACTTCTTTTCTTTTAATAACGAAAGTATTTTATCACTACATACATCTAAAATCAATATTTAAAATAATTGTTTTACAGTAAAAAAATTTGGCAATAATAAAAGCGTACATAATTTTTGAATGGTGGTTATGTATGCAATTTAATAAAGTAGAAATTTGCGGTATAAATACTAATGAATTAAAAGTTTTAAAAGAAAAAGATAAAATTGAATTATTGAAAAAAGCACAAAGCGGAAATAAAAAAGCACGTGAGGAACTTATAACAGGCAATTTAAGGCTTGTATTATCGGTTATTCAGCGTTTCCAAAACAGAGGCGAATCAATGGATGATTTGTTTCAAGTAGGCGTTATTGGGCTTATAAAAGCCATAGATAATTTTGACACAAGCCTAAACCTTCGTTTCAGCACATATGCCGTGCCGATGTGTATAGGCGAAATAAGACGATATTTAAGAGACGACAACCCGGTAAGAGTAAGCCGAAGTATGAGAGACACGGCGTACAAAGCAATGCAGATTAAAGAACAGCTTATAAACAAATACGGAAAAGAACCAACCGTAGAACAAATTGCAGAAAAACTTAACATGAAAAAAAGTGATGTGGTGCTTGCTCTTGAAGCCATTGTTGATCCTGTCTCACTGTATGAACCGGTGTATAATGACGGTGGCGATACAATTTATGTTATGGACCAAGTCGGCGACAGTTCTACTGACAAAGACTGGGTTGATGAAATTTCAATTAAAGATGAAATAAAAAAACTTGATAACAGAGAGCGAAATATTATGTATCTTCGCTTTATGCAAGGCAAAACCCAAATGGAAGTGGCAGAAGAAGTGGGCATTTCACAGGCGCAAGTAAGCAGACTTGAAAAAAATGCCTTGAAAAAAATTAAAGGCGAATAAAAAACGAGAAGCAATGCTTCTCGTTTTTTATTATACTACAATGAAATAATAAAGAAAAAATTAACCTTCAAGCAAAGGTTTAAGATATTGCGCCGTGTATGATTTTTTACATTTTAAAAGTTCTTCAGGTGTACCGGTTGCAACAATTTTACCGCCCTTTTTGCCACCTTCAGGACCCAAATCTATAATATAATCGGCATTTTTTATAACATCAAGATTATGTTCAATAACAAGCACAGTATTGCCTGTATCTACAAGAGAATTAAGAACATCAATAAGTTTATGCACATCAGCAGTATGAAGACCTGTTGTAGGCTCGTCCAAAATATAAATTGTTTTACCGGTAGAACGCTTCATTAATTCTGTTGCAAGTTTAACACGCTGGGCTTCACCGCCGGAAAGCGTAGTAGCCGGTTGACCGATTTTAACATATCCCAACCCAACCTTTGAAAGAGTATTAAGCTTATTATAAATCTTAGGCTGTTGTTTAAAAAACTCCAATCCTTCATCAACTGTCATTTCAAGAATTTCAAAAATATTTTTGCCTTTAAACTTAACTTCTAAAGTTTCTCTATTGTAACGCTGACCGCCGCAAACATCACAAGGAACGTAAATATCGGCAAGGAAGTGCATTTCTATTTTTACAATTCCGTCACCGGAGCATGCCTCGCATCTGCCGCCTTTGACATTAAAGGAAAAGCGATTTGATTTATAACCACGCATTTTTGATTCGGGAAGCTCTGCGAATAAATCTCTGATATCATTAAACACACCTGTATAAGTTGCAGGATTTGAACGAGGCGTTCTGCCGATAGGAGATTGGTCTATATCAATAACCTTATCGAGATATTCGTAACCTTTGATTTTATCGAATCTACCGGGTTTCTTTTTTGCATTATTTAATTCGCTGACAAGGAATTTATAAATAATTTCATTTACAAGGCTTGATTTTCCAGAACCTGATACGCCTGTAACGGCAACAAATTCACCAAGTGGAATTTCAACATCAATTTTCTTTAAATTATTTTCAGCAGCACCGTAAACAACAAGTTTATGACCGTTTCCCTGCCTTCTTTTTTCGGGAACCGGTATTTTTTTCTTTCTGCTTAAATACTGACCTGTTATTGAATTTTCGCAATTAACAATATCATCAACTGTACCTGCCGCAATTAGCTTACCACCGTTAATACCGGCTCCCGGACCGATATCAACTATATAATCGGCAGCACGCATAGTATCTTCATCATGCTCAACAACAATTAACGTGTTGCCTAAATCACGAAGATGTTTTAATGTGCCTAACAATTTATCATTATCACGCTGATGCAAACCGATTGACGGTTCATCAAGAATGTAAAGCACACCCACAAGGGATGAACCTATTTGAGTGGCAAGGCGAATACGCTGGGCTTCGCCACCTGAAAGTGTTGCTGCTTCACGAGCCAAGGATAAATAATCAAGTCCAACAGAGTTAAGAAAAGTTAAACGTTCTTTGATTTCTCGTAAAACGAGCTTACCTATCATCTGCTCTTTATCTGTAAGTTCCAACGAATCAATAAAATCAATTTCCTCGGAAATAGACATTTTACAAAATTCGAAAATATTTTTTCCACCAACAGAAACGCCCAAACTCATTGGAGACAATCTTGCACCTTTACAATCAGGGCAAACTGCTGAAACCATTACGCTTTCTATTTCCTGCCTTGACCATTCTGAAGTTGTTTCGTCATAACGTCTTTTAAGATTATTGATTACTCCTTCAAAATCATTTGTATATGTTCCCGAACCGTAACTCGTAACACGCTTCATTTTAATTTTTTTGCCATTAGTACCGTACAAAATCGCTCTTAAAGCAGTTTTTGGCAACATTTCAACAGGCATATCTAGAGAAAAATCATACTCATCTGCCAAAGCATCAAAATACATTTTTGCAATAGAAGAACCATCTGCCACATTCCAGCCACTCGCCTTAATTGCACCTTGATTTATTGAAAGCTTTCTATTTGGAATAACAAGGTCTTCATCAACTTCTTTAAAAGTCCCTAATCCGGAACAGCGTTTGCAAGCGCCGTACGGATTATTAAAAGAAAACATCCTCGGACTCATTTCTTCAATAGAAAAGCCATGCTCGGCACAAGCATATTCAAGAGAATAAAGTTGCTCTTCCCCACCAATAACATCACAAAGAACCGAACCTCCGCTCATTTTTGTTGCAGTTTCTATGCTGTCTGCCAAACGGCTTTTAATATCATTTGAAACAACAAGCCTGTCCACAACAATTTCAATATTGTGTTTTTTGTTTTTATCCATTTTAATATCTTCGGATAAATCATAAATACTGCCGTCTACCCTAACACGAACAAAACCGTTTTTTCTTGCGTCACCAAGTTCTTTTACATATTCGCCTTTTCTACCACGAACAATAGGAGCCATAATTTGAATTCTTGTTTTTTCTTCAAGATTAAGAATTTTATCTACAATTTGGTCCACAGTTTGTTTTTCTATTACCTTACCGCATACCGGGCAATGAGGAACACCGATACGTGCATATAAAAGTCGTAAATAATCATAAATTTCAGTTACAGTACCTACCGTTGAACGTGGATTTTTTGAAGTTGTTTTTTGGTCTATTGAAATAGCCGGACTCAAACCTTCAATATAATCCACATTGGGCTTTTCCATTTGGCCCAAAAACTGCCTTGCATATGACGAAAGACTTTCAACATACCTTCTTTGACCTTCTGCATAAATTGTATCAAAAGCAAGGCTTGATTTACCTGAACCTGATAGTCCTGTAAACACAACTAAACTGTCCCTCGGAATTATAACATCAATATTTTTTAAATTATGTTCCCTTGCACCTTTTACAACAATATTTTTAGCCATTAATATCACCAGCTTTATTCTTAAATTTTAACAATGCCTGTTTACCTTCTTCCGTTACAGGTTTGATCCACCTTTTCGAAAGATAAAATTTCATACAAAAAATATTTTTTGGTACATCCTCAAATACATACATTATGATATATGCAACTATAAACGGTACTTTAAATAAGTAAACTGCAATTAAAGTTGCAGGCACAGAAAGTGCCCAAAGGCAAAACAATTCATATTTTGCACCGGTTACAGTATCACCGCCTGAACGAAAAATTGCTACCACCTGCAAATAAGGCATAATTCTAAACGGAAAAGCAACCGCATAAACAGCCATAAGCAAGTGTGCTGTTTTAATTGAAAGTTCACTGATACTGTTACCCATATTAAACAAATCCACAAGTTGATTTCTGAACAAAACAATAATTACAGATACACAAACCGCTAAAACAGGAACAAGAACGGAAAATCTTTTTGAATCTCTTAAAGCATTTTCAATTTTACCGCTGCCAATCGATTTACCTATCATAACAGACGCAGCACTGCATATACCAATAAATATTACAAACGCAATATTTTCAAAACTCCTTACTATTGTGAGTGCCGAAAAATATTCATAACCCATATTTCCGAATATTATATTAAAAACAAAAGTACCAACACCCCACATACCTTCATTAATAACAACGGGAGTGGCTTTTTTTACATATTCTGTTAATTCTGTTTTGTCAAAAACAAAATACTGCTTAAGGCTACCGATTAAAATATTCTTTTGTACTAATGAAATTATTACAAGAATAAATACGCCTGACCAAGCGGATATTACCGTTGCCACAGCTGCACCTTTAATACCCATTTTATTGAAACCGAATTTGCCGAAAATCATAGCATAATCAAGAAAAATATTAAGAATTGTTGTAAAAGCCGAAACATACATTGGCAATTTTACATTTTCAACAGACCTTAAAACAGCCGCCATTATATTTGTTAAAGCAATAGCAATATAAGAAAAGCTTACTGCCTTTAAATATTCTCCTCCTGTTGCAACGACCTGTGCATCTGAATTAAAAATACTTATAACCAAATTGGGAAAGAAAAAGCTCAACAAAGTAAAGACTACAGAAATAATTAAAGCAAAAATTATAGATATGCCGGCAACTCTGCGGATTTTATCAGTTGCTCTTATTCCCCAATATTGTGAAACAAACACGGTTGTTGCAGAACAAAAGCCTACTAAAATCATAGTCATAAGCCAGCCCCATTGCCCAATCATGCCTACAGATGAAAGTGCAACTGTGCCCAAACTGCTTACAAGCAATGTATCTGCCAAAGTAAATGAACTTGTGAGCAGGTTTTGCAAAGCAACCGGTAACGCAAGACGCAATGTGTCTTGCCAAAACTTTTTATTTTTAAACAAATTTTTTGTCAATTTTGTTTTAACTCCTCAATTTTATCACGCAAATATGCGGCATGTTCAAATTCAAGCATTTTTGCCGCTTCTTTCATTTCTTTAGTTAACTTGTCAATAAGAACAGCTTTATCCTTTTTAGAAAGTTTTTTGCCTTTTCTGCCGTCAACCTTCTCTTTAGAAGTAATTTCAAGCACATCACGAACCTCTTTTTTTATGGTTTGAGGTACAATTCCGTGTTTTTTATTATACTCTTCTTGAATTTTACGACGGCGAACCGTTTCACTGATTGCTCTTTCCATAGACGGTGTAACACTGTCTGCATACATTATTACTTCACCGTTTGCATTTCTTGCCGCCCTACCTATAGTTTGAACAAGAGATGTTTCAGAACGTAAAAATCCTTCTTTATCGGCATCTAAAACAGCAACAAGAGATACCTCCGGAATATCAAGACCTTCTCTCAACAAGTTTATACCAACAAGCACATCAAATTCACCAAGACGCAAATCTCTTATAATTTCCATTCTTTCTATAGTATCAACATCATGATGCATATACCTGACTTTAATATCAAAACCTTCAAGATAAGCTGTTAAATCTTCTGCCATTGCTTTTGTTAATGTGGTAACAAGCACTCTTTCTTTACGCTCTACACGAATATTTATTTCAGATACCAAATCATCCATTTGGTCTTCTGTAGGTTTAACATTAATAATTGGATCTAACAGCCCTGTGGGGCGAATAATTTGTTCAACAATTTGTGTTGATTTTTCTTTTTCAAATTGACCAGGAGTTGCAGACGTAAAAACAACCTGATTAACCTTTCCGTAAAACTCATCAAACTGCAAAGGTCTATTATCAAAGGCAGACGGAAGTCTGAATCCATAATCAATAAGGCTTTTTTTACGACTTCTGTCACCGCCGTACATTCCTCTTACCTGTGGTAACATAACATGACTTTCATCGCAAAACAAAAGAAAATCATTAGGAAAATAATCTAAAAGCGTAAACGGCGCTTCACCCGGTTTTCTACCGCTCATAACAGCAGAATAATTTTCAATGCCCTTACAAAATCCTGTTTCCTGAAGCATTTCAATATCATTCATTGTTCTTTCTTTAATTCTTTGTGCCTCAAGAAGTTTACCTTTAGATTCAAAATACGAAACACGCTCAACCATCTCGTTGTATATTTTATCAAGCGCAACCTTCATTTTTTCAGCGCCGACAACATAATGAGAAGCAGGATAAATACATGCATGAGCAAGTATTCCTTCAATTTGACCGGTAACGTGATTAATTTCACAAATTCGGTCAACTTCATCTCCGAAAAATTCAACTCTGATTGCATTGCCGCTTGAACCGGCAGGAAAAATTTCTACAGTGTCGCCACGAACTCTGAATTTATTTCGTACAAAATTAATATCATTTCTTTCATATTGAATTGACACTAACTTATGAATCAACTCATCTCTGCCTAATTCCATACCGGTACGCAAAGAAATTACCATATTACGATAATCAATAGGGTCGCCTATAGAATATATACAAGAAACAGATGCAACAATTATTACATCCCTTCTTTCTGACAATGCGGCTGTGGCACTGTGACGCAATTTATCAATTTCTTCATTAATGGCACTGTCTTTTTCAATATAAGTATCTGTTGTGGCAACATAAGCCTCAGGCTGATAATAATCATAATAAGATACGAAATACTCGACTGCATTTTCAGGGAAGAAATCTTTAAACTCACTGCAAAGCTGTGCGGCAAGAGTTTTATTATGTGCCAAAACAAGCGTAGGTTTATTAACTTTTTCAATAATGTTTGCCATGGTGAAAGTTTTACCGGAACCTGTTACGCCCATAAGGGTTTGCTCCTTATCACCACGTTTGATACCTTCAACAAGTTTTTCAATAGCCTGGGGCTGATCGCCGGTAGGCTTAAATTTACTTATCAATTTAAACTTATCCATAAAATTTTTCCTTACTTCTGCGCAATTAGAGTTATTTTAACATATTATTTACTTTTTGTAAATTGTAATATATAATGTAAATATGAAATCTTTTGTAATATCAAAAAACGACTGCAATCAAAGAGTTGACAGGTTTATTCAAAAAAAGTTTCCAAAACTTCCAAAATCATTAATGTTTAAGGAAATAAGGAAAAAAAACATTAAAGTTAATAAAAAGAGAACGGAACCGTCATATATTTTATGCAACGGTGATTTGATTGAACTTTACCTAAAAGATGATGTGCTCGAAGAAAAAAAGGTTCACTATGATTTTACCGATGCATCAAAACATCTTGATATAATATATGAAGACGAAAATATTATTCTTGTTGACAAAAAGCCGGGGTTACTTTGCCACCCTGACGGTAATGAATACACAGACACGTTAATTGCAAGAATAAAGCGGTATCTTTACGATAAAAACGAATGGAACCCAAATGAGGAAAATTGTTTTACGCCTGCCCTCGCAAACAGAATTGACAGAAATACCGGCGGAATAGTTATTGCGGCAAAAAACGCACAAGCTTTGAGAATACTTAACGAAAAAATTAAAAGCAGAGAAATACAAAAGTTATATTTATGCGTTGCACAAGGAATAATGCCTAAAGAAACCGACATTTTAACAGGATACCTTACAAAAAACAACAGCAAGAATAAAGTAAATGTTTCTTTAACTCAAACCGACGGTGCAAAAAAAATTGTTACAAAATACACGGTAATTGATACTTGGAATAATAAATCACTGATTGAAATTGATTTACTTACAGGCAGAACTCATCAAATCAGGGCCCATTTATCATTTATCGGTCATCCCCTTGTAAACGACGGAAAGTACGGAAAGGAACACGGAAGATACCGACAGGCACTTTACAGTTATAAACTTAAATTTAACTTTAATGACAATAATTTGCTTTCTTACCTTTATGGAAAAGAGTTTGAAATAAAGAACTGTGAAGTTTACAGAAATTTTTACGAAAGGAAGTACTGATTTATGAAAAAAGATGTTTTTAAAATAATATCACCTATTCATATTTTAATTTCAATTATATTTGATGCAGCTTCAATATGGGTAACAACAATAAGCATAAACAGCTTAAAAAACGGTGCAACATTTTATAACATTGTGTTTTTAATAATTTCTATATTTGCAATTATTTTAGCAATATTTTATACAAAAGAAATTTTATCAAACGGAATTATATTCTATAATGACAGATTGGAATTTACAGGTCTTGATGAAAACAACACAATAAAATACAACGAAATCAAAAACATTGAAACTTTTAAAGACACAAAGGCAAGTCTGAAAAAGAACTTATACGAACGCCGTTCTCTACTTATTTTTAACTTAAAAGACGGAGACATTCAAACTATTGATTTAGGACTTACATCTAAAAAGACATTAAGCAAAATCGAAAGCAAAATAAATGAAAAATTAAAATAAAGGAGTAATAAATATATGTTAATAAAAGGGTTAGACGTTGTTTTAAGAGAAATTAACGAATTATGCTCACAACCTGACGGACCAAGAGAAATTACTGTTGGTGAACCTGAATATGACAAAGAGCAAATTGATGTACTTATTTTATCCGGTCATCTTATAAAAACAGATATTAGCACACCTGAAGAATGGAAATATATTGTTGAACCTGCTGAGGCAGGAATCGGCTGTTATTCAAAAAGGAAATCAGACATACTGATTAAAAGGCAACAATATACTATGGAATTATTAAAGTTCACAATACCAACTGTTATCTCAATCATTGCACTTATAATCGCTATTGTAAAATAAAATTAGTTCTTAACTTAAAATAAAACGGACTTTGACAAACATACGTCAAAGTCCGTTTTATAATTCAGTAAATTACTGAATAAAATCAAATTTAATACCGTAATCTACAAAATTAATTGATATATAACAATTATCTTTTTTCTGCAACAAAACAAAATCACCAAGTGCAGTTTTTCCTTTATATTCAAAACCTGTATCTATAAGTGATACATCAACACTTTCAACATTTTTTAAATATTCAAACGCATCATAAAGGGCAACGGCAGGATTAGAGGATTCAAAACCTGAATTCTGTATATATTCCATATCATCATAAGAGCAAATTAAAGATGAACCGTTATAAATATAAGTAACGCCCGAAACATTTGTTGAAGTTGCGGTAACAGTTACGGTGCTGTTTTCATAAGTAACATTACATTGACATGAAAATTCCCCTGAAGTAAAAGTTGCGTTTTGATTAAAAGCAACTATTTCAGGGGTATAATTTTTTATTTTACATCCTGTTAAAAGTGCAAAAATCAACACTAAAGGAATAATTTTTTTCAAACGCTCAGTCCTTATTCAAATTCACTTAACAAAGCAGGCAAAAGTTCCAACATATCATCCACAGTCATACCGGACATACTTAATTCTTTAGCGGTTATATCGCCGCACAAGCCGTGAATATAAACGGCACAAGCAGCACTTTTTAACGGCGTTATTCCACGTGCAATAAATGACCCGATTATTCCCGACAGCATATCACCTGTTCCGCCCATTGCCATGCCGGGATTGCCAGTTGTGTTAACAAACACATCAACACCGTTTGTTACAACTGTATTTGCCCCTTTTAAAACGACCACACAATTATAATCCTTTGCAAACGCCTTGGCAACTTCAATTCTGTTTAACTGAACATAATCAACGCTTTCGTTAATAAGCCGTGCCATTTCAGCCGGGTGAGGAGTTAAAACAGGTTGTGTTTTTGCGTCTCTTAAAACATCTATATTCCCTAAAATTGAATTTATGCCATCGGCGTCAATAACAACAGGCACATCACTTTCTTTAATAATTTGATTACACAAAACCTGAGTATCATCATTGTTACCTATTCCGCAACCAAGCACAATACTGTTTGCCCATTTTATTTCCTCGGTAATTTTTGTTAAAGCACCGATTGAAAATGTTTTGTCTTCATTTTCACTTACAGGTGAAAACAGCGGTTGAATTAAATGGGAAGTTAAAACAGAGTAAATTGATTTCGGAAAAACACATTTAAGAAGACCCACACCGGATTTTAATGCCGCCTTCGCACATATAACAGCGGCACCGCACATTTTATAACTGCCGCAAATATTTACCTGTCTGCCGTAATCACCCTTATGAGAATTAATTTTTCTTTTTAAGAAACACGATTTAACGTAAGATTTAGTTATTGTTTGAGGATATAAATCTTTAAAACAATCATCAGGAATACCGATATTTACAACGGCCGTTTTGCCGCAGCATTCATTTGCCGGCGGCAAGACATGGCAATATTTTAAAGTTGAAACAGCAATTGTTAAGTCTGCTTTTACAGCTCCGTTTTCACAACCGCTTGTTGCATTAACGCCACTTGGTGTGTCAACGGATACAACAATACAATCACTTGAATTTACAGCGTTACAAACAGATTTATATGGTTCTCCTATTTCGCCGTGAAAACCTATTCCGAAGATACAATCGACTATTAAAACGCCGTCAAAAACAGCCTTTGAAAAAGGTAACGATTTAACACCTGCGTTAATCGCCTGATCATAGTACATCTTAGGTTCGTTAATTTCAGGTGCTTTATCTGCCAAAATAATTTCCGGAAAAGCACCGAATTCCAAAAGCATTTTCGCAATAACAAAACCATCGCCTGCATTTTTTCCGTTACCGCAAACAACAGAAACTTTTTTACTTTTTATTTCTTCACCGTAATATTTAATAATTTTTTTATAACATTCTTCCCCTGCTTTTTTCATTAATTCGGCTTCTGTAAAATATTTTTCAAATGCAAGCTTTTCAACATTTTTAATTTCATCGGCAGTTAAAATTCTCATTTGAAATTCCACCAATCTTTCTTAACGTAATATTTAGATAAACTAATCCCACAAAATAACGGTGGAAACCGCATAATCACCGTCATGACTTATTGAAACATCACTGTTTATAACACCGTTTATATATGGTTTTCCTTTTTCATTATGCAAAATTTCAACAGCATTAAGCTTTTTGTTAATTCCTGTACCCAATGCTTTAAAGTATGCTTCCTTTGCGGCAAATATGCCGGCAAAGTTTTCTGCTTTTTTTGAATAGTTAATTTCGTTATCCGTAAAAACAAATTTAATAAAATTTTCTTTTTGCATACTTTTTTCAATTCTTGAAATTTGAACAATGTCTGTTCCTATTTTAAACATTCTTACCACCTATAGGTATTACAGTAAAGTTGTTGCTATAATTAAAAACAACAACTTTTCTATGATTTTTATTAGGAAAAGGTCCGCATGCATTTGAGCCTGCGCCAAGCATAAACCCATCTATTGCTACATCAGTTGTATCATAATCTTTCAAATCTTCAATGTGGGCAGCTTTTGCACACAAATCGACTGTATAATGACAGGCATTAAATACAAATGAATTTGAACTTTCAAATCTTAATCCAACGCCGTTTTCATTAGTAACATTTGCCCAATAAGTAGAAAATCTCATTCCGTTTTCTTGCGGTTTAATATAATTGGTTCGCATATCATCAACTTTAAGTTCTTTAACGGCATAAACGGAATGTTCCTTAAAATCAGACAATGTTTCTTGGTCATATCCAAAATAAGAAATATTATCAAATTCTTTTGGCATTTCAATATGAACGCCTAATCTCGGAACAACTTTAAAGCCGACATTTGAAAATGTATAACTGATATTAATACTTCCGTTTGGTGATACTTTATATGTTACATTATATTTACCGGCATGATTTTTTACAGATGAAGACAGTCTGTATGACGCATTGATTATAACATAATTACCTTCAACTCTATATGCATCCTTAACAAAAGTTTTAAGTGTGTAGGAAAAATGATGTAAACCGCTTTTTCTCCACAATTTATCTAAATTCATATCGTTATCAATAGGTGCTCTGTAAAGTTGAGGAGCAAAGCCCTTGGTAGCCGAATAAGGTATTTGGTTAATTAACTGAGTACCGCAGTATATATAGCTTTCAAATTCGCCTGTTTTTCTGTTATAAATAATTTCGCCGTCCCTAACAGAAATAACTATTTTAGATTCTGATGTTTTAACATCAATTTTGTAATCATAATCGTCCGATTTATTCTCTGCATAATCAGAATTTAATACAATTTGTTCTTTCGCAACTTCAAAATCACCGTCGTAATATGTAAATATAATAACACTGTGATTTTCGATTTTAACGTCAATATTTTTTCTATAATGTCTTTGCGGTTCTAAATTAATATCAAATTCACCTGTGTCTACTTCGTTACCATTATTTAAAACAGAATACTTAACAAGCAATTTTTCGTTTTTAAAACAACTGTGATTGAAAAATTCAAATTCATTATTTGATATTTTTTTAGCCCTTACCGGTCTGTAGCAATTTTTCATTTGCAATGCACCGGGATGAGGAGTTCTGTTTGGAAAAAACAATCCGTCAACACAAAAATTACCATCGTGTTTCCACTCATTGTGATCGCCGCCATAAGTATATTTATAAGGTCCCTCTTTTTCCAGAACTGCATGATCTGCAAATTCCCAAATACAGCCGCCTAAAATATTATCACCTTGATATATATATTGAATATATTCCTCCAAATCACCGGCACCGAGACCCATAGCATGAGCATATTCACACATAAAATAAGGCTTTTTATAAAATTTCTTTGACAAGCCCTTTCCTGCTGCAACTTTTTTTACCAAATTGTGCCAGGGATACATTTGAGAAACAACATCATACGCCCAACGTTTCGTGCGAACAACACCCTCATAATGAATGGGAATCAGCGTAAGCTTTTTCAATTTCTCATAGCAATAATCTTGATTGCTGTATCCATGAGATTCATTGCCTAAAGACCACATTGTTATTGAACAATGATTTTTATCACGCTGAAACATACGATAAACTCTATCCCAATAATGACCTTGCCATTCAGGATTATGAGAACAGGCACCCGGTTTATGAAGTTCCGTTTCGCATCCGTGAGTTTCTATATCAGCCTCATCAACAACATAAATTCCATATTCATCACACAAATCAAGAAACATAGGGTCTGGAGGGTAATGAGAAGTTCTGACACAATTGACGTTATATTCTTTAAATATCTTAACATCACGTTCCATATCGTCATAAGACATTACATATCCTTTTGAAACATCGGTATCATGATGATTAACACCCAAAAGTTTAATACGCTTATTATTAAAATAGAAAATATTCCCTCTTATTTCAATATGTTTAAATCCGATTTTTTTACGTATAATTTCTACAATTTCACCCTCTTTGGAAAGTGAAAGATAAAGATTATAAAGATTTGGAATTTCAGCACTCCACTCTTTAACATCAAGCACATCAAAAGTAATTTTATCAATTTTTTCAGGGCATATATTAATCGACTTTGAGGTTACAAGTTTATCACCATCAAAAATTTCCGCATTAAACGTTACCTCATCCGTAATTTTAAATGACGGAATAACGTCAAGCATATAAGTTCCGTCATCATTATATGTTGTTTTTGCTTCAAAATCGTAAATACTGTTTTTTCCTGTTTTAAACAACAAAACATCTCTGAAAATTCCGTTATTTCTAAACATATCCTGACATTCAAGATATGTACCGTTACACCATTTATGAACAACTGCAACAACTTCATTTTCGCCGTCTTTTAAAAACGAAGTTATTTCATACTCGCTTGTGTTATGACTTCCCTCGCTGTAGCCAACATAACTGCCGTTAACAAAAACATCAAGTGAACCGGCAACACCCAAAAACATTAAATTAAAATTTCCGTCAATATCATCCAAAACAAACTTTTTTGAATAAATGCCTACCGAACAGTCTTCAGGAAAACAAGGCGGATTACAATCAAACGGATAACGTGAATTTAAATAATAAGGTTTTTCATATCCTGTAAATTGCCATACAGACGGAACGTAAATTTTATCCATTTCAACACTGTCTGTATCAAATTCATTCGGCACCAAGGAAACCTTGCCATAATATTTAAAATTCCATTCACCCGAAAGAACAGCAGTCATAGAAGAATTAAAACGCTCTGTTCTTATATCAGTACCCATTATCTCTTCCCTGTTTCTAAAAGGAATAAAATAAGAACGTGGCGTTAAAACATTATCTTTAAAAACACTAAATGTTTTGTAATTATCCGTTTTCAAATTATAAAGCATAAAAATAACCCCCAAATATTCTAAAAATATTATACATTATTTACCTTTACTTTACAATAATTTTAACAACAATAATAAAGGTGATATTTAACTGTTAAATTAAATATACATTATTGAGGACGGTGAAAACTGTGAACAGTAATGTTGAAAACAGATGTGTTGAAATAGGAAATTACATAAAAAATACAGGCGCAACAGTAAGAAAAGCGGGCGCTGTATTCGGCATAAGCAAATCCACAGTACATATTGACGTAACAAAACGATTATATGAAATAGACAGAGAGTTGTATGAACAAGTACAAAAAGTTTTACAGGAAAACAAGGCACAACGACATATTAGAGGCGGAATTGCAACAAGAGAAAAATACAATGCATTAAAAAAGCATTGATATTTATATGCTTAATATGCTAATATAAAGTTAAAATGGAGGACGTTTAAAATGAATATTGGATTTATAGGATGCGGCAACATGGCATCTGCAATAATTAAAGGAATTGTTGAATCAAAAGCTGTTAAGGGTGATGATATTTTTGCGTATAACCCAACTGAAGCAAAAACAGATAATTTAGCGGCAAAATACGGAATAAATAAATGTAAAAACTCAAAAGAAGTAATTTCTCTTTCAGATTATGTAATTCTTGCTGTTAAACCAAACAAAATTTCCACAGTATTAAATGAAATAAACCTTGAACTTGAAAAAAATGATACTGTTTTAATTTCAATAGCGGCAGGTAAATCAATAGAATTTATAAGAAATAATTTATCTCACGACAATAAAATAATTAGAGTTATGCCAAACATAAACGCTAAAGTCGGCGAATCATGCAGTGCATACTGTGCAAACCAATCGGTTACAAACAAAGAAAAGAAAGCAGTAGAAAAAATATTCAAGTCAATCGGCACAATCACTGAAATTGAAGAATACGCCTTTCCGCTTTTCGGTGTAATTGCAGGCTGCTCGCCTGCTTTTGCATATATGTTTATTGATGCATTAGCACGTGCCGGCGTTGAAAACGGTATGAAAAAAAGCGATGCATTAAAATTTGCAGCACAAAGTGTTTACGGCAGTGCCAAAATGATTTTAGAAAATACTACACATCCATATGAACTTATTGACCAAGTTTGTTCCCCCGGCGGAACAACGATTGAGGGTGTAATTTCACTTCAAAAAGACGGTTTTGAAAGTGCGATACACAATGCAGTAAATAAAGCTGTTGATAAAGACAAAAAATTATAAAAGGAGAATATGTATGAATTATGAAATCAAAGGCGGTAATTTCCCTGTTCTTATTTGCACACTTGATGCAAATGAAACAATGATTACAGAAGGCGGCGGAATGAGTTGGATGAGTCCAAACATGAAAATGGAAACAACAACAAACGGCGGATTAGGTAAAGTTTTCGGAAGGATAATGACAAACGAAAAACTTTTTCAAAATAGATATACCGCCGTAGGCGGACAAGGCACCATAGCTTTTGCAAGCTGCTTTCCCGGCGATATTCTTCCTCTGCAAATTGAGCCGGGAAAAGAATATATATGCCAAAAATCTGCCTTTCTTGCAAGCACAAGCGGAGTACAGCTTTCCATTGAATTCAAAAAAAAATTCGGCGCAGGTTTATTTGGCGGTGAAGGTTTTATTATGCAAAAACTTTCCGGCAACGGTACAGCATTTATTGAAGTAGACGGTTCTATTGTAAAATACACGCTGCAACCCGGTCAACAAATCATTATTGATACCGGTCATCTTGTTATGATGAGCAGCACATGCAGCCTTGACATTCAAACAGTTAAGGGAGCAAAAAATATTTTATTCGGCGGTGAAGGACTATTTAACACTGTTGTTACAGGTCCCGGTGAAATTGCACTTCAAACGATGCCTATTTCAAATTTGGCAAATAGTATTCAACCATACATTGTAACAACAAACGGCGCACAATAATGTAATTATAAATAAAAAACATGTGAGAACTCCTTAAAGAGTTTATACTATATTTTTATCTTTTACATAAAAAAACAAAAAGCCAAGATTTACTTTTGTAAGTCTTGGCTTTTAATAATAATTAATAAAATTACATGTACTTCTTGAGTTCGTCTACCATATCAAGTTTTTCCCAAGAAACGCCCAAATCTTCCCTGCCCATATGACCGTAAGCAGCAACATTTTTATAAATTGGCTTTCTTAAATCAAGTCTGTCAATAATAGCAGAAGGTCTTAAATCAAATACTTTATTAACGATTTCACAAATTTCTTCATCAGACTTAATACCGGTACCGAATGTATCAACCATAACAGAAACAGGCTTTGCCACACCTATTGCGTAGGCAAGTTCAACTTCGCATCTTTTAGCAAGTCCGCTGCCTACAATATTTTTAGCTACCCATCTTGAAGCATAAGCTGCACTTCTGTCTACCTTTGTAGGGTCTTTACCGCTGAATGCACCGCCGCCGTGGCGTGCATATCCGCCATAAGTATCAACAATAATTTTTCTGCCTGTCAATCCACTGTCTCCTTGGGGACCACCAACAACAAATCGACCTGTAGGATTAACGAAAAATACTGTTTCACCGTCCATTAAATCAGCAGGAATAGTTGTTTTAATAACCTTTTCAATAATATCTTTTCTCAATGTTTCAAGATCAACATCTGCACTGTGTTGGCTTGAAACAACAACAGCCGTAACTTTAACAGGCTTATCATCATCATATTCAACGGTTACTTGTGTTTTACCGTCTGCATAAAGATAAGGAAGGGTTCCGTCCTCACGAACATGCGTAAGTTTTACAGCCAACTTATGTGCCAAACTGATTGGTAAAGGCATAAGTTCTTTTGTTTCATCACATGCATAACCAAACATCATACCTTGGTCGCCTGCACCGTTAAGATTATATTTATCTTCTTCATCATTTTTTAATTCAAATGATTTATCAACGCCCATAGCAATATCAGGGCTTTGATGGTCAAGAGCAACAAGAATCGCACAAGTATTACCGTCAAATCCCTTTGCACCGTCATCATAACCGATTTCGCAAACAGTTTTACGAACTAAAGACGGAATATCAACCTGTGCTTTAGAAGTAATTTCACCCATAACAAGCACTTGACCTGTTGTACAAGTAGTTTCACAAGCAACACGGCTCATTGGGTCTTGTTCAAGCATTGCATCCAAAATAGCATCCGAAATTTGATCACAAATTTTATCAGGATGGCCTTTAGTTACGGATTCACTTGTAAATAAATGTTTTGCCATAATAATATCCTCCAATAAAAAAACACGCACTCCGTAATGAGTTGCGTGTAAGAATAAACTCATCACTCGGATTAACCGCAGGAATTAGCACCTTGCATAAATGCAGGTTGCTGTGGCTTCATAGGGCCAGTCCCTCTGCCACTCTTGATAAGAAAATATTTTCTTTGTGCAAATATAATAAACCAACATATGTTATTTGTCAACAATATTTTACACACTTGTGAAATGTTATATTTTAATTATAAAAAATTAATATTTTCTGTTAAATGTGTTGTAATTTGTTTAGAATTAGTTTATAATATGTTATGTAAAAATTTGACCATTAATAAGGGAGGATTATCAAATGGCAAAGAAAACCGTATTTATTACCGGCGGTACCGGTAATATGGGTTGGGCTGCTGTGCAGGAAATGCTTAAAAAGCCTAACGAAATCAACATCAAAATGCTTGCAAGAAAAAGCGCAAAAAACGAAGAAAAATTAAAACCGCTTATGAGCAAGCCGAATGTTAAAATAGTTTGGGGCGATTTCCTTGACTATGATGCAATCCTTGAAGGTGTTACAGGTGCAGATTATATTCTTCACGTAGGCGGTATGGTATCCCCTGCTGCTGACTGGAAACCATACAGAACACAAAAAACAAACATCGGTGCTGCTAAAAATATTGTTAAAGCAGTTCAAGCACAACCAAATGCTGATGATATTAAAGTTTGCTACATAGGCACTGTTGCAGAAACAGGCGGACGTAACTACCCTATTCACTGGGGCCGTTGCGGAGATCCTATTAAAGTTTCTATTTACGACCACTATGCAGTTTCAAAAGTAGTTGCTGAAAGAGTATTTGTTGAAAGCGGACTTAAAAACTGGGTTGTTATGCGTCAATCAGGTATTCTTTATCCAAACATTCTTAAAAACATGGACCCAATCATGTTCCACGTTCCGATTAACGGCGTTCTTGAATGGTGTACTGTTGAAGATTCCGGTCGTCTTATGTGCAACCTCGTTACAGAAGACGCTGCAGGCCATTTAGGCTCTGACTTCTGGAACCACTTCTACAACATCGGTTCAGGTAAAGAATACAGAATTTCCAACTATGAATTTGAAGTTCTTCTTCTTGGCACATTGGGTCTTGCCGGTCCTGAAAAATTGTTTGATCCTAACTGGTTCATTACAAAGAACTTCCACGGTCAATTTTATGCAGACGGTGATAAGCTTGAAGATTACCTTCACTTCCGTGAAAATCTTCCTATTCAGGATTATTTCAACAGACTTGCCGACCAAGTTGAATTCTACTTCAAAATACCAAGATATCTTCCTAAAAACCTTGTTGCTGCTTGTGCAAAACCGTTTATGAAGAAGATTGCTTCCACACCGGATTTCGGTACTCTTGACTGGGTTGCTAAAGACAACAAAGTTCGTTTGAGTGCTTACTATGGTTCAAAAGCTGAATGGGAAAAGATTCCTTCAAAATGGGATGACTTTGAAATTATTCACTTTGATAAAGACAACAGTGCAGCAGAACAATACAAGCTTGACCACGGTTATGATGAAAGCAAACCTGAATCTGAGCTTGACATTGATGATATGAAACAGGCTGCTAAATTCCGTGGCGGTGAATGCCTTTCAACAGAAATGAAAAAAGGCGACATGACTACAAAACTTAAATGGAAATGCGGTCATTGCGGTGCTGAATTTGAAGCAAGCCCATCACTTATTCTTCTTGGCGGACACTGGTGCCCTGAATGCTATGTTCCTCAAAAAGCATGGGATTACGATTCAATCGCAAAAACGAACCCATTCTTTGCACAAGTTTGGTATCCAAGCCACAATAAAGATGAAAACAACCGTTATGAATTTGACGATTTATTCCATATTGACGGCGTTGCTTGGGACGATATTAAAAGATAATCTAACCCTTAATAAATAGAATATTAAGCAGTGTAACTATTTTTAGTTACACTGCTTTTTTTGTAAAACTTTATTTAATTTAGCAATATGGTTGAATTAATTTACTGTTAAATGTATAATTATAAAAACAATATATATAAAGCTTGAAGCTTGGCTTATTGGGGGGAAATATGTATAAATTAGAAAGTAACAAATTAATTTGTGAATTTGAAAATAGAAACAAAAATTTTCATATTTCAAAAATAATAAATAAATGCTCAAAATCGCATTTTATTCCTGATGTCAATTCAGCTGAATTTGTAATTAAATTTACAAACGGCAAAAAAATTTCGTCAAACGATTTAGAAATTGAAAAAGCAGATAAAACAAAAAACAAACTTACAATTTCTTTCAAAGAAAGTTTAGATATTAAAGCCAAACTTCGATATTGGATTCATAAAGACCAAAACACTGTTTGCAAGCAGTTATTTTTAACACAAAAATCAACAACTCCTATAGATTATATTGAACTTGAAAACACAGGAATAACAAATGCTCACTCTAATTTCAGTGCAAAAATTGTTGAAGGCGGTGAAATCCCAGCATTTTGGTCTATGCTCGGTCAACCTATTTATGTTGACAGTCTTTTTTACGGCTGTGAATTTCCTATGACGGAAAATCGAATTATAGATGATGTTGCAACTGTAAGATATTATTTAGGCAAAACTGTCGGCAATGATTTTAAATGCCCGATTACAGTTATCGGCGGAGGATTAAACGATTCATTAGCCGGCGTAAGAGATGCATTTTTCGATTATATTGATTATATAAGCGTTCCTGCGCCACTTAGATTTCAATATAACAGCTGGTACGATTATATGAAAGATATAACAGAAGAAAATATAATGGTATCTTTTGCTGAAATACACAAACAACTTGAAGCGCACGGTGCTCCGCAACTTGACGCATATGTAGTAGATGACGGCTGGCCGAATACAAAAGCCGGGTTTTGGTGTTTTAACAAAAAATTCCCAAATAAACTTACAAAAGTTACCGAACTGTGCAAAAGTATGAATTCGCATTTTGGCCTATGGTTGGGACCGAGAGGCGGATATACAAGACCCGACAGAATTGCAAAAAGAATGCAATTTGCTAAAAACGGATACCTTAACAGGCAAGCAAAAGATATTTGTGTTGCTTCTTCAAAATATATAGATAAGCTTAATTCTTTTCTCGTTGAAACAACAAAGGAATTTGATATTGACTATTGGAAATTAGACGGATTTTGTCTTAAAGCCTGCAAAAACAAAAAGCATGACCACGCTGTTGGTGGTTATGAAGATATGTATTTTGCTACAGACATGTGGGAAAAATGGATAAAATCATATAAAAAATTAAGAGAAGTCAACCCATTGTTATGGATTAATATGACTTGCTACGTAAACGTCTCACCATGGTGGTTACAATGGGTAAATTCACTTTGGGTGCAAAACAGTGGCGACATAGGATTTGCAAAAAATCTTGATAAGCAAGCACAGGTTGATAAAGAAATCACTTTCCGTGACGGAAGATATTATGACTGTATTTGCAAAAGAGCATTGCAAATACCCCTTAAAAATCTATACAACCACGAGCCGATTTACGGAAACACAGCTAAAGTTGATTATACCGATGAAGAATTTAAAAAGTATATTTATTGGTGTACCGTTAGGGGTCAGGCTTTAAACGAACTTCATTTATCGACAAACATGATGAATGAAAGCAAATGGAATTCCCTTTCAGAAGCAATGAATTGGCAAAAAGAAAATTTTGAAATTTTAAAGAACGCTGTATTTGTTGGTGAAAATCCCGAAGAAAACAACGTTTACGGCTATATTTCTTGGGACAAAGATGGCAACGGTATTATTGCTTTAAGAAACCCTAACGATAAAAAAGAAGAATTTATACTTTCATTAGACGACAGTATTGCAACGCCAAGAAATTTAATGCACGGAAAAAGAACCAATGTTTTTTGCGAATCAATTATGGCAAGAGAAATAACTTATTCTTACAAAGATATTAAGAATGTTATTTTAAAACCTTTTGAAATATTAATTTTCAAAATAGAAAATAATGCATAAAGCACTCTTTAAAATATCCTTATAACTAATAAAAGGCAGTATACACAACACATGTTATGTATACTGCCCTTTTATATTGATTACATTATCAGTATTTACTTGTACAAGAATAATTTAATCTACCGTTATAATAACGTCTTAATGTATAAACATTACCGCTTTTTGAAACACTGATATCAACATTTCCGGGACTTACATTATGGTTTGCATATGCATAAAGTGTACACCTGATTACACCGCCGGAAACACTCATTTCAATTTTAATAGGATAATTTGTATTATTTCTCCATCTGAAATTTTTATATGTACCAGAAATAGCAGCATCTCTGCCATAAGGAACATAAGTTACTTTTTGGGAATGTTGATTTCTTTCAACAATTTCCAAATTAGCACTTAAAACAGCATTAAATATAGTTGAAGAAACCTGACAAATACCACCGCCAAGCTCTTGAGCCGTTCCTGTGGTGCCTGTAAACACAGTTGCTTTTTTATATCCCCTTTCAGCTGTGCGCGGTCCTACTATTTCATTAAAGTCAAATACTTCACCGGGATAAATTACAGTACCGTTAATTGCTTCAGAAGCAATTCGCAAATTAGTTGTTCTGTCTTCATTTTTTACATAATTAGAAGCGTAGTAGGAATATTCATAATAAATTCCTGTTACGGTTGAAGAACTATATGGTCCGTAATAATAATCATTTCCGATAGTATAATACGGACGAACTTTTACATAATAAGATGCATCTGCTCTTAATCCGCTGATTGTTTGCTTTAATTTGTTAATACCACTGCAATTAATAACATTTGGCTGACTGAAATCACTGAATCTTGAACAAACAACCTGATAGCCGTAGCCATAAGTTGATTTACTGTAAGAAACAGTTAATTGCCTTGAGTTTTCTGCTTTATATGCACTGACACTGCTTCTGTAATAAAAGTCGTTTTCACTGTCGCTCCAGGCGCCGTAAATTCTGCCGTCTGCAGTATCAAGATATGCTCTGATTCTTACATAAATAGGAAGAGAGGTATCAAGACCTGTTAAATCAAAAGCAATGTTTTTATAACCTTTGTTAGTCTGCGTTTTTTTCATTTTTGAAAAATATGGGTCAGGTGTGTAAATAACCTCATATCCGGAGCAACCCGGCACACTGTGAAACATTATTTTTGCTGTTGAGGAATTATCGTCTCTGCGAATTACAATTCCTTTATTATATTTGGAAACAAGAGTATATGCATCAACAGCCGGACTTAATTTGCCAAAATATCTTGATTTTCCAACATCTTTATATGCAGCGATTGCGAATTTATAATTATTGTTTGCTTCGGCAGAAAAAGTAGATTGTAAAGTGTTTTTGCCGTCTACAAGTTTATAAGGAACATACCTGCCGTTTCTTAAAATATAAATTTGATAACCATTTGCATCTGCCAAAGCAGACCAACTTAATGTAATTGACGTTTCTGTACTTTTAACAAATTTTAAATCACTTACAGTATCGGGAACAATAGAAAAATATTTATAAACCGTTCCGTTATAATTGTTAATACCGGTAATTTTAATAATTGACTTACCGATATTAACATTATTTTTATATGAAACCTTGTAGTCTCTGCCTTCAATTAAGGCTGCACCGTTACAGTTTGCGGCAAGTTTAGGCGTAAATTCTTTTGAAGTATAAACAACACTGCTAAACGGTAATGAAAATTCAGCACCGTCTTCAATATTCTGCTGTTTTATTTTATATTTAACTGTTTTACTGCCGATTAACTCACCGTTTCCGCTGACAGTTAACGAATATGTGCCAACATTAACTGATTTTGCATCATTATATGTAACATTATACAGTTCTGAGTCTACCGCATTATTATTTTCATCAATAACAGTTACTTCCGGTCTTTGTTCTAATCCGTTATAAACAAACTCAGATGCACTTAAAGAAATATCAAAATTGCATGAATCGCTTGCATATGCATTAAACGCAAAAGAAACTGAAAAAATTAATGTAACCAAAGTTGAAAACAAATAAATTTTCCTTTTCATCTTGTTCCTCATTTCAAAAAATAGTTATAACTAATAATATGTACTTTATCATAAATTAATTACTTTGTCCATAGTAAGCATTTTTGCCGTGTTTTCTTTGGTAATGTTTATCAAGCAAGTACTGTTCTATTCCTATGTTTGAATCACTGTCAAATTCAGATATTTTTTCAGTTCTGTAAGCCATTTTAGCAACTTCTTCAAGAATTAAAGCATTTTCAACCGCTTTAAAAGGATTACTGCCCCAAGTAAACGGTCCATGCCTGTGAACAAGCACTGCAGGACATTCATTAGGCATTATTTTTCTTTTGGAAAATTCTTCTATAATTACTTTGCCTGTATTCAATTCATATTCTTCATTAACCTCTTGCTCAGTTAACCCTCTTGCGCAAGGTACGGCACCACTTGCAAAATCAGCATGAGTAGTACCGTAAGCATTAATATCTCTGCCTGCCTGTGCCCAAGAACATGCCCAGCTTGAATGTGTATGAACGATTCCGCCGATATCTTTAAAATTTTTATAAAGTTCCAAATGAGTGGGAGTATCTGAAGATGGGTTTAAAGTGCCCTCTACCTTGTTGCCGTTTAAATCCATTACAACCATATCATCGGCATTCATTTTATTATAAGGAACACCTGACGGTTTAATAACAAACAAACCTTTTTCTCTGTCTATTCCTGAAACATTACCCCAAGTTAAAACAACAAGACCATATTCAACAAGTTTTAAATTAGCCTCAAAAACTTGCTTTTTTAATTCTTCTAACATAGTTACTCCTTACATTCCCAATTTATAAGCAACATCATTATAAAACAATTCTTTTCTAAATTGATTGATCTCTGTATTTTCATTAATATGAACAAATTCAATTCCCATAATTTCAGCAAAATCACGCATATTATCCGCTGTTAAACTGTACGAAAGCACACTGTGGTGTGCTCCGCCTGCGTAAATCCACGCTTCAGCTGAAGTTTGAAGACAAGGAAGAGGCTTCCATAATACACCGGCAACAGGAAGCTTTGGCATGTCATGAATCTGCTCTTTACACTCAACATCATTACAAATCATACGCAATCTGTCGCCCATATCAACAAGAGTAACAACGATGCCCTTACCTGTTTGTGCTTTAAAAACAAGTCTTGCAGGGTCTTCCCTATCACCAATACCGAGAGGATGAACCTGAATTTTTGGTTTTTCGGCAGAACAAGTAGGACAAACCTCCAGCATATGGGAACCAAGAAGCATTTCATTGCCGGGTTCAAAATGATAAGTATAATCTTCCATAAACACCGTGCCGCCGTTTAATCCTTCAGCCATTGACTTCATAACCTTTAACATTGCCGCAACCTTCCAATCACCTTCTGCACCGAATCCGTAACCTTGACGCATTAAATCTTGAGCGGCAAGTCCCGGTAATTGACGCAACTGCTGCAAATCTTCAAAATTAGTATGAAAAGCACCGAAATTACCCTTTTCAAGAAAATTTTTAATGCCAACTTCTTCTTTTGCCTGATAGCGAACAGCATCAATATTATCTGTATCCATTATATACAGTTTCTTATATTCTGCCATTTGTTTATCAATTTCTTCTTCTGTAACAGATTCTACTTCTTTGATTATATCGCCAACGCCGTAATGGTCTACCTGCCATCCTAACTTTATTTGCGCTTCAATTTTATCCCCGTCTGTTACGGCAACGTTACGCATATTATCAGAAATGCGCAACACACGTAATTTTCTTGACACTGCGGCACCTACAGCAGCACGCATCCAGCATTCCATTTCTGATTGGAAAGTTTCATCTTTCCAATAACCTGCAACGACCTTTCTTTTTAATCTCATCCTTGCGGCAATATAACCGTGTTCCCTGTCGCCGTGAGCAGATTGATTAAGATTCATAAAATCCATATCAATATCACCCCAAGGGATATCTCTGTTAAACTGAGTATTTACATGTAAATACGGCTTTTTCAAAACATTAAAACCGGCAATCCACGCTTTTGAAGGTGAAAAAGTATGCATCCAAGTAATTACACCTGCGCAATTTTCACAACTATTTGCCTGTTGCATAACATCAAGAATTTCGTCGGATGTTTTAACGCACGGTTTAAATTTTACATTACAAGGTAATTTTTCACTCCACTCTGCACACATTTCTTTTGCGTGATTATTAATCGTTTCAAAAATATCTTCACCATAAAGAAATTGTGTACCGACAACAAACCAAAACTCATAATCTTTAATAGCCATAATAATACCTCTTTATATTAATTCTCCTGCAAGTTTTTCAACTTCCAAACAATTTTTATATCTTTTAATATATTCCTCAAATCCTGCCACATCATCGATGTCTGGATTTTCTGTTAGAAATTCACAATTGGAAAAAACAAAATCATTTAAGTAATCAGAAAGTTGAGAATTTTTGCCGTTTTTAGAATATGCAGCTAAAACGGCAATTCCCCATGCGCCACCTTCCCCTGCTGTTTTCATAACAGTAACAGGACAATTAACGGCACCTGCCAATAACTTTTGACCAACATATTTTGTTTTAAACAATCCACCGTGACCGGTTAAACAATCAATTTTAACATTTTCCTTTTCAAGAATTTCCATACCTATTTTTAATGTTGCTAACGCCGAATAAATATTAGAACGCATAAAATTAGCCAAATTAAATTTTGCATTTTGACTTCTTGCAACAACGGGTCTTCCCTGTTCAATATGAGATACCGGTTCACCTGAAAAATAATTATACGTCAAAACTCCGCCGCAATCTTTGTCTCCATTTAAAGCTTCTTGATACAAAATATCATAAACGTTTGATTTTTCAATATCAAAACCGCCTATTTGAGCAAAACGGTAGAATAAATTAACCCAATAATCCAAATCTGTACAGCAATTATTGCAATGTACCATTGCAACAGGTTTACCGTTTGGAGTAGTTACCAAATCAATTTCTTCATATACATTTTTAATCTGTTTTTCAAGAACAACCATAGAAAATATTGATGTACCGGCAGAAACATTACCTGTTTTTTCGGAAACGCTGTTTGTTGCAACCATTCCTGTTCCAGCATCCCCTTCCGGTGGGCACATAACAGCACCGGGCTGTAAATTACCGCTTGGGTCAATTAATTTTGCGCCGTTTTCGGTTAAACAGCCGCCGCAATCGCCGGCAGATAAAACTTTTGGTAAAACAGACTCAATATTCCACTTGTATTTTTTTACCAAATCTATTGAAGAAAACTTTTTAAGCATATTTTCATCATAATTACCTGTACTGCTGTCTATTGGGAACATGCCTGAAGCTTCACCCACACCAACAACCTTTTCGCCGCTTAACAAATAATGCACGTGACCTGCCAAAGTAGTTATAAAACTAATTTTTTCAACATGTGATTCATTATTTAAAATTGCTTGATAAAGATGAGCAATACTCCATCTTTGAGGAATATTAAAATTAAAAAGTTTTGTTAATGCTGTTGATGCTTCATAAGTTGTTGTATTTCTCCAAGTACGAAACTGAGCAAGTTGATTTCCGTTGGCATCAAAGGGCAAATACCCATGCATCATAGCAGAAATTCCGAGAGCAGATATGTTTTTTATGTTTGAACCGTAAATTTTAAAAACATCTTTGTTTAAATCAGCGTAAGCACTTTGCATACCAAAAACAACATCTTTCAAATCGTATGTCCAATAACCGTTTTCAAACTTATTTTCCCAAGTATAACTGCCTGAAGCAATGGTATTATAGCTTTCGTCAATAAGAACAGCCTTAATTCTTGTTGAACCGAACTCAATACCAAGAACTTCATTGCCGGATAAAAAATTATTAGTCATAAACATTCCCCTTAAAATTCATATAATAATTTTACAATATATTTGCGGTCATTTCAACAAATTATAAAGAAAAAAAGTTGTTAAGCAAAATAATTTCAATAAACTATTGACTAAAATCAGATTAAATGTTATTATATCAAAGTCGCTTAAGTGGATTTGGGCCATTAGCTCAGTTGGTCAGAGCTCCCGGCTCATAACCGGTCGGTCCGGGGTTCGAGTCCCTGATGGCCCACCAAATTCATAGGGGTATAGCTCAGTTGGTAGAGCAGCGGTCTCCAAAACCGCGTGCCGAGGGTTCAAGTCCTTCTGCCCCTGC
>CAKSWS010000013.1 GCA_934512155.1 uncultured Eubacterium sp. | reverse complement strand
TTTTTAATTTTTGTTTGCTAATTTCCGCAAACAATGCTCCGCCTATTATCAGTATTCCGTAAAAGAAGTTAAAAGTTTTCAAAAGGATTATCCCGGTATTGATTATGAATTTCTTTTGGGCGATTACACGGAAATTGAAGAGTGGATAGAACAGGGCAGAGTAGATTGCGGCTTTTTGCGTATTCCAACCAAGCATAAGTTTGAAACATATTTTTTTTGAAGAAGATGAATTGCGTGTTATTTTGCCTAAAAATCATCCGTTTGCAAATGAGAATGTATTTCATGTTGAGGAGTTATGCAATTATCCGTTTATGCTGCTGGAAAAAGATGTAAAATCAGAAATATTACAAATTTTTGAAAAGCACAAACTTATTCCAAATGTAAAATTTATTACTTGTGATGATTATGCCGTTATGTCAATTGTTGAAAGTGGTTTGGGAATTTCAATTTTGCCGTCGCTTATATTAACTCGTATACCGTATGATATAGTTATAAAACCGTTAAGCATTCCTGCTTATAGACAAATCGGCGTTGCTTTAAGAAATTTAAAAGACGCTTCTGTAGCCGTTAAAAAAATTTTGCAATGTTTAAAATTGAGGGATTATAATAAATAAATTTTCTTTTATTTGACAGATTATGTACCCTTTGTTATACTGAAAATATAATTTGTTTGGAGGCTGTTATGGAAGAAGTTCAGGTAAAACAAAAGAAAAAAGGCAGTGGTGTTAAAGTGTTGGGCATTATTTTGGCAGTTATTTTAGGCATTGCAGTTATTGCAATAATTTTTATTTCTGTTGTTACAATTCCTAAAAAAGATACAAGTGATAAAATGGTTCCCGTCGGCGGTATGGTAGTTTCCGACGAGGTGGATTACACAGCCGACAGCGATAAAAAATTAACTAAAAATCCTGTAATCAAATTAATGGAAATGGTTTGGTATTTTTGCAGCTTCGGCGATGAAAGCAAGCACGCAAAGCAAACACCGCCACAGGTGGAAATGATTAAAGATATTCCCTATATTGATGATGGAAATATGTATCATAAATTAGATGTTTTTTATCCTGAAAATACATTGCCTACCGATAAATTACCTGTAGTTATTGATATTCACGGCGGCGGCTGGATGTATGCCACAAAAGATTTAAACGAATATTATTGCCGTGCTATTGCAAATAAAGGCTACATAGTTTTCAGTATAAGCTATCGCCTTGTGCCTGATGTTACGGTTGACTTGCAGCTTCAAGATGTAGCAGACGCACTTAAATGGATTGAAAATAACATGTCGTCTTATCCTTGTAATACAAACAGCATTATGTTAACCGGTGATTCAGCAGGCGGTCAACTTGCCGTTTATTCTGAAATTTTAATGCAAAGTGAAGAACTTCGCCAAATTTTTAATGTGCAGCAGGTTAATTTAAATGTAGACGCTCTTGTGTTAACTTCTCCTGTTTCATATATGGATGACGGTATATTAAGCGTTTATACTAAAATACTTTGGGGCAGTGATTATAAAAATAAACCTACCGCAAATTATATGAATTTAGATGAAATTATTGATTTTGCAAATGATATGCCGCCAACATATTTAATTACAAGCAGCGGCGATACTTTAGCAAATAAGCAAACTCACAAAGCGGCTGATTTGCTTGAAAACAAAGGCGTTACAGTTGATATAGAGGATTACGGTAAATTTGAAAATAAAAAATTGCCTCATGTTTTCAGCGTTTTGTTCCCGTTTGATGAAATAGGAAATCAGGCAATAGACGGAGCGTTGAGTTTTTATGAGAATGCTGTTTCGGAAAAGCAAACAGTCGAAGCAAATTAATTTAAAATTTGAAAGACCTGTTAATACATGTGTACTAACAGGTCTTTTTTGTGTGTTAATTAAAATTCAGATTATTAAAACCGTATTTTTATTTAATGCTTTCCGTCCGATTATCAATTTGGGCAAAAGGAGTAACTTGGCGTTTTTCGCCGAATGAATAATAAATTATTGCTGTTTTCATATTTTTTAGTTCTTTTCGTTGCTTCGTTAATTGAATTATAAAACTTTGAGTTTACTTCAAGTCAATACTTTTTTAAAAAGTTAAAAAAACAGCCTTTTGAATTCAAATTTGTAAATTCAAAAGGCATTTTGTTTATTGATTATCCCACGGCCATGGGTCTTGAAGCCATTCGTCGCTGTTTTGACCGTTTAAAGTTAAAGGACCGTAGGTTTCTTCATATTCTTTTTTTATTTTTTCAAATTGAATTTTGTATTTTCCGTATAAATTCTGTGCGTCTTTGTTGTCAAGATGTGTATCTAAGTAAACACGCATTTCCCACATTGCAAATTGAATTGCAGAAAGTCTTAAAAGCATTTGTTGTTTGTTCATTTTAAAACCCCTTTGCCTGTAAACGGTTTGTTAAGCTCAGGAAAAAGAGTACCTGCATCAAGTGCGGCATCTTCCTCGCTGTAAATTACAGCTTGTTGTTGAAACGGAATATATGCCATTGTTACCGTTGGTTCTTTTGGTAACGGTGGCAAAATATTTTGATTTGAATTATTTAAAAAACTTGGATTAAAAAGTTCATCATATTTATCCATAAATTAATTCTCCTTTCTGTTTTATAATATGTTTGCGTGCAAAAATTGACAAATAAGAGAAAATAAATTTTTTACATATAATGTAAACAGGAATGTTTAAAAATTGAAAAGGCAGGTAAAAATAATATTGAATTAATAAAATTAAGGTGATAATTATGACTGTAAAACGCGGCGATATATATTATGCCGATTTAAGCCCGGTAATAGGTTCAGAACAGGGCGGTGTTCGACCGGTACTTATAGTTCAAAATGATGTGGGAAATAAGTTTTCACCTACTGTAATTGCCGCTGCCATAACAAGTCAGCGTGATAAAACAAATTTGCCCACTCATATTGAGGTGGATGCCCGTAACTGCGGACTTGCAAAAGACAGTGTTGTTTTGCTTGAGCAGGTGCGAACAATAGACAAACGCCGCTTGCGTGAAAAAATGGGTGCTCTTGATAACGGTTCTATGGGCAAGGTTAATCAGGCACTTTCTGTTTCATTTGGGCTTTGATTTGCGAATAACTCGGCAGAGTTATTCGTTTTTTGTTTGGTTAAAAGTTAGTTACAACAGGGTAAATTTGTTGCTTATTTTTATGTTTAATGGTAAAATTACAATATATTATGAAAAAGAGGTGCAAATATGGAAAGAATTGCAGTGTTTGAAAAAGTAAGCTTTTCTCAGTTTGAGGCAGATTGGAAAAAGAATTTTCCTGAAATAATCGACATAAAGACTGTTTATGATTCAATCAAATTACCAAAAAGGGCAACAACCGGTTCGGCAGGCTACGATTTTTATGCTCCCGCTAATATTGTGCTTGAAAAAGGAAAGTCTGTTTTAATTCCTACAGGTATTCGTTCAAAAATTGAAAACGGTTGGGTACTTAATATTTTTCCTCGTTCCGGATTGGGATTTAAACACAGGGTTCAGCTTGATAATACTGTGGGAATTATTGATTCCGATTATTATAATTCTTCAAATGAAGGTCATATTATGATTAAGCTTTCTTGCGACGCTCATGATCAGGGACATATGGTTGAATTAGTTGCCGGCCACGGATTTGCTCAGGGTATTTTTATGCCCTTCGGCATTACCTTTGATGATGATGCAGACGGAATAAGAGACGGTGGCTTTGGTTCCACCACCAAGAAGGGTTAATCAAATGAAAAAAATTGTTAGATTAGTATCTTTGGCTCTCGTTTTAATAATGGTGGCAACATGTTTTTACGGTTGCGGTGCAGAAAAGGCACAGGCTGTTATGCAGTCTCTTAACGGTGATGCCTACGATTTTGATGATTCTAACGGAATCTCCGTTCATGACCCTTCACTTTTTAAATCTCAAGAAGGTACATACTATATTTACGGCACTCACATGGCGTCTGCCAAAAGCCCTGATTTAATTAATTGGCAAACTGTTTCAAGCGGCGTGTATGATAATAATAAAACTCTTGTTCCGTCAGGTTCTGCTGTTAGGGAAACTTTGGCAGAACCTCTTTCATGGTGCGACGGTTATTTGTTTCAAAGCAATAAAAAAGCCGAGTTGCAAACAAATATTTGGGCGTCGGATGTTTTTTATAATAAGGCCATGGGCAAATATTGTTATTATGCCTGCTCTTCTGTTTGGGGAACAGCTGTTTCTGTTATTTGGTTTGCAACAAGCGACAGTCCGGAGGGAACATTTGAATATCAAAATTGCCTTGTTTACAGCGGATTTAATAAGTTAAAAAAATTTGGCAAGAAGAAATATCCTACTCATTACAGTTTTACAAATTTAGGTGATTTAATTGCAAACGGAACATTTACTCAAAAAGAAGTTGAAAATGCACTATGGTTTGATAAAGAAGGTAATTATGATTGTTCTATAGGTAAATATCCAAATTGTATTGACCCAACGGTTTTTTATGATGCAAACGGTAAATTGTGGATGGTTTATGGTTCATACAGCGGCGGCGTTTATATCATGCCTCTTGTTGAAAAAACAGGTATGCCGGATTATGAATATATGCGCTCTTCCGATGATTACGATATTTACTTTGGTAAGCAGTTAACAAAAACCAACGGTGAAACAAACGGTACGGGGGAAGGTCCGTATATTGTTTATGATTCAAAAAGCGGATATTATTATCTTTATTTGACTTATGGCGGTTTAGATGCTTTAGATGGTTACAATATTCGTGAATACAGAAGCGAAAAACCCGACGGTCCTTATTATGATGCCCAGGGTAATTCGGGAACGGATATGGTTAATTCCGGATTAAAGATTAACGGTAATTATAAATTTTCGTTTAATGATACGGCACGTCTTTCCGGTGGTCATTCCTCGTGTTTTATTGATGATGACGGCAAAATTTATCAGGCTTATCATCAAAGATATAACGATGGCACGGGTTCAACATTTTATGATGAAATTCATCAAATGCTGACAACCGAAAACGGTTGGCACACAATGCTTCCTCTTTGTTATAACGGTGAAACTGTGCAGAATGTAACTTATGCCGATGTTGCCGGAGATTATGAATTGGTACTTTTCGGCGACGTTACAACGGCATTGAAAGATGATGAAAGAGATTGGAAAAACGTTTCTCAAATTATTGAGCCTACGGTAAAAGCACATATTTATGAAGACGGCACCGTTAAGGTGTTCCCAAGCGGAAACGATAAATATGTTAATGCTAAAATTATTTTAAAAGATAATTCTTATCTTTTTGTTTTAAATTATGAAAATAATATTTATTACGGTGCTTTTTGTCTTGGTAATAAAAACGGAAATGAAGTAATGACTTTTTCTGCAATAGGCGAAAATAATAAAACAATTTGGGGCGTTGCACAGTAATTTTTTATTAATAAAACAATCTTTTTTCGGCTATTTTATACATAATTTGATAAAATGCTTGACTTTTTATTTCAATTTGTTTATAATCTTCCACGGATATTAAAGAAGATATTCAAATACCCCTGACGGCAGGTCGGAGGGAGGGAATGTAATGAGCCAAGTAAAACTTAAGGAAAATGAATCTCTTGACAGTGCGCTTCGTCGTTTTAAGCGCCAAACTTCTCGTGATGGTATTATCCAGGAAGTAAGAAAAAGAGAACATTATGAAAAGCCATCTGTTGCTCGTAAGAAAAAGAGCGAGGCTGCTCGTAAAAGAAAGTATAAATAAGCACATAAAAGGGGAACGTTTATCGTTCCCCTTGATTTTTTCGGAGAGTTTTAAATGAAAAATATTCTTGTTATTAACGGCCCAAATCTTAATATGACCGGCATAAGAAAGAAAAATGTTTACGGTAGTGAAACCCTTGATGATATTAACAAAGAACTTGCTGTTTACGGTAAAGAAAAAGGTGCAGAATTAAGTTTCTTTCAGTCAAATCACGAGGGTGCTATAATTGATGAAATCCATGAAAGCAGAAATAAATATGACGGCGTGGTTATAAACGCAGGCGCTTACACTCATTATTCTTATGCCATTCGTGATGCTATAGAGGCTGTTTGTGATTACCTGCCTTTTGTTGAAGTTCATATGAGCAATATTCATAAAAGAGAAGATTTTCGCAAGATTTCCGTTATTACGGATGTGTGCGTAAAACAAATTTGCGGCTACGGTAAAGATAGTTATAAAATGGGTATTGATTTATTACTTGAAATATTATAAAATAATCAAGTAAAAGGAAAATTAATCAGCGGAGGTATATTTATGATTTCAGCAGGCGATTTCAGAAACGGCGTAACATTTGAAGAGGACGGCAACGTTTTGCAGGTTGTTGAATTCCAGCATGTTAAACCGGGCAAAGGCGCTGCATTTGTCAGAACAAAAACAAAAAATGTAATTACGGGTTCTGTTGTTGAAAAAAGCTATAACCCAACAGCAAAATTCCCAACTGCATATATTGAAAGAAAAGAAATGGTTTATTCCTATAATGACGATGGACTTTACTATTTCATGGATCAGGAAACATTTGATATGGTTCCTGTTTCAGAAGCAGATTTAAGCGATAACTTTAAGTTTGTTAAAGAAAATGATATTTGCCGTATTCTTTCATACAAAGGCAAGGTTTTCGGCGTTGAACCGCCAACATTTGTAACGCTTGAAGTTGTTAAAACAGACCCGGGCTTTAAGGGCAACACTGCAACAAACACATTAAAGCCTGCAACACTTGAAACAGGTGCGGAAATTCGTGTTCCTCTTTTCATTAATGAGGGCGATTCTATTCGTGTAGACACAAGAACTTGCGAATATATGGAAAGAGCATAAGTTTTGCTCGCTTTTATTATAATTAAGGAGTAGTTTATGGATACTATTGAAAGCCTTGGCTATCTTAAAGGTTTAATGGACGGCATTGACCTTGATGAATCTAAAAAAGAAACAAAAATCTTTAAAGCAATCATAGATGTGCTTGACAATCTTTCACAGGATATTGATGATGTAAACGAAGATATTTCAATGCTTGAAGAACAGGTTGACGTTATTGACGAGGATTTGGCAAACGTTGAGGAATATCTTGAAGATGAAGATGATTATTGCGACGGCGACTGTGATTGTTGCGATGAAGACTGCGATTGCGAAGAATCTTGCACATATGAACTTGAATGCCCTGCCTGCCGCGAAACAATTGAGGTAGACGAAGATACTATTCTTGAAGGCGGCATGGAATGTCCTGCTTGCGGTGAATATCTTGAGTTTGAGGTTGAACTTGAAGATGCAGACGAAGCAGAAGATAACGAATAATTAATATTTATTGAAAAGCACCTCGTTTGAGGTGCTTTTTTAAAACTTTAAAATAGGTGCTGTTTTTATGAAAAAAAGAATTTTATCGGCTTTTCTTGCCGTTGTTATGTTTATTTGCTCCGGATTCTGTTTTGGCGTTGCCTACGGTGCAATGGATTTTACACCTAATACAGCCATACCTTTTCATGATATAGGTAAATATCTTTTTAACGAAAGAGAGTTTGATACCGGCGCATCTGATCCCACAAAATATCCGGATGGTAATTGGAAATATTATTATTGGTGCGATTTTCAGGCACAGTATACGGCGAATTATACTCTTGCACTTAAGGCTAAAAAAAGCATTGTTTGTGAAATTTATGATGATTCAAATAATCTTTTGGTAAAGTCAAATCCTTCTGTTCTCTCAAATGGTTATCATAATTCAACCGTTACTTATAAGTTGGAAAAAGAGCAAAAATATTATTTTAAGTTTTATTTTGACGGTAAAACTTATGATGCCTGCGGCAGATTCAGGGTTGCTTTTACAAGTGACGGAAGCGATGAAATCAACGGCAGTGAAAGTATTAACGCATTTGTAAATTCAAGCACGTCTTATGTTTATGAAAAGGATGATTATTCCGTTTCTAAATTGGCAAACGATTTATCTTTTGAAGTAACATATAAAGACGGCTCCGTGGCAAAATGGTCAAGCAAAGAGCATCCTCTTCAGGCGCTTAACGGCGTTGATATTTTGTTTGATTTTTCTGATTGTAAAAATACTACCGGCAGCCATTGGGTAACGGTTCATTATTTAGGCTACGAAACAAAGGTAGGCTTTAGAATTGACGATCATCATAATTTGGGCCAGTGGGTTAAGCAAGACGGAAAATATACAAAATTGTGTGATGTTTGCGGCGAGGTAATTGCAAAACTTAATTTTGATGATTTGGATAATTATACTTATTATCTTGATTATATTGCTTATACTTCATATTTTAATCGTATTATTACAGGCACAAATCCGCCCGAATACACAAAGTTTTCACCAAACACAAATATAACCAGGGCAATGCTTATTGCAATAATTTACAGAATGGAAGGTTCACCTTATGATAACGGCGAAAAAAATCCGTTTAACAAAAATCCGTTTACCGATGTAAATGAATCTTCTTATTATTATAATGCTGCTTGTTGGGCACTTAAAAATCAAATAACAACTCAGGTTAGTTTTCGTCCTAATTCTCTTGTGTCAAGAGAGGAAACGGCAAGTTTTCTTTACAGATATGCCGATTATGCAGATGAAATAACAGAACAGGATAAAAAAGAATATTCAAAAATCAATTTATCGTCTTATCCCGATTTTAATTCTGTAAGTTCTTGGGCTGTAGAGCCTATGCAGTGGGCAAATTATAAAGAGATGATTAAAGGTACAAGTCAGGGTTATCTTAATCCAAAAGGTTCAACATTAAGAATTCATGCTACAAAAATTTTGTATGGCTTTGCAAATTAATATGTACTAACGTATAAATAAAAACCGTAAAGAAAATAGTTCTTTACGGTTTTTTCTTTTTACCGGTAACAAAGGTGCTTAGATTTGCAATTTAGCCTAATGCGTTTCGTGCGGCGTCGCCAACGTCTGACACAGCGTCGCCTGCTCCGCCTACAACATCTCCCACAGCGTCTCCAACATCAGAAACGGCTTCGCTGGCATTTGTTGCCAAATCTTCAGCCATATTTGTTGTGGTTTCCGTTTGTGAAACGGTTGTGTTTGTTGTGTTGGTTGTATCGGTTGTTATATTGTTATCTTTTTTGGAACAGCCGATAAAAATCGCTGAAATAATTGCCAATGTAAGCAAAAGAATAATAATTTTTTTCATAATAATCACCATAGCCTTTCAGGCAACAAATAGTTTATTAAAAATCACCTGATTACCTGCGTTGCCTGAACAGGCGTAAATGGCGATTTCAGCCATCTCAAAATTATGCCACCGGCAAATTTTGAGGGCAATACAATCTGGATAGTGTGCTCTTTTACACTATTCATTCTTTCTTTAATATTGTTTCCTATTTATTGTTTAATATTAATTTATTTTGTAAGTGTTCCGTTATCAGAATACAGAAGCAGCAAAATGTTTTCTTCTTCGCCTGTTTCTGTATTTGTATAAATCAAAACTTCTTCATCATTATTTTTATTTTTACAATGAAATTCGTAGCACCGGGCTTCTTTTCCGTTATTTAGAGGAATTATTGCTTTTTGTGCTGAAATAATTTCCGCATTGTCGGAAATTTCCGCTTCTGCGTCTGACAGGCTTATTTCATCTTTAAAATCTTGCCTTTGACAATGGTTGGTTAAATATCCTTCTGCTTCCAAAGAATAAATTTTTCCGTCGTTTAAAGAAATGCCCACTTTTATTAAATCGGAATAGTAAATTGTATTGTTTTCCGTGTAGGCATAATTTATTAAGCACACATTGTTATTAACAGTGTAATATGTGCTTTCCATATTTTTGTAGCCAATTTTTTCAAGTTGTGCTTTTCCTAAATTAATCGCATTTTCTTCTGTAATGGTTTGGCTTTCCGCTTTGTTGGAATTTAAAATATATGCCACATAACCGCCTTGCTTTGTTATTGCTGTGTAACAGCCGTCACATTCAAAAACATAGCATGGTATTTTGCCGTATTCATCTGATTTGGTGTTAAGTTTTTCTGTGCTTGTTTTTAAAACCGTTGCGGCAATTTTCATTGCGTTTTCTTTCGTTATTTCATTTTCGGCTTTTAATAATGATGATTCTTTATTAAGCACTGCGTCTGCAAAAGGACCGTCATATATCAGTGTGGGGTAATCTTTAAATGTATTTTCTGCCTGTGTAAAATCAATGGATAATGATGATGTTTTGTTTTTTGAATTGCTCGCTCTAATTTCATTGTCTGTTATTTTGTTGCCGTATGCACATTTATTTACCATTTCACTAACGCTTTTTGAGTATGCTTTTGCATATGAAAGTAAAATATTCATGTTTTTATATTCTTTATCACTTATTTCTTCACCGCTGCTTATTTTTGAAGAAAGGTAGTTTGCATAATCGGATGCTTGGCTTAAAAATTTATAAGCACCGCTTAAATTCATTTGTTCAATCGGCAGTTGAGAGAGTGCGTTTTTTGCCGTGTTGCATTCGCTGTATAAATCACGTGAAAGAGTTGCCGTCATATTCGGCGTTGTGGCATATGCACTTTTTGTTAAATTTGTTTCGATTGAATCCAAGCATTCTGCAAGTTCGGTTAAGCTTGCTTGGTAGGTAGCTTCTAATTTTGCTTTGTACCGTGTACTGTCTGTTGTGCCTTTAATTGCAAACGCTGCCAGTGCAATTATAAAGCAAATTGCAAAAGAAGCGGCCCTAACTGTGGTTCTGATGTTCATTTTATCATTCCTCCACTTTAATTTTGCCCTTTAATTCTAAAAACATACAAAAAAGTCTTTTATTGCCTTGTGTGTTTGTGTTATACTTATTAAGTATATATACTTTTATTTTACAATTATTTATTTTGTTATGATTAAGAGGACTTAAAATGTTAGAAAGCGGAAAAAGAATTGTTGTTAAGGTTGGCACGTCAACTTTAACTCATAAAACAGGCAAAACAAATATTGCCAGAATTGCAAAATTAGTTTCGGTTTTATCTGATTTAAAAAATGCCGGTTATCAAATCATACTTGTTTCTTCAGGTGCTATTGCCATCGGAATGAGCAGGCTTAGGCTTGAGGAAAAACCTAAAGAGGCAAAAAAACTTCAAGCTGCTGCCGCAGTGGGTCAAAGCGAACTTATGTTTCTTTATGATAAATTGTTTTCCGAGTATGATGTTGTTGTAAGCCAACTTCTTTTTACAACAGATGCGTTGGCTCGTGAGGAAAGCAGAGGGCATCTTATTGATACATTTAATCAAATTTTAGAGTTTGACTGCGTTCCTGTTGTAAATGAAAATGACTCTGTTTCTATTGAAGAACTTTTTTACGGCGACAACGATTGTCTTTCCGCTACGGTTGCAACAATTACAAATGCAGACTTGCTTATTATGCTAACGGATACAGACGGTCTATATGACAGTAATCCTTCCGAGAATCCGGATGCTAAATTAATTTCTTACGTTGAAAAAATTGATGATAATATCAGAAATATTGCAGGCGGTGCAGGTTCAAAGGGTACAGGCGGATTTGTAACAAAAGTTAAAGCCGCTGAAATTGCAACTTCAGCAGGTATACCTGTTGTTATTATGAATGGCTCAAAGCCTACGGATATTTACCATGTACTTAACGGCAGACGTGTGGGTACTTATTTTGAAAGGGTGAAATAAATTGATTACACTTGGCAATAACGCTCTTGCTGCAAAGGATTTTCTTTCAACCGTTACATCTGCGCAAAAAAACAGCGCTTTAACGGCAATAGCAAAAGCATTAAGGGAAAACAGCGATTATATTATAGAAGAAAATAAAAAAGATTTGGAACACGGTGAAAATGCCGGTTTAAACCCCGCTATGTTAGACAGGCTTATGCTTGATAAAGACAGAATCGAAGGTATTGCAAAAGGAGTAGAAGATGTTGTTGCATTGCCTGACCCATGCGGTTTAGTACTTGATAAAATCAGCAGACCTAACGGTCTTGAAATAGAAAAAATTTCTGTTCCTATCGGTGTAATCGGCATTATATATGAAGCAAGGCCAAATGTTACGGCAGATGCTGCCGTGCTTTGCCTAAAAAGCTCAAATGCCGTTATTTTAAGAGGCGGTAAAGAGGCAATTTGTTCAAATACAGCTATTGCCGATATTATGCGAAACGCCGTTAAATCTGTGGGATTTGATGAAAATGTTATTCAACTTGTTAAAGATACTTCTCGTGAATCCGCTAATCAAATGATGAAAATGAACGGCTATTTGGATTGCCTTATTCCAAGAGGAGGAAAAGGCTTAATTAAAAGCGTAGTTGAAAATTCTTCTGTTCCCGTTATTGAAACCGGCTCGGGAAATTGCCATATTTATGTTGATGAAAGTGCAAATGTTGATATGGCTGCAAAAATAATTTTTAATGCAAAAACACAGCGTATAGGCGTTTGCAATGCTTGCGAAAGCCTTGTTATTCATAAAAATATTATTGCAAAAGCTTTGCCGGAAATAAAAAAACTTTTAGATACTAAAAACGTTGAAATTCGTGGAGACGAAACGGCACAGTCTGTTTGTTCCGGAATTGTTCCGGCAACAGAAGAGGATTACGGTACGGAATATCTTGATTATATTATCAGCGTTAAAACCGTTAATAATCTTGATGAGGCAATAAAACATATTAATAAATACTCAACCCGCCACAGTGAAGCTATTATTACCGAAAATAAAGAAAATGCAAAAACTTTTATGGCAAGAATTGATTCTTCTTCTGTTTATGTTAATGCTTCCACAAGATTTACAGACGGCGGCGAATTCGGTTTGGGTGCCGAGATCGGCATTTCAACTCAAAAACTTCATGCCCGTGGACCTATGGGGCTTCGTGAATTAACTACAACAAAGTATTTGATTTTCGGAAACGGTCAAACAAGATAGTCATTAGGAGATTTTATGGATAAGTATAAAAAACTTGCTTCTAACACAATAATTTTTGCAATAGGAACTTTTTCGTCAAAATTGCTTTCTGTTGTTTTAACTTTTTTCTATACCCGTGTTATGGCTACAGGGGATTTTGGCGGTGCAACATTAATTCAAAATGCAGTTAACATTCTTGTTCCTATTGTAACATTGGCGGTTAATTCTGCTTGCCTGCGTTTTGCACTTGATAAAAAAAGTGATAAAAAGTGTGTTCTTACAACAGGTGTTGCCACAACATTAATCGGTTTTGCCGTTTTTTGTTTGTTTTACCCTGTGGTTTATAAAATTAATATTAATGACTTTTATTTGGGCAAGTATGCTATTTTGCTTTATTTAATGCTTCTTGGTTCATCTTTGCGCCAGCTTACACAGCAGTTTGTGCGCGGTTCGGGTCATGTTAAACTTTATGCCGTGGATGGGGTTATAGCAACAGCCACATCGGCAGGATTTACGTTTCTTTACTTAGGTGCATTTAAGTGGGGAATATATGGCTATATTCTTGCAATTTTTACAAGCGATATGCTTTCTGTTTTGTTTATGTTTATTGTAGCAAAATTATGGCGCTATCTCGATTTTAAGCACGGTTTAAAAAAACATACGCTTGTGCCTATGCTTAAGTATTGTATTCCTCTTATTCCAACAATTATTCTTTGGTGGATAATTAATGTTTCCGACCAGTATATGGTAACCTATTTTAACGGCGTTTCTTTAAGCGGTATTTATACTTCGGCTTATAAAATTCCTAATTTTGTTGTTATTTTTGCTTCAATATTTATTGATGCTTGGCAGCTTTCTGCTGTTGATGAGTACGACAATAAGGGAAAATCCGAATTCTTTACAAAGGTGTTTAAGGTTTACAGCGGAGCTTTAATATCCGTGGGTGCCTTTTTAATAATTTTCGCCCGAATTATTACATCTGTTTATTTGGGTAAGGATTATTATGATTCATGGCATTATGTGCCTATTCTTGTAATTGCCACAACATTCTCTTGCTTTGTTAATTTTTATGCTTCGGTTTATATGGCAGAGAAAAAAAGTGTCCTTTCAATGCTTACGGCAGGCACAGGTGCAATAACCAACATTGTTCTTAACCTTATTTTAATACCTCGTTTTCAGGCTTACGGTGCGGCAATAGCAACGGCAATTTCATTTATTGTAGTATTCATTTTGCGTATATTTAATACAAAGCAGTTTGTAAATATAAAAATTAATTACGTTTCTTTTTTAAGCTCTGTTTTGTTGCTTTTGGCAACTGCTGTTGTTACAATACTTGAAATCGGCGGAGGTCAGTGGCAAAGTTTTGCAATTTCCGCAGTTCTTGGTATTGCTGTTATTTTAATTAATATCAGGTCTGTTATTGATATAATCAAACTTGTTTTGGGAAAATTCCTGAAAAGAAAAGGAAAAAATGCATAGTATATATAATAGTGGGTATTGATAAAACGCTGTTTTTAGTGTATAATTAACAAATAAAACTTAAAAAGTGATGTTTTAATATAAATTTTTTGGAGGATTTGTATATGAATTCAAATATTTCTGTTTCGCAGGCAAAGAAAATGATTAACGATAAGTTAAGTCATTTCTTTGGTGTTACTCCCGAAACAGCTTCAATGGAGCAATATTACAAGGCTGTTGCAATGATTGTTCGTGATGAGCTTGCATATGAAAACAGCGAATTCCGCAAAGAGGCGGAAGGTCAGGATTCCAAGCAGATCTATTATCTTTGCATGGAATTTCTTATGGGTCGTTCATTAAAAAACAATCTTTATAATTTAGGTCTTATTGACGTTTTTGAAGAAGCTCTTAAAAGTTTTGACGTTAAACTTGATAATCTTTATGACGAAGAACCGGATGCAGGTTTAGGCAATGGCGGTTTAGGCAGACTTGCTGCTTGCTATCTTGACGGGCTTGCTACTAACGGCTTTCAGTCAATGGGTTACTCAATTCGTTATGAAGCAGGTATTTTTAAGCAAAAGTTAATTGACGGCTGGCAAACCGAATTGCCGGATTTCTGGCTTCCCGGTGGCGATGTTTGGCTTGTTCCTCGTGAGGAAAGGTCTGTAAAAGTTAATTTTGAAGGCTGGGTTGATGATAGCTGGGATGGCGACTATCATCATGTTGAACTTCGTGATTGCAACACTGTAACAGCAGTGCCTTATGATATGTATGTTTCAGGTAAGGGTAACGGCGTTTCACGTCTTCGTCTTTGGGCTTCAGTTAAGCCTGAACTTGATATGAGCCTTTTCAACCAAGGTTCATTTATTAAAGCTATGGAGCAATCAGCAATGGCAGAGGCTATTTCAAAGGTTCTTTATCCTGCTGATAACTCACCGGAGGGTAAGTCATTAAGGCTTCGCCAGCAATATTTTCTTGTTTCTGCTTCTATTCAGGATATTATTCAGCGCCATTTAACAAAATACGGCACGTTAGATAATTTGGCAGAAAAAATTGCAATTCATATTAACGATACACATCCTACAATGGCAATTCCTGAACTTATGCGTATTATGCTTGATGAATGCGGATATGATTGGGATACAGCTTGGAATATTGTTACAAATACTGTTGCTTATACAAATCATACAGTTATGAAAGAAGCACTTGAATGCTGGAGTGAAGAGCTATACAGCAGACTTTTGCCTCGTATTTATCAAATTACAAAGGAAATTGACAATCGATTCCGTGCTTATATTTGGAGCATTTCACATGATGCCGATAAGGTTGAAAGAATGGCAATCGTTTCCGGTGGCGTTGTAAGAATGGCAAACCTTTGCGTAGCGGGTTCTCATTCCGTAAACGGCGTTTCCGCACTTCATTCCGAAATTTTGAAGGAAACCGTATTTAATGATTTTTATACTGTTACTCCGGAAAAATTTAAAAATGTTACAAACGGCATTGCTTTCAGAAGATGGATTTGTCAGGCAAATCCAAAGCTTACTTCATTTATAACAGAACTTATCGGCGACGGTTTTATTACTCAAAGCGATGAGCTTTTAAAACTTCGTGATTATAAAGACGATAAACAGGTTCTTGAAACGTTGCAAAAAATTAAATACGAAAACAAGGTTCGTTTTGCAGAAGTTGTTAAAAAGAGAAACGGTGTTGAAATTGACCCCAATTCTATTTTTGATGTTCAGGTTAAACGACTTCACGAATATAAGCGTCAAAGTCTTAATATTCTTAATATCATTGCGGAATATCAAATGCTTAAAGCAAATCCAAACGCAGATTTTGTGCCGAGAACTTATATTTTTGCTTCAAAAGCCGCTCCCGGTTATTTTATGGCAAAAAAGACTATCGAGCTTATTGATTCTTTGTCAAAGCTTATTAATAATGACCCTGATGTAAATAAAAAGCTTAAAGTTGTATTTATGGAAGAATATAATGTTTCTCTTGCGGAAATTCTTATGCCTGCCGCAGATATTTCAGAGCAAATTTCTCTTGCCGGCACAGAAGCTTCAGGCACGGGTAATATGAAACTTATGCTTAACGGTGCCGTTACTTTGGGAACTTTAGACGGTGCAAATGTTGAAATTGCACAGGCTGTAGGCAATGATAATATTTTCTTGTTCGGCCTTAAAACTCCTGAGGTTCAGCAACTTCAAAAATCAGGTTATTATCCCATGAATTACATTAATAACAATCCTATTCTTAAAGGTGTTATTGATTTTATCAATATGGGTGTTAATGGTAAATTGTTCGGCGAAATTACATCAAGTCTTATGAATGTAGATCCTTATATGGCACTTGCTGATTTTGCCGATTATCAAAAGGCACAGCAGTTTTCTGCCGAAACATATAGGGATGCGGAAAAATTTGCTAAAATGTCATTAATGAATATCAGTGGTGCAGGTGTGTTCAGTGCAGACCGTTCTATTATGGATTATGCAAATAATATTTGGCACACAAAGCCGGTTCAGATAAAATCAAAGCCGGCAAAAAAGGTTGTTAAAGAAGAAGTAATGCCTGCGGAAGTTAAAAAAACGCCAAAAAAGAAAACGGCAAAAAAATCAAAATAAGGTGAAAAAAGGACGGTGCTCCGTCCTTTTTGCGTTAATATATGCAAATTTTTAATTCGAGAAATAAAGAATATAAATCTTTAATTTCGGCAATAAAAACAAATGAAAAAGTTAAATTAAGAATAATTGTTCCACGCAATATTCATTGCAACGGTGCAAATTTGGCTGTAACAAAGGAAAATGAGCAAACTGTTTATTATTCTATGTTTTGGGCAGGTATGTGCGGCGATGAATTTGAATATTGGGAATTGCATTTTTATGCTACCACGCCGGGGCTTTATTTTTATCATTTTGAGTTAAACACGCCTTGGGGTAAATCATTTGTTAAAAATGTGGGTGCGGGGGTAGGAGATTTTAATGCAAACGGCGTTGACTTTCAGCAAACCGTTTATGATGATAGTTTTGAAACCCCGGATTTTATTAAGGGCGGTTTGATTTATCAAATTTTTCCTGATAGATTTTATAACAGTCAAACACCGAAAAGTAATGTTCCTAAAGAATGTGAAATGCGTAAATGGGGCGATGAGCCTTATTGGAACGAGGGTCAAATGAACGGTATGTGGAATAACGATTATTTTGGCGGAGACTTAAAGGGTATTGAAGAAAAACTACCTTATATTAAATCGTTGGGTGTAAGTTGCATTTATTTAAATCCTATTTTTGAGGCTCATTCAAATCATAGGTACGACACTGCCGATTATGAAAAAATCGACCCGCTTTTGGGTTCTGAGCAGGATTTGAAAAATCTTTGTGAATCTGCAAAAGAATTGGGAATTTCAATTATTTTGGACGGCGTTTTCAGCCATACCGGCTGCGATTCAAAATATTTTAATTTATATGGCAGATATAACGATATAGGTGCTTATAACAGCAAAGAAAGCCCATATTATTCTTGGTATAAATTTACAAAATATCCTGATGAATATGAAAGCTGGTGGGGTATAAAACTGCTTCCGGAGGTTATGGAAGAGGATAAAAGCTACAGGGAATATATTTGCGGCAAAAACGGCATTTTGCGTAAGTGGTTAAGGTGCGGGATAAGCGGTTGGCGACTTGATGTTGCAGATGAATTGCCTGATGTTTTTCTTGACGATTTGCGTTCTGCCGTTAAATCTGAAAATCCAAATGCCGTTATTATCGGCGAGGTTTGGGAAGATGCAACTACAAAATTTGCTTATGGCGAAAGGCGTAGATACCTTCTTGGTAAGCAGCTTGATTCCGTAATGAATTATCCATTTTCAAATGCTGTTTTAAATTTTGTTAAGTACGGTGGTGCAGAAAGCTTTTTTGATAATATTCTTTCTATTATTGAAAATTATCCGCCCTGTGTTTTAAATGTTTTAATGAATCATATCGGCACACATGATACCGAAAGAGCTATAACACGTCTTGCCGGCAGTAATCCGGACGGACACGACAGGCAGTGGCAGCATAAGCATAATATATTGCCTGATTATGATTATTTAAAAGGCGTGTCTATGATGAAAATTGCAAGCCTTATTCAATATACATTGCCGGGCGTACCAAGCCTTTATTACGGCGATGAAATCGGCATGCAAGGAATGAAAGACCCGTTTAACAGAGGTTGTTTTGATTGGAAAAATCAAAATGTTCAACTTTTGAAATGGTATAAGCGTTTGGGCGAAATCAGGCATGGTTGCAAAGCGTTTGTTTCAGGTAAATTTGTTCCGGTTTATGCAAATTCAAATGCTGTTGCTTATGAACGTGTTTGCGATGAAAATTCAACTATTACCGTTGTTAATAATTCCGAACATGCCGTTGATATTTTTGTGGGTGAGAAGTGGAATAATTCTTATAGCTTCTTTGATTCTTCCTGCAAAAACGGTTTTATTCATCTTGAACCTTACAGGTATGCTTTGCTTTCAAAGTAATTTATTGCAGACTGTGTGTATTTAACACAGTCTGTTATTTTATATTTTATATATATTATAAAATAACAGTTGAATGTGAATGCATAGTTGTGTTATAATATCAAACGATTAAATGGAATTATTTGATAAGTTTCCCGAAAGGAAGTAAATTATGGCATACAGAACACATAATTGTAATGAATTAACATTTGAAAATTTAAATGAAAGGGTTTCACTTGCCGGTTGGGTTGACACTATAAGAGACCACGGCGGCGTTGCTTTTATTGACCTTCGTGATGAATATGGCGTTACACAGGTTGTTGTAAATGACGGCGACTTGATTAACCATTTGAAAAAAGAAAGCGTTATTTCTGTTGAAGGCATTGTTGTAAAACGTGATGAAGAAACGGTTAATAAAAAAATTGCAACAGGCGAGCTTGAGGTTAAAGTTGATAAATTAACCATTCTCGGTGCCTGCACGGAAAATCTTCCTTTTGAAGTTTCCGAATCAAAAGAAACAAGAGAAGATGTGCGTTTAACCTACCGTTTCCTTGATTTAAGAAATAAAGCCGTTCACGATAATATTATTTTCAGAAGCAATGTAATTTCATTTCTTCGTCAAAAAATGACTGAAATGGGCTTTACTGAAATTACAACCCCTATTTTAACTTGTTCTTCACCTGAAGGTGCAAGAGATTATATTATCCCAAGCCGTAAACATGAAGGTAAGTTTTATGCTCTTCCTCAGGCGCCGCAGCAGTTTAAGCAGTTGTTAATGGTGTCAGGATTTGATAAATATTTCCAAATTGCTCCTTGTTTTCGTGATGAGGATGCAAGAGCAGACCGTTCACCGGGTGAATTTTATCAGCTTGACTTTGAAATGAGCTTTGCAACACAGGAAGATGTTTTTGCTGTTGCCGAGGAAGTCCTTTATGATACATTTACAAAATTCGGCGGCGGAAAACAAGTTTCGCCCGCTCCGTTTGTAAGAATTCCTTATGAAGAGGCAATGATTAAATACGGCACAGACAAGCCTGATTTAAGAAACCCGCTTGAGATTGTTGATTTAACGAAATTTTTCAGCGATGTTGAATTTAAAGCTTTTCAGGGCAGACCTGTCAGAGGTATTAACGTTCACGGTTGTGCAAAGCAGTCAAAGGGCTGGTTTGAAAAAATGCTTAAATTTGCTCTTGAAATCGGTATGAAAGGCTTGGGTTATATTGAGGTTCTTGAAGACGGTTCATATAAAGGCCCTATCGATAAGTTCTTGCCTGATAACAAAAAACAGGAACTTCGTGAAATATTTAATTTCAAAACAGATGACACATTGTTCTTCATTTGCGATGCTCCTAAGCATGTAAATGATTTTGCAGGTCAAATAAGAACAGAGCTTGCAAATCGACTTGATTTGATTGATAAAAACAGATTTGAACTTTGCTACATTACGGATTTTCCAATGTTTGAAAATGATGAAAACGGCAAGCTTGCATTTACTCACAATCCGTTCTCAATGCCACAAGGCGAAATGGATGCACTTTTAAATCAAGACCCGTTAACAATTAAAGCATATCAGTATGACATTGTTTGTAATGGTGTTGAACTTTCATCAGGTGCTGTTCGTAACCACCGCCCGGATGTTATGGTAAAAGCATTTGAAATGGCAGGTTATTCAGAAGAAACTGTTAAAGAAAAGTTTGGCGCATTATTTAATGCTTTCCATTACGGCGCACCGCCTCATGCAGGTATGGCACCGGGAATTGACAGAATGATTATGCTTCTTCGTGACGAAGAAAACATTCGTGAGGTTATTGCATTCCCAATGAATTCAAATGCACAGGATATGCTTTTGGGTGCACCTAATACGGTAACTGAAATGCAGCTTCGTGAAACACATATTAAGCTTCGCCGTCCGGCACCTGAAAAATAATTTTTAAGGAGAGAAAAAGCAGTGCAAATTACTCCGGAATTAATTAAATATTTAGAATCTCTTGCCCGCATAACTTTAACTGAGGATGAAGAGAAAAAGGTTGGCAAGGAACTTCAGGATATTTTAACTTATATTGATACATTAAATGAACTTGACACTACAGGTGTAGAGGCAATGAGTCATTCTTTTCCTATAACCAATGTTTTAAGGAAGGATGAGGTTAAACCTTCAATGAATCCAGATGAAATTGTTGCCAATGCTCCTGAAAGTCAAGACGGTGCATTTGTTGTGCCTAAAACAGTAGAATAAGGGGTGCCGATATGGAAATTTATGAAATGACAGCCCTTGAGGTTGCTGAAAAAATCAAAAATAAAGAAATCACTGCAATGGATGCTGTGGAATCGGTTTCAAAAGCAGTTGAAGAAAAAGATAAAACATATAATTGTTACACTCATTTTAATAAGGAACTTGCATTTGAAAAGGCAGAGGCAGCTCAAGATTTAATTAACAGCGGCAAAGCAACTTCTGTTCTTGCAGGAGTTCCCGTTGCCGTTAAGGATAATATTTGCACAAAAGGTGATATAACTTCTTGCGCATCTAAAATTCTTTATAATTTTAAGCCGCCTTATGATGCAACCGTTATTAAAAGAATGGAAGCGTCGGGTATTGTTCCTTGCGGCAAAGTTAATATGGATGAGTTTGCAATGGGCTCTACAACAGAAACGTCTTTTTACGGCGAAACAAAGAATCCTTGGGATGTTACAAGAGTTCCCGGAGGTTCATCAGGCGGTGCTGCTGCCTCTGTTGCCGCAGATGAAAGCGTTATAGCTCTCGGTTCCGATACAGGTGGTTCTATTCGTCAGCCATGTTCATTCTGTGGCGTAACAGGCTTAAAGCCAACCTATGGCGCTGTTTCAAGGTATGGACTTATTGCTTATGCTTCATCACTTGACCAAATCGGTCCTATAGGTAAAAACACTCTTGATGTTGCCGCAATGTTTTCAGTAATCAGCGGTAAAGATGAAAAAGACGGCACATCCATGGATGGCACGCCTTTCACTCTTGATGATATTAAAAATACAACCGATTTAAAAGGCAAAAAAATCGGTATTCCGTCCGATTATTTCGGTGAGGGTATTAACAGCGAGGTTGCAAACAGTGTAATGCAGGCAGCAGAGACCCTTAAATCCTTGGGTGCTGAAATTGAAGAATTTGATATGTCTGTTGTAAAATATGCAATTCCGACTTACTATATTATTGCCTGCGCAGAGGCTTGTTCAAACCTTTCAAGGTTTGACGGTATTAAGTACGGTTATAAATCATCTGATGCGGTTAACCTTAGAGATGTTTATTTTAAATCCCGTTCAGAAGGCTTTGGTATGGAAGTTAAAAAGCGTATTATGCTTGGTAACTTTGTTCTTTCAAGCGGTTATTTTGACGCTTATTACAAAAAGGCGCTTCAGGTTAAGGGATTAATCGTTCAGGCATTTAACAAAGCTTTTGAAAAATATGATTTTCTTTTGGGTCCGGTTGCTCCTACAACGGCGCTTAAGATGGGTGAGGGATTAAGCGATCCGCTTGCTATGTATTTGGGCGATATTTATACTGTTATGATAAATATTGCAGGATTGCCGTCTTTGGCACTTCCTTGTGGATTTGACAGCAATAATGTGCCTGTAGGTATGCAACTTATCGGTAAGCCGTTTGACGAAAAAACTATTTTGGGTGCAGGTAATGCGTATCAAAATATTACAGATTGGCATACTAAAAAGCCAAATCTTGTTTAAGGAGGAGTAAAAATGGAATATAGCACAGTTTGCGGACTTGAAGTTCATACAGAGCTTGCCACAAAAACTAAAATATTTTGCTCCTGTTCAACAGAATTCGGCGGTGAACCAAACACTCACGTTTGTGAAATTTGTTCAGGTATGCCGGGAACTCTTCCTGTTTTAAATGAAAAAGTACTTGAATTTGCAGTAAGAACAGGCATTGCCACTAATTGCGAAATTACAATGTATAATAAGTTTGACAGAAAGAATTATTTTTATCCCGATTTGCCTAAAGCTTACCAAATAAGTCAGCTTTATTTGCCGATTTGCAGAAACGGTTATATTGAAATTAACGACAGTATTAACGGCGGTAAAAAGAAAGTAAGAATTCATGAAATTCATATGGAAGAGGATGCAGGAAAACTTGTTCATGACGAATGGTCCGACTGCACGCTTGTAAACTATAACCGTTGTGGCGTTCCTCTTTTGGAAATTGTTTCAGAACCGGACATTGCTTCTGCGGATGAGGCGGTAGAATATGTTGAAAAGTTAAGAGAAATTCTTCAGTTCTGCGGTGTTTCAGACTGTAAAATGCAAGAGGGTTCACTTCGTGCAGACGTTAATGTTTCTGTTATGGAAAAAGGCAGCAAAGAATTCGGTACAAGAACAGAGATGAAAAACATTAATTCGTTTAAGGCTATTCATAATGCAGTTGAAACCGAAGCACAGCGTCAAATAGAACTTATTGAAGACGGTGGAAAGGTTATTCAGGAAACTCGTCGTTGGGATGATTCAAAAGGTTATTCATACGCAATGCGAAGCAAGGAAGACGCACAGGATTATAAATATTTTCCGGACCCGGATATTCCGCCTATTCAACTTACAGATGAATTTGTTGATAATATTCGTGAAACTTTGCCGGAACTTCCTCAGATTAAAAAAGAACGTTATATGACGGAATTCGGTCTTTCTGAATATGATACATCAATGATTTGTTCTTCCGTTTCTTATGTTAAACTTTTTGAAAGAACGGTTGAAATTACTAAAAATCCTAAAGACAGTGCTAACTGGATAATGGGTGAGCTTATGAAAATGCTTAATGACACTCAAACGCTTCCTGAAAATACAGCGTTTGACGCAGATTCATTAGGCGAAATAATTAATATGTTAAACGGTAATAAAATCAGCCGTGATTCTGCTAAAAAGGTGTTTAAAGCTGTGTTTACAGATAATGTTAATCCGGCAGAATATATTAAGGCAAATAATATGGAAATGGTTTCCGACACAGGTGCCATTAAGCCGATTATAGAAGATGTTATTGCTAATAACCAAAAGGCTGTTGATGAGTATAAAGGCGGTAAGGAAGCATCCTTTAATTATCTTATCGGCCAGTCAATGCGTGCATTAAAGGGCAAAGCCCCTGCAAGTGAGGTTACTAAAATTTTAAAAGAATTATTAGGTTGATAAATAAAAACGACGGTTGTTTTATAACAACCGTCGTTTTTTAATCATCCGTTATTTTTAAAAGTTCGTTTGGGGTGCATTCTAAAAGCCTGCACATTGTTTCGATGTTTTCATATTTTATTGATTTGGTTTCATTATTTATCATTTTATTAAAATTTTGATAGCTCATATCAAGCTGTTTGTATAACCAATATTTTGTTTTGCCTTGCTTTTTAAGTAATTCAAGTGCGTTTAATTTTATCATTATGTTACCTCTGCATTATATAATGTTACAGTTAGATAATAATGCATATGTTTTGTTGACATGTAGATTATTACATTATATAATGTAAACATTAGATTGTACGTTGCAATACAAATTGTTGACTTTGTTAAAATTTATGTTTATTATGAAAATAAGGCAACTGCGGCTGCTTGCCTTGTTACTTGCTAAAGGAGGGAAATATATGCAAGCAAAAAGTAACAGCAGTTTTAAAAATAATTTTTCCTATATGTTGAAAAATTGGCTTAAATGGGATAAAAAAAGTCCTTTTTATTTTATTATTCGTGTTCCTGCTCTTGTTATTCAGCCTATCATTACAGCTTATATCCCCAAAGCTATGATAGATTGTATTAATGCAGGCGTGTCTGAAAAACGGTTAATTTTAATTGTGGGCTTGTTAAGTTTGGTGCTTACTTTAACTATTTGGTTAGACCCTTTTATGTCAGAATTAGTGCGTGGCGGTGCCAGAATTGTGCGTATGCGCTATGCCGTTGCCGCATTTAATAAAAATTTAAATACCGATTATGTTAATATTGAAAATCTTGAAAACAGGGAAAAGCAAAAGCGTGCGGAAATGTTTTATAACGGCAGATGGTCTGCCGGTTCGGATTTTGTAAATCTGTGCAATGACTTTTGTATTGCACTTTTAGGTGTTATTACATCTGCTTTCTTGATTTATAAAATCAATATTTTTATGATTTTGTTAATTCTTGCTACCTGTATTATTCAATTTTTTGCTTTAAGATATATAATAAAACTTCAAAAGAAAAATCTTGACGGGCGTTCAAAGATTTATCAAAAGTTTGATTATTTTTATATGCTAAGTAAAGATGGCGAAAGTGCCAAGGATGTTAGATTTTACGGTTTTAAAGATTATTTTGTTAAGTGCCTTGCCGATTTGCTTTTAAAACTTGAAAAAACAGCGTCAAAGTATCTTCATCAATCGGTTGCATATAACGGAATAACCGCTTTAATGAATTTGATTCGTTTGTCGGTAGCTTATGTCTATCTTGTTTATCTGGTTGTAAAAAATCAATTATCCGTGTCTGATTTTGTTTTTTACTTTGGTATTATTACAGGTTTTTCAAATTGGGTTGTTAATCTTGTTTTTTCATCAAATCAACTTAAAAGATGTTCAATGGAATGTCAGGCTTACAGAGATTATATTGAAACACCTGATTATGACGATGCGGGCGATTCTTTAAACTCTTCTTGTGTGGACACATTGGAATTCAAAAATGTTTCTTTTAAATATCCTAACGCAGATGATTATACTTTGAAAAATATAAATTTAAAATTTTTAAAAGGAGAAAATGTTGCCGTAGTAGGCGAAAACGGTGCAGGTAAAACAACACTTATTAAGCTTATTTGCGGCTTGTATAGGCCTTCAAATGGCAGTGTATCATTAAACAACCGTGATGTTTCAAATATTTCCAAATCAAGTTATTTTGATTTGTTTGGAACTGTTTTTCAGGATTTTTATTTTTTACCTATGACAGTGGCACAAAATGTATGTGCTTGTAACGATTATGACGAAAACAGGCTTTTTGCAGCTTTAAAAAAGGCAGGAATATATGAAAAAATTATGGCTTTGCCTGATAAAGAAAGGTCTTTTATAGATAAAGAAGTATATAAAAACGCTGTTGATTTTTCAGGCGGCGAAAAGCAAAAACTTCTTCTTGCAAAAGCAATTTATAAAGACGCTCCCGTTCTTATTCTTGATGAACCTACTGCGGCGTTGGACCCTATTGCCGAGAATGAGCTGTATTTAAAATACAGTGAGTTAACACGTGGCAAACTTTCTTTTTTTATTTCTCACAGGCTTTCATCAACCCGTTTTTGCGACAGAATTTTGTTTGTTAAAAACGGTGAAATTGTTGAACAGGGTACGCATAATGAGTTAATGGATTTAAAGGGCTATTATTATAAAATGTATCAGGTTCAAAGCTATTATTATAAGGAACAGGGGGTTGCGATTAATGAGTAAATTAAAAAATGTTTTTAAAATGTACCGAGAAATAGCAATCCTTGATAAACAAGCCATACCGGCACTTGTTTTTTGCACTGTTTCAAATTCCGTGTTGCCGTTTTTTAATATTTATTTTACGGCAAAAATAATTACATTGCTTTCAAACGGCAGTAATTTAAAAAGCTTGATTATTAATATTGCTTTGGCGTTAATTTTTAATTTTGTGTTTTCTTTTTTAAGCGGATATTTAAGTGAAATAACAAATATGTCACGTTCAATGCTTTTTGCCAGGGAAGATAATAAAATGGCACGTGTACTTTATAATACGGATTATGAAAAGTTGTCCGACTCTAATTTTAGAGAAGTTATACACAAACATGAGGAAGCAGGTGCCAGCCGCTGGGCAAGGTTTTCATATTTTATGTGGACCACATCGGTTTTTGTTACAGGTGTTTTAACGCTGATTATATCTGTTGTAATGATTATTCCATTGCTAAAAATAGGATTTACAAAAACAGGTAATTCGTTTTTTGAGAATCCACTGTTTTTAATAACCCTTATTGCCGTAATTGTAGTTATGGCTGTTGTTATGCTTTTAATTGCAATTAAAATGAATAAGTCATACCTTGCCGCAAATGAAGCTTATGCTGAATTAGACAGGCTGTTTTATGCATTCATTAATATCTTTGGTGATTATAAAACAGGAAAGGAAATACGGATTTATAAAGAGCAAGATTTAATATCTCACATCGCTACAAACAGAATATTAACAGACGGTGAAAAAACATTAAAGCAAATTTCAATGCGTACTGCCAAAACAAGCTCTGTAGTTGCTGTTATGGGTGCCGCCGTTGCTTTTGGTGTTTATGTTTTTATCGGTGTAAAAGGCAATTTGGATTTGTTTGATATAGGCTCACTTGTTATGTATTGCGGTGCTTTTATGCAAATTATAAACGGTGTAATGCAAATTGCCAATACACTTGGTAAACTTGCAGAAATTTTACCGTTGGCAAATGTATATTTTGAAATCGTTGAAACCAAAGATAATAAACATTACGGCAGTGTATCATTAAATCCATCCGATGATTTTAATATTGAATTTAAAAATGTTTCGTTTAAATATCCAGGTGCGGATGATTATGCTTTAAAAAATGTTAATTTAAAAATAGATAACGGAAAGCATATTGCCGTGGTAGGCAGAAACGGAAGCGGAAAAACAACGTTTATTAAATTAATGTGCCGTCTTTATGATGTTACCGACGGAGAAATTTTAATAAACGGCGTTAATATTAAAGAGTATACAAAAGATAGTATTGTTAATCTTTATTCCGTTGTTTTTCAAGATTTTAAGTTGTTTTCAGTTTCACTTAAAGATAATGTTTGCGGTGCATTGCCTTTTGATGAAAATAAATTAAAAAAATGTCTTGATGAGGCAAATGTGCTTGAACGTGTTGAAAATATGCCTTTTAAAGAACAAACCTGTTTGTATAAGGATACAGACAGTAACGGAATTGAAATTTCAGGCGGCGAGGCACAAAAAATTGCACTTGCAAGAGCACTTTACAAGGATTCTCCCGTGGTTGTGCTTGATGAACCCACGGCAGCATTAGACCCAATTGCCGAAAATGAAATATATGCCGGATTTAATTCTTTTGTTAAAAATAAAACGGCAATATATATTTCACATCGGCTTTCAAGCTGTGTTTTTTGTGATGAAATCGTTGTTTTTGATAAATCAAAACTTGTGGAATCAGGCACTCATAACGATTTGCTTAAAGGGAACGGATTGTACAGTGAGCTTTGGAATGCTCAGGCAAAATATTATGTTTAATCGGTTTTTATATGCACTCAATTTGCTTTGAGTGCATATTTTTTATTTTTCCATTTTTTGTTTTTTGCTTTTTTCGCTTTATTAAAATATTTTGGTAATAATATTTTAGAGGTGTTTTTTATGCACATAAAAGGTAAAATAATTTATTTTGAAAATCCGCCTGTTATTGCAGGCAGTGCAGGCGTAGTTGGAAAAAAAGAAGGGGAAGGGCCTCTTGTTGACGATTTTGACGCTGTTTATCAGGATACCACAATGGGTGAAGATTCTTATGAGTTTGCAGAATCTTTAATGTTTAATAATGCAATAACAATGGCATTGAAAAATGCAAGTGTTTCATCGGAAAATATTGATTTTGTTCTTGCCGGTGATTTGCTTGACCAAAGTGTGGCAAGTTCTTTTGCTGTTAAAGATTTGAATGTTCCATACATCGGTTTGTTTGGTGCTTGTTCCACAATGGCTTTGTCATTGGCAGTCGGTTCAATGCTTGTTGACTCGGGGGCTAATTGCGTTGTTGCCGGTGCGTCAAGCCATTTTTGTACATCGGAAAGGCAATTTCGTTTTCCTCTTGAATATGGCGGGCAAAGACCGCCTACATCCCAACGAACCGTTACAGGCTGTGGTGCTGCAGTGCTTAAAAGTCAAGGCGCAGGCGTAAAAATTACGGCAGTTTCCATAGGTACCATATGCGACTTGGGTATAACGGATGCAAATAATATGGGTGCCGCAATGGCACCTGCCGCAGAAAAAACCATTTATGATTTTTTATACGATACGCAAACAAAACCTGAAGATTATGATTTGATTTTAACCGGTGATTTGGGCTTTACAGGCTCTAATTTGTTATACGAATTGTTGGAAAAGGAGCATAATATTAATATTTGTTCGGTTCATAATGATTGCGGTTTAATGATTTATAATTTGAAAGAGCAGGATGTTAACAGCGGCGGTTCGGGGTGCGGTTGCAGCGGTTCTGTTTTATGCTCTCACATTTTAAAAAATATGAACGGCGGAAAATTAAAAAAGGTTCTTTTTGTTGCAACAGGCGCACTTATGAGTCCTACTTCCAACAAACAGGGCAGTCCTATTTTGGGTATTGCTCACGCAGTAAAATTGGAGGTATAAATGTATTTAAAAAACAGTATTAAAACCATTGGCATTTTTCAAAAAACAGTTAATATTTTGTATGGAATTATAACTTTTTTGCGAGTTTTGGCGGTGCTGTTTCTTATATTGCAAACAGTGGTTTTAATTTTCGGTAATGAAAATAGTATTAACTTAAAAAGTTTAAATAATCAATAATATGTGTAATACTAAAAAACACTGTGAATATTTTTTATTCACAGTGTTTTTTTTATTTATTTGGTTGTTTTACATATTTCTGTCAATTTATATATTTATTGACATTCTTTTTATTAATATATATAATAATGTTAATTATAAATAATAAAATGGATTAGTGTTGTTTTAGGAGAAATAATGAGTGAAAAAATTTGGCTTTCATCACCAACTATGCATGGAGATGAATTAAAATTTGTAAAAGAAGCGTATGAAACAAACTGGATGTCAACAGTCGGTGCAAATATTAATGAGGTTGAAAAGCAAATATGTGAAATAGTCGGCTGTAAATATGCAGTTGCCCTTTCGGCAGGTACTGCCGCATTGCATCTTGCCGTAAAACTTGCAGGTGTTAAAAGGGGCGACAAAGTTTTTTGTTCTGATATGACGTTTGATGCAACAGTTAATCCTGTTGTTTATGAGGGTGGCGTCCCTGTATTTATTGATACAGAGTATGATACTTGGAATATGGACCCTGTCGCTCTTGAAAAGGCTTTTGAAATTCATCCAAATGTTAAAGTTGTGGTTGTTGCACACCTTTACGGTACACCTGGTAAGATTGATGAACTTAAATCTATTTGTGATAAACATGATGCAACTATTGTTGAAGATGCTGCCGAGTCTCTTGGTGCTACATATAAGGGTCAACAAACAGGTACATTCGGTAAATTTAATTGCATCAGCTTTAACGGCAATAAAATTATTACAGGATCAAGCGGCGGAATGCTCTTAACAAACAGTGAAGAGGCTGCAAATAAAGTTCGTAAATGGTCTACTCAGTCAAGAGAAAATGCACCGTGGTATCAGCATGAAGAGCTTGGCTATAATTACAGAATGAGTAATGTAATTGCAGGTGTTGTTCGTGGTCAGATTCCTTATCTTGAAGAGCATGTTGCTCAAAAAAAAGCAATTTATATGAGATATAAAGAAGCGTTTAAGAATTTGCCTGTTTCTATGAATCCTTATGATGAGGCTAACAGTGAGCCTAATTTTTGGCTTTCTTGCTTGATTATTGATGAGGATGCAATGTGTAAGCAGGTTCGAGGTGAACAGGATTATTGCTATAACAGCGAAAAAGGAAAAACTTGTCCGCAGGAAATTCTTGATGAGCTTGCTAAAATTAACGCAGAAGGCAGACCTATTTGGAAGCCTATGCATATGCAACCGATTTATAGGATGAATGGTTTTGTAACTAAGAACGGTAACGGCAGAGCAAATACGAATGCTTATATTGCAGGCGATGCTTTGGATGTAGGCATGGATATTTTCAACCGTGGCCTTTGCCTTCCCAGTGATAATAAAATGACACCCCGGCAGCAGGAAAGAGTAATTGAAACTGTTAAGAAATGTTTTGAGTAATGGGAGAAATAATGTATAAGTATATAAAAAGATTTTTTGATATTTTTTCTTCACTTTTAGCCATAGTTATTTTATCTCCACTGCTTTTGATTACAGCAATTCTTGTAAGAATAAAGTTGGGAAATCCGGTGTTGTTTAAAAAAGAACGACCTGGTAAAGATGAAAAAATATCTATCTTGATGAAATTTAGAACAATGACTGATAAAAGAGATGAAATCGTAGAACTATTGCCTGATGAAGTAAGACTTACAAGGTTTGGAAAATTTCTTCGCTCAACAAGCATTGATGAATCGCCTGAATTATTTAATATTCTTAAAGGGGTAGCGGTATAATAGGGACAACCAAGAAAAACCTTGATTTTACAGGGGCTTTGCTGGCTTAGTTGAATCTGGTTATGATGATTTTTTTGCATGGTTGTGTCGTTTAAGCTGGAAAATTATGTATATATGAATTGTTTTTTGGATGCTTATTTTGACTCATACTATAAGCCGAAAAATTATGATAAGATGAGGTTTGACCTAGCCTGCGGATGCTCTTAAAAAAGAACATTCACAGGCTAGTTGTCGTGTTAGAGAAACTTCCTATATTAATAAGAAAAATATTTATAACGCATGAGGAGAGTGTTGAGAATGGGAAGTAAGTTATTGCTTTCGTAGCCTATATGTGCCTGGAGTTTTTACTCTCAGTTCAAAAAAATTTGATAGAATGCTTTATATATTAGCTTTGCGCTCTTAAAAGCGTTAGCACTTCGTATGATGCATCGCTACGCGAGAGTAAAATTAAAGTAGAACAGCAGGATAGGTTTATTGAAGTTATTAGAGCTTACTTGAATAGAAATATATTGTGGGAGAGATTATTGTGTCAAAGAAAAAAATAGTTGGAATTATAGCATCATCTATTGTTGGTGGAACAGCGATAGCAACTTTGATTATGAAAAAGAAGGCGAAAAAAACAACTTATAAAGCTGAAAATATAGAAGCAATTCCGAAACGCAAAATGGGATTTTACGAAAAATATGTTAAAAGAGCGATAGATGTTGTTTGTGCGTCTGCAGCAATTATATGTTTTAGCCCATTGTATATAAGTGTTGCAATTCTTGTCAAATTCAAACTGGGAAGTCCAGTGCTGTTCACGCAGGATCGTCCAGGGTTGATTGGAGAAGATGGAAAAGAAACTATTTTTAAAATGTACAAATTTCGTACTATGACAGATGAAAGAGATGAAAACGGAGAGCTTTTACCAGATGAAGTGCGTTTAACTTCATTTGGTAAATGGCTTAGAAGTACAAGTCTTGATGAACTTCCAGAAGCTTTTAATATTTTAAATGGGACACTTTCGATTTGCGGACCACGTCCCCAGTTGGTCAGAGATCTTATATTTATGACAAAGGAGCAACGTATGCGTCATACTGCAAAACCTGGGTTGAGTGGCTTGGCTCAGGTAAATGGACGAAATGCGATTAAGTGGGAAGATAAATTGAACTGGGATTTGAAGTATATAGAAAATGTGACATTGTTAAAAGATTTTAGCATTATATTAAAAACTGTAAAAACTGCTTTTATCAAGCAAGAAGGAATTACAGATGGAGATATGGCAACGGCAGAAGATTTGGGCGATTATTTATTTAGAACAGGCAAAATTTCTAATGAGGAATATAAAACAAAGCAGAAAATAGCTAAGTCGATTTTGAAAAAGAGTGGTAATTAAGATGAAGATAGAGGGATGGAAATATTATAACCATGCGGCGGTACCTACATGTGCGCCACATAAACAGGTAAATCTTGAACAAGTAAAAAGCAAAAAAATATGGAAGATAGATGGAGGTTATCCTTTATTAGCCCGCTGGACTTCGGATTATGATTGCGACGAAAATACGGGATGGTGGTATGTTGTCAAAGAAGCTCCATTTAATATAGAAGAGTTTTCTTCAAAGAGGAGAAAGAATATTAGACAATCTTTAAAGAAATGTTATGTTACACAAATTGATCCGTTAGAATATTGTGATGATTTGTACTGTGTTTATAAGGCAGCATTTCTTAAATATAAAGAAGCAGACAATGAACTTACTGTTGAAGAATTTAGAGATAGATGCCAAAAAGATAAAAAAGATAAAGTTGAGTATTGGGGAGGCTTTTCAGCGGAAAAAAATCTCTTAATAGGATATATGACTGTTGAAAGTCATGAAGAATATGTAGAAACCTGTGTGGCAAAATATCATCCAGATTTTTTAAAAGATAGAGTAAGTGATGCGATTCATTTTACTGTATTAGAATATTATTTAAATGATAAAGGGAAAAAATATGTTTCATCCGGAACAAGAAATATTAATCATATTACAAATGCACAACAATATAAAATAGATAATTTTGGTTTTAGGTGTGTCTATTGTAAATTACATGTGGAATATAACCCGATAATAAAACCAATTGTTTATTTACTATATCCTTTTAGAAAAGTAATTAAAAAAATGGATAAAAATGTAATGGTGCATCAGATTGTAAGTGTTTTAACTATGGAGGAGATTGCAAGACAATCTAAATAAAATGAGTGATTTAGTTTCAATAATAATGCCATCATATAATACTGCACAATATATAGAAAAAACAATAGAGTCAGTTATGGAACAAACCTATACGAATTGGGAATTGATAATTGTTGATGATTGTTCTTCTGATAATACAGAAAAAATAGTAAAAGGAATAAAAGACGAGCGTATAAAATTCTTTAAGAATGAAAGAAATTCAGGTGCAGCTATAAGTAGAAATAGGGCTCTTCAGCTTGCAAGAGGTCGATGGATTGCATTTTTGGATTCAGATGACATATGGGTTCCGGAAAAGCTGGAAAAACAAATTGCTTTTATGGAAGATAATAATATTGCATTTTCGTATACCAATTATGAGATTATAGATGAAAGTGGAAAAGAACAAGGAATAAAGGTTACTGGTCCAAAGCGAATAACAAAACAAGGGATGTTTAATTATTGTTGGTTAGGGTGCTTAACAGTAATGTATGATTCAAAAATTATTGGATTAATTCAAATTGAGGATATAAAAAAGAATAATGACTATGCAATGTGGCTTAAAGTTTGTAAAAAAGCAAATTGTTATTTGCTAGATGAAGTATTAGCAAAATACAGAAAAGGCAGAGTGGGAAGCATTAGTACACATTCATATAAAAAGCTCATTATATGGCATTATAGGTTATATCGTATTGCTGAGAAAGAAAGTATATTGTTAAGCGTGATTAATACAATGCGAAATATTGTATTTGGAATTTACAAAAAAATAAGATATATTGAGGTGGAAAATGAAAAGTAATGAATATGTAACTATAACCTTGAAAAGTAGTTTAAAGTATAAAATAAGACGGTATTTTCAGAAGATCGCATATAAGATAATGGGACCTGAAAATATGACAAAAGTATATTTTAGAATTTTATTGGGATATAATTTAAATCTGACGCATCCGGAAACATTCAATGAAAAATATGCTTTTACAAACTGTTTTATTGTCCTCAAAATGAACTGGTAATAAAATGTGCTGACAAATACGAAGTAAGAAATTATTTGAAATCTAAGGGATATGAAAATAATCTGATTAATGTGGTTGGAGTATGGGACGAGGCTAACTTAATTAATTGGAATGAATTGCCAGAGAAATTTGCTTTAAAACGAACAAATGGCTGCGGATATAATATTATTTGTCTGGATAAAAGTAAAATAGAGGAAAAAAAGTAAAGAAACTGTTGAATAA
>CAKSWS010000012.1 GCA_934512155.1 uncultured Eubacterium sp. | reverse complement strand
CCCTCTGCCACTGCGTGGCATCTCCCCACACCGTGGTGAGTAACCCTTTAACAAGGGAGGCTAAATTAGAAGGAAGCAATAATAAAAACCACCCTCTCTTACGAGAAGGTGGTTTATTTTGATTATTTTAAATTAACCAAAAATGTCAAATCCGTCGCCGTCGCCCAAATCAGGATCCTTTGTAGCATCACTTGGTGTTGTAATAACGTCCGCAAGGAAGCGATAATTACGAATCTCAATCATTGGTTCTTCATACTTTAATTTCATAAATATCAATCCTCCTTTTATGACAACTGTGCTTCAACTACATTAGAGTAAGCAATTTGTTCGTTGCCGTAAGCATCTACATAAATTACATATGCAACATAAGTTACCGTTGAACCGGCAGCATTATTAATAGGTGCATAAGCAGTAAACTGGTTGCCGCATGTTAACTTGGAAACAGACATGTTGTATACTTGACTTGCTGAATCAACATCTTTAAGAGTCAAATTCTTATTTAAGCCGTTTGTATCAATTACAATACCCTTGCCCTTAATTGTTGTGCCTTCAGGTGCAGCGAACTGACCGATGAAGTAAACAATATCATCTGTAATTACAGGTTTAACTACGGAAACCTGAACATCTGTTGTTTCTGATGAAACTGCTTTAAGAGTAAGATCTTGACAAGCATAGAAACTGTAAGTTGAACCGTAGGCAACTACTTTGCCTGTTGCCGTGTCAACAATTGCTGTTGCACCCGGTGCTTCAACTGTAACTTTTTCGTTATAAGCTGCTGTTTGCTTACTAATTTGTTTGCCGCCTTCATTTTGAACAATAATTGTATAATTGCCGATTTCTGAAGATGCGGTGTAATTGGCAACAAGTGTTGTTACTTTTGATGTTAAATCAACTCTTGCGCTTGTTCTGTAAGTTGTGCCTGATGAAGACTCAGTGTAATTTGAAAGTGTATAGAACGGAACGGTTGGAAGAGTAACTTGATTAAGTCTAATAAATGAATCTGAAGTAACTGTTTCATAAACAACCTGATTATTTCTGCCGTCTACAAATCTAACAACATTTATATCCGTATTTTCACTTGCTGAAGTAAATATTGAAGTGTTACCACGAACATTAAATTTATATTCTGTTGACATACCTACATATTTACGTTCAGATTCAACATCTGTTTTATTTGCAATAACGGTAACTTCAAATGTGCACGCCTTGCTTGCATCAACAGGGTTTGTTGCTGTTACTGCATCGCCGTAATGGAAGTAAATGTCATCTCTTCCGGCTGGCGGAACAGGAGCGGTAGAATCGCCTGTACCCTGAACATAAGTTCCGTCTTTTGTTAAATAATACGGATTATCACCAAAATCATATGCAATTACTGTATACTTATAAGCATTGTCGCTCATAGCACTCATAACAGTTGCGATTGCGCTGTCAAATTCATAACCTTTATAGGTTGCGCCGCCGATTTCAACATCTGTTGTTGTTTTGGCATTTGCAAAAGCTTCTTGAACCTTTGCTGCGTCATATGCATCTGCATTAATTACATCTACTGATTTTGAAAGAGCGTCATATGCGCTTGAATCTGCAATATATTGAGGAAGCATTGCTGTAATTGAATCAATTACACTTGCTTCTGCATTAATAGCGTCTTGCTTATCAGCACCTGTTTTGCCCTTTTCTGTTTCAGAAAGTGTGAAGTAAGCCAATTTAGCAACTTCTGCTTTAATTGCATTCAAACCTTCAACGGTGTATTTTTCACCTAAAAGTGCGTTAATAAGATTTGTTTGTGCTGTGTTGTAAACGCTCCAATCTACACTTGAGAACGAATCATATGTTGCAGTGTAGGTAATATCGTTTACAGGGCAGTAACTGTAATCTACAACCGGATTCCAAGACTTAAATGTATAAGTGTAACCGTTTGCGGAATACTGAGGAACTGTAATAGCTTCAATTTGTGATTGAGCGTTTGAGAGAGGCTTGCTTGCGCCTTCCGGAATTGTGATAACAGTTGATGTGTCATTTCCGTCTGCATCTTTGTAAGCAAATGTAACCTTTACATCTTTAACTTTAAGTGCTTGGTAAGCATCCCAAAGTGCTGTGTATCTTGTTTGGCATTCAGAAAGAATTTTTGTGTATGCCAAATTATTGTAGTTTATATCATCTTTAGCTTTTGTAAGTGCTTCTGTAAATGCTTTCCAGCTGTCGGCTGTGTAATTTAACGCACCTGCATTTAAAATGCCGTCGCAAACCTTAACAAGGTCTAAAAGGTAAGAAACATCAACTACATAAACAACAGAATTAAGCTTTTCACTGTTTTGCTCTGAAGTTAACCAGTTGTAGCCTGCATAATATGCTGTGTTTTGGCAGTTATAACCTGTTACTGCGCCGAAATATGTGTTATTAAGGCGATAGGTTATAAGTTTAGGAGTCGTTGTTCTTGTTAACTTTACTTCTGCATTTGGTTTAACTGTTACATTGAAATCAGCATCAACATATGTGTAAGCGGCATCACTGTTATTTGTTTTCGCAAACACACCGCCGTAGTTTAAATCTGTTGTGCCTGTACCGTCCGTACGGCCTAATGCATCTGTTAAATCCTGTGCTTTTGCCTGATTTTCATCGGTAATTTTTGTTCCGTCAGACAAAGTCATAATTTGGTTTGCATCATTGTTGGATGTTTCACCGGTCCATCTGAGATTTGTAAGTTCAAATCCGTTATACGCAAGTTGACCTGCATAAGTTGACTTTTGACCATCTGTAAGAGCAGTAGGTGTATCTGACCATCCATTTGAATTTATGTGTCTATTACCGTCGGAAATAGAAGATGCTGTGGCATGAATTGAAATACTGTCAAGCATGTTATTAGGTCTGCCCTTAATATTTGTGCCAAAGCTGATATTTGCATTACCAAATGTAATATTCTTTGTTTCATGAGTCATATTAAGAATTACTGCAGAATCAGTATAGGAGAATGTTACATACTGATAACCTTGATCTTGAGCAGTAAGAGGAGTAATAGACTTTGTGCTGCTGTTTTGTGTTACAGTGCCGTCAGGAATAGAGGTAAATGCATAAGTTAACTGATGGTAAGCATCAAGAACAGCCTGAACCGCTGCAAGGTAATCTGCAAGTTGAGTGTTGTAATCTGTAAACTCTGCTGTGTTTAATCTGCTTCTGAAATCAACTGCCGTTGCAACTGCTGTTGCATAAACGTCATAGTTTTTATAGAGTGAACCGTTTACTTCTATAGCAATAACTCCATCAAGTGAATATCTGCCGTAAGTTGTTTCAACAACTGTTGCAGAAGAAATTCTTAATGTTTTAACTGCTTCTGTTACCAAAGCAACCTGGTCTGCAATATCTTTTGCAGCCTGCTCGGATTCATCCGGACCTGCCGCAGCAACGCCGTACTTATCTTCAGAACCCCAAATTGCAATTTTTGCATTTTTAACTACTTCTGCTGCTGCACTGTAGCTTTCAGCTGTAAAGATGTTGTTTAATGCTTCAAAATTATTTATAACTGCCATAAGTGCATCTGTGTTTTGCTTTGAAGCAGTTAATTTAGGTGGGTATGAATCTACAAGATTTTTACCCAATGTTGCGGCATTTGATGCATTGTAGCCGTTTGTTACAGTATTTGCCATAGCGTCACGAGCTGCTTTGTATGCATTTTCAAATTTTTCCCAAGATTTCGCTTCGTAACCTTCGGAGCCTGCATTAAATGTATTAATAACATCTGATGTCATAGCATCACGAATAGCTTGGTAACCGCTGTCTGCATCTGCAGTGCCTACTGTTGCGTTATTAAGAGCTAAAGTTAAGTTGTCAATAGAGTCTTTACAGTTATTAGCACCTGCATCAACACCGTTGTCGTAACCAAAACTTGAACTTGTTGCATCAAACTGCATTGCATTTGAAAGAGCTTTAAAGATTGCTGATAAACCGCCTTCTTTATAAGCTGAAACATTTTTAAGTTCTACCTTTGCAAGTGCATTTGTAATAGCATTTTGAAGGTTAACAGTGTTCAAAACGTAAATAGTATTATCGCCGTAATTAAATGAACCTGTTTGGCTTTTATGGTCAATCATACCCTGCCAAGCAGTAGAAGTGATTGAAGTTAATGTATTTGTCGGAGTTCCTGTATAATACATTACGTTAGCAAAGGTTTTTGTTATTTTTTTATCACTGACTACTTTATTTGTTGTCTTATTGCTTGAGCTGTAACCAATGTTACCGCTTGTTGAAGTAATAGGCCAACTAAAGTTATTGTCAACATAACCCATCCAGTTATCTTTTAACTGAATATCGCCGTCTGTATATGCATATTCATAGTAAACATTATAACGACCGCCGTCATTTACCATACCCAATGAAACAGGAAAGCTTGGCGGCGTATTATCACCGTTGTAAAGAACAACAGTATCTGCATAATACGGATAAATACGAGCACCGTATTTCATAGCACCGCCGTTAACTATTTCAAGACCGCTGCCATATCCGTTTTTAGTACTCTTTTCACTGTTTGCATAAACGAGGTTAGTCATCTTATCACTTGTTGTGGTTGTAGAACCGATTGTGAAAGACACGTTTGAAGTAGTAAACTTACCGCTCCATGTGCCGCTGTTAACCATATCTGTTGTGGCAGATGTTAAAGCTGCAGCCTTGCCGTTAAGAGCATTTGTTACAGCGCCGTACCTGTAAGCATCAAGTGCAGCCTGGCAAGCAACGTAAGCCTCGTATGCTTTAGACATTTCTTTGTAAACTGTGCCATCCATCTTCTTTTCATATTCGGTCATGGCAGTTTCAACTGCGGCAACATCGTTGTCATCAGCCGCAAAGGCTGTGAATGCAACAACCGGAATTGATGTCATAACCATGAGGATTGAAAGGAAAACGGCTAAAATTCTTTTGGATTTAGAAATTTTCATAATTCATTTACCTCCCTAAAATACAACCGGCAAGCAAAAACGCAAAAGCGGCACTGACCAAGCCGCAAAAATGCACATTTGCCAACGGTTTTTCGCCAAACAGGGTATAGATACCCCATTTAGCATATATTACAAGTTAAATATTAGCATAGAAAACAACATTTGTCAATGAAATTCACTTGATTTTGTTGTTTAAAAGTTAATGAAAAATTCACATTTTCATTGTGCATTTCGCACAATTTATTGTTACAAAACTATTTAAAATGTAAAACTTTCATTATTTTTTATAAATTCGTTTTAATATTTTATACATATTATATTTACCCTCTTAACGCTGATAAGTACCCACCCCATAAACACATTATACATTCCGTGCGACAACACAACTATAATATAATATGTATAGAAAACGCAAAAAAATAATGCAAATTTATACATAAACAATGAATATTACAACTTATTTTTGTATATTTATACAATATTTTCCTTTTTACCTTGACTATAAACACACTGCATTATATAATGATTACAGATTTGGAAAGCAAACAAAGGAGATACATAATTATGGCTAAAGAAATAAAAAAAGTTGTTCTTGCATACAGCGGCGGACTTGATACATCAATCATCATTCCATGGCTTAAAGAAAACTACAATAATTGTGAAGTAATTGCAGTTTCCGGCGACGTTGGACAGGGCACGGAACTTGACGGACTTGAAGAAAAAGCACTTGCAACAGGCGCATCAAAACTTTATGTGCTTGACCTTAAAGACGAATATGTGGAAGACTACATTTTCCCTTGCCTTAAAGCAGGCGCAGATTACGAAACATACCTTTTAGGCACATCACACGCTCGTCCTTGCATTGCAAAGGCTCTTGCCGAAATTGCAAAAAAAGAGGGAGCAGACGCTATTTGCCACGGTTGCACCGGCAAGGGCAACGACCAAGTTCGTTTTGAGCTTACACTTAAAGCATTTGCACCTGAAATGCAAATTATTGCACCTTGGCGTGAATGGAGCATTAAATCACGTGAAGAAGAAATTGAATATGCAGAAGCACACAACATTCCTCTTAAAATAAACCGTGAAACAAACTATTCAAAAGATAAAAACGTTTGGCATTTAAGCCACGAAGGTCTTGACCTTGAAGACCCGGCAAACGAACCGCAATACAACAAAGAGGGATTTCTTGAACTGGGCGTTTCACCGGAACAGGCACCGGACGAACCCACTTATGTTACAATTCATTTTGAAAAGGGCGTTCCTACCGCTATTGACGGCAAGGAAATGAAAGCACTTGAAATTGTTGAAAAACTTAACGAAATGGGCGGCAAAAACGGCATTGGCTTGCTTGACATTGTTGAAAACCGTCTTGTAGGAATGAAGAGCCGTGGCGTTTATGAAACACCGGGCGGTGCAATTCTTTACAAAGCCCATGAACTTCTTGAAATGATTACTCTTGACCGTGAAACATCACACTACAAAAAACTTGTTTCTCAAAAATTCGGCGAACTTGTTTACAACGGCTTATGGTTTACTCCCCTTCGTGAGGCTCTTTCTGCTTTTGTTGACAAAACACAGGAAACAGTAACAGGTGATGTTAAGCTTAAATTATACAAAGGCAACATTATCAATGCAGGCATTACATCTCCATACACATTATACGATGAAAATGTTGCTTCATTCGGCGATGACGGCGGTGCATACAACCAAGCAGATTCCGCAGGATTTATTAATCTTTTCGGTCTTTCAATTAAAGTTAAAGCACTTCTTGACCAAAAAAGAGAAAATAACGACTGATTAAAACAAATTTAACACGGCTTATGCATTAAAATATCGGGCGGAAGAACTCCGCCCGATAATAGTATTTTAGGAGGATTTATGGCGCAATTATGGAAAGGCAGATTTAAAAAGGAACTTGCCAAGGAAACAAACGATTTTAACTCTTCAATAAGCTTTGACAGCAGAATGTTTGAAGAAGATATTAAAGGCAGTATTGCCCATGCCACAATGCTTGGCGCACAGGGTATTATAGATAAATCGGAAAGCGACAAAATTTGCGAAGAGCTTTTTAATATTTTACAGGAAATCAAAGCAGGAACCATTGAAATAGACGGTAATGCAGAAGATATTCACACATTTATTGAAGGCGAACTTACCGCAAGACTCGGTCAAACAGGCAAAAGATTACACACGGCACGTTCAAGAAACGACCAGGTTGCCCTTGACATTCGTCTTAATTTAAGAAAAGAAATTGAAGAAATTGAAAATAAGGTTAAAGAACTTATTAACGTTATTTGCGACAAGGCAGAAGAAAACGAAAACACAATAATGAGCGGCTACACCCACCTTCAAAGGGCACAGCCTATTACATTTGCCCACCATATTATGGCATATGCCGCAATGCTTTGCCGTGATTTGGACAGACTTAAAGACACAAAACACAGAATGAACATTTGCCCCTTGGGTTCGGGTGCTCTTGCCGGCACAACATACCCCATTAACCGTGAAATGACTGCCGAATTATTAGGATTTGACGGCGTTACGCTTAACTCACTTGACGGCGTATCAGACCGTGATTTTTGCATAGAGCTTGCGGCAGACCTTTCGCTTATTATGGTGCATCTTTCCCGTTTCAGCGAAGAAATTATTATGTGGTGCAGTTGGGAATTTAAATTTGTTGAACTTGACGACGCATTTTCAACAGGCTCTTCTATTATGCCGCAAAAGAAAAACCCTGACATTGCAGAACTTGTGCGTGGTAAAAGCGGCAGAGTTTTCGGCGATTTAACAACACTTTTAACCGTTATGAAAGGCATTGCTTTGGCATACAACAAAGATATGCAGGAAGATAAGGAAGCAATTTTTGACGCTGTAGACACCGTTAAAATGTGCCTTACCGCATTTACGCCAATGATTAAAACCATGACCGTTCTTAAAGACAACATGAGAAAAGCTGCGGCAAAGGGCTTTATTAACGCCACTGACTGTGCCGACTATTTAGTTGGCAAAGGCTTACCTTTCAGAGACGCTTACAAGGCTACCGGCGAACTTGTTGCCCTTTGTATAGACAAAAACTTAACTCTTGAAACATTGCCCATTGAAGAATATAAAAATGTTTGCGATTTATTTAACGACGATGTTTACACAGCAATTAATTTGGAAAAATGCGTGGCAGACAGAATTGTTATAGGCGGACCTGGCAAAAACAGTGTTGACGAACAAATTAAATTTGTAAGAAAATTTGCAAATAGTTAATTATTAAATTGACACCTTACAACACAATAGTATATAATATGTGCGTGTCGGCAATGTTATAAAATTAATTTTAACCGCCGAAGAAAGGCGTGAGAATTATGTCTTACAAAATAATTGTTGATTCCTGCTGTGATATTACAGAGGATATGAAAAGTTGGGACAATTTGCAAATTGTGCCTCTTACTTTACAAATAGGCGATTACATTACTCTTGATGATGAAAATTTTAATCAGGATGATTTTATAGACAAAATGGTTAATTCAGACCAACTTGCAAAATCTGCCTGCCCCTCCCCCGACGCATTTGCAAAAGCCATTGAGGGCAACGAGGAACAGGTTTATATTTTAACAATTACAGATAAATTAAGCGGCTGCTACAACAGTGCTTTACAGGGTGTGGACCTTTATAAAGACGAGCATGAAGACGGCAAGCAAATTTATGTTTTCAACTCTCTTGCCACATCCGGAATTGAAACAATTTTAGCACACAAAATTAAAGAAACAGCAGACAGCGGTGCAGATTTTGAAACCGTTATTAAAACAGTTGATGATTACTGTGTTAACAACTGCGAACTTTATTTTAGCCTTGAAAGTTTAGATGCACTTAAAGGCAACGGCAGATTATTTAACCTTGGTGCAAAAGTAATTGAAGCTCTTAAAGTTAAACTTATTTGCAAGCGAACAACAGAGGGCAATATTTCCCTTGCCGGCAAAGATTTTTCCCAAAGCCGTGCGCTTAACAAACTGGCAGGTCTTGTGGCAAAAGAAACCGAGGGATGCAACCTTGAAAATAAAGTTTGTATTATAAGCCACGTTTGCTGTGAGGAAAAAGCAATCAGTATTGCAAATTTAATTAAACAGCAATGTAATTTTAAAGACATAATTATTTTAAAAGCAAGCGGTTTAAATTCTCTTTACGCTTCAAACAACGGAATCATTGTTTCGTTCAGCAAATAAAAAACAAAAAAGGCATTGGATTAACCAATGCCTTTTTATTATGCTATTTTTCAATATTATTAAGCGGTTGAAGTGTTCTTTTTAAAATACCGTTCATAAATGCTATTGCCGTGCCGTAATTTGTAAACGGAACGCCCTGCTCATTTGCACTGTTCATTCTAAACTGCATTTCTTTTTCATTCAGCATACAGCCGCCGCAATGAATTACCAAATCAAAACCTGTTAAATCATGCGGAAATTCCGTGCCGCTGCTCCAGTGTAAATCAAGCTCACAACCTGTATATTTTTTCAACCATTTAGGCAATTTTACCGTGCCTATATCGTCGCACTGTCTATGGTGAGTACATCCCTCACTGATTAAAACCTTTGAACCGTTTTTAAGGGAATTAATTTTATTTGCACCTGCCACTGCAGTATTTAAAAAACCTTTATACCTTGCCATTAAAATAGAAAAAGATGTAAGGGGAATTTCCGGCGGCAAAACACTGTTTACAAAAGCAAACGCTTGGGAATCGGTAACAACAAGTTTTGGTGATTTGCCCAAAGATTTTAATGCAGTTTCAAGTTCTGTTTCACGAACAACAACGGCAACTGCACCGCTGTCTATAATATCACGAATTGCCTGCTGTTGAGGCAAAATCATTCGCCCTTTTGGTGCGGCAGAATCAATAGGAGTTACAAGAACAACCACATCGCCCGGTGAAATTAAATCTCCAACCAAACGCTTTTCCGTTTTATTTGGATTGAGAGAAGCCAATTTATTTTTAAGTTCTTCTATTCCATGCCTGTGAAGTGCGTCTGTATAAACAACATTTTCATCTGTTTGAAGTTCTCCGTTTACCAAATCGCATTTGTTTTTTACAATAACATAAGGAATATTGCGTTCTTTAAATGCATTTAGTAAATCTGTTTCAACGCCGTTTAATTCAATACCCGCCGTTGTAACGAGAACGGCAATATCGCATTTTCGCAAAATATTTTTTGCTGCGTCAATTCTTTTTTCGCCCAAGCCGCCAACATCATCATAACCGGGTGTGTCTATTATAAGAACGGGACCCAACGGCAAAAGCTCCATAGCTTTTTTTACCGGGTCTGTTGTGGTGCCTTTAACATCGCTTACAACAGAAATTTTTTGATTTGTAACAGCATTTACAAGACTGCTTTTTCCTGCATTTCTGCATCCGAAAAAGCCAATATGCATTCTTTCTCCCGACGGAGTATCATTAAGGCTCATATTTTTTGCTCCTTTTAATAAAGATTAAAATCTAAAGTCCCTCTCTCCGTTTTCAATCTTAACAAGGCGTTCACGAACAATTTGCTTAACCTTTTCTTTGCCTATATTATCTATTTCCTTTTCAATAAGCACTTCACCCTTTTTGCGTGTGTCCTCGCTTGCATAATCCATTAAAAACTCTTTAAGAGTCATAAGCGCATTAGGATGACAACAGTTTTGAATTTGACCGGATTTGCAAAGGCTCATAAACCTATCGCCTGTTCTGCCCTCTCTGTAACAAGCAGTGCAGAATGACGGAATGTAGCCTGCCGTCATAAGCCAATTAACAACTTCATCAAGCGTTCTGTTATCGGAAACATCAAACTGCTCTGTATCATGAGGTCTTTCCTCTTCACAATAGCCGCCCACAGATGTTCTTGAACCGCCGCTGATTTGACTTACGCCCAAGCGAATAATTTTTTCACGCACCTGCGGAGTTTCACGTGTTGAAATAATCATGCCCGTATATGGAACGGCAATACGAATACAAGCGGCAATTTTGCAAAACATATCGTCATCAAGAGAATTATCAAATTCCGTAGGGTCAATATCATCTGCAGGCTTAACACGTGGCACGCTTATTGTGTGGGGACCTACCCCATGCACAGCCTCTAAATGTTCGGCATGCATAAGCAAACCTGCAAATTCATATCTGTATTTATCAAGGCCGAAAAGAACGCCTATACCAACATCATCAATTCCGCCTTCCATTGCCCTGTCCATAGCCTCTGTGTGATAATCATAATTATGCTTAGGGCCTGTAGGATGCAAAACCTCGTAACTTTCTTTATGATAAGTTTCTTGAAAAAGGATATATGTACCGATTCCGGCTTCCTTTAATTTTTTGTAATTTTCAACTGTTGTTGCCGCAATATTAACATTAACTCTGCGAATTGCCCCGTTTTTATGCTTAATGGAATAAATTGTTTTAATAGATTCCAAAATATACTCAATTGGGTTGTTTACCGGGTCTTCACCTGCTTCAATGGCAAGTCGCTTATGACCCATATCCTGAAGTGCTATTACTTCGTTTTTTATTTCTTCTTGAGATAATTTTTTTCTGCCGATATGCTTATTTTTTTGATGATAAGGGCAGTAAAGGCAACCGTTTACACAATAATTTGAAAGGTAAAGAGGCGCAAACATTACAATTCTGTTACCGTAAAAATCCTTTTTAATCTGCTCTGCCAAATCATAAATTTCTTCAATTTTTTCCTTATTATCACAAGCCAAAAGAACACTTGCTTCTCTGTGATTTAAACCTTTTCTCTTTTTTGCCTTTTCAATTATTCGGTCAATAAGTTCAAGGTCATTTTTATGCTCATCGGCATACCTTAATGTTTCTTTAATTTCTTCATCATTAATAAATTCTTCCGCTTTTAATGATTTCGGGTCATATTTTACCATTTATATCTCCTTGTAATCGCCACGGTCGGTAACAATTTCACAACCTGTGGACTTAACTCTTCTTTTTAAGCATTCAATGCACATGGCACTTTCCTCGCCGGTGCAAATTTTATTATCATACAACATATATTTTTTTCTTACGCCTACAGGCGAAAGGTTGGGCATAACAACATTTGCCCCTGCATTTATTCCCTTTTCTCTGCCCAAAGGGTCTACTGTTCCCAATGCCGTTGTTGACGGCAAAAGCACCTGCGGCAAAGTCAATCTGATTAACCCAAGCATAAACACTGTAAGTTCTGCCGTACCTGACGGATTTGAAGCAAACACAGTATCTTTATGAGGAACAAACGGACCTATACCCACCATTTGAGGATTTAATTTTTTTAAATAAAGCATCTCATTTGCCAAATCATCACAAGTTTGCCCGGGTGAACCAACCATAAATCCTGCGCCCACCTGAAAGCCCAATTCTTTTAAATCATTTAAACAACGCCTGCGATTTTCAAAGCTCATACTTTTAGGATGCAAACTTTCATAATGAACTTTGTTTACGGTTTCATGACGCAACAGATACCTGTCTGCCCCTGCGTTTTTTAACCGTTCATAGCTTTCACGGCTTCGTTCACCTAAAGAAAGCGTTACGGCACAATCAGGATAATCGTTTTTAATACGCACAACAATTTGGCACAGCAATTCGTCTGTATAAAACAAATCCTCGCCGCCCTGAAGCACAAAGGTACGAAAGCCCAAATCATAGCCCTCTTTGCAACATTGTAAAATTTCATCTTTTGACAGGCGATACCTTACGGCGTTTAAATTGCTTTTTCTTATGCCGCAATAGTAGCAATCATTTTTACAATAATTTGTAAATTCAATTAAGCCTCTTATAAAAATTTTTTTGCCGTAAACCGAATCACGCACAAACCTTGCTTTTTCAAACAAATAATCGGCACATTTTTCTCTGTTTTCAATCAAAAATTTATACTCTTCAAAAGAAAGGCAGTTTTCTTTGCAAAGTTTATCTGTTAAATTTTCAAAAACCCCCAAAAAACCGCCTCTTTCTTTACTTTTCTATAGATTTTAACACTATAAAATTACTTTTGCAACCATATTGCTTTAAAAGTTTTTTCCATATATAATAAAAGCTATGAGAATTATTGAATTTAAAATAACACGAAATGATGACGGAAAAAGAATTAAAGATTTTCTTTATAATTTCGGCATTTCGTCATCACTGCTTACAAAACTTAAAAGAACTGAAAACGGCATAACCGTTAACGGCGAATTTGCCCGAACTATTGATTGTATTAAACAGGGAGATATTTTAAAAATTTCCATTGAAAACAAAGGAAATATGCCCGCTCCCAGTGCGGAAAAACCTGAAATAATTTTTGAAGACGAAGATTTGCTTGCACTTAACAAACCGCCGTTTATGCCTGTGCATGAAAGCAGAAACCACAGAGGCGACGCTCTTTCAAACGCTGCCGCAAATTATATGGAAAAAAGCACGGCTTTTCGTGCCGTTTACAGATTAGACCGTGACACAAGCGGAATTGTGCTTATTGCAAAAAATGAGCTTGCGGCGTCAAAACTTGCCGGAAAAATAAAAAAAGATTATTATGCCATAGCGCAAAATGACATAGGAGACAGCGGCACAATAAATGCCCCCATTGCCAGAGAAGGCGAAAGCATTATAAAACGCCGTGTTTTTGAGGGAGGCGAAAATGCTGTAACTCATTTTAAAAAAATATGTAATTTCAGCGGAGGCACCCTTTATAAGGTTAACCTTGAAACAGGCAGAACCCACCAAATTCGTGTTCACTTTGCCCACATGGGTACACCTTTGGCAGGCGACAGCCTTTACGGCGGCAAAACCGATTTAATTAACCGCCAAGCCCTGCATTGCAAAACAATTTACTTTACCCACCCTATAACACAAAAGGAAATAACGCTGAACTGCGATTTTCCCGAAGATTTTAAAGGACTGATGAAATAATGCCTGCATTTTCCACCCACTATATTTTCGCAAAAGAAATGATGCCAAAAATAAAAGAAGCGGCAAATTTTGAAGTTAATGAAAATGCCGTTTACATAGGAACACAAGGACCCGATATTTTCTTTTTTCACAGAATTTTCCCTTGGCAAAAAGGAAAAAGTTTAAGAAAGGCAGGTTCTGCATTTCACCATGCAAAATTCGGCGATGTGTTGGATGATTTTGCCGTTTATTGCAACCACAGCGGCAATAAATCGGTTGCCCAAAGTTATGTAATCGGATTTATTTTACATTATGCGCTGGACAGAAATTGCCATCCGTATGTTTACAGCCTGCAAAACAAAATAACACAAAAAAACAACAAATTAAACCCAAATTCAGTGCACAACACAATAGAATTTTCAATAGACAGTGTTATGCTGAATTTAAAATACGGAATTTTAAACCCAAAAAAATTTGAAACAGCGGGCTTAATTAACTGCACCAACGAAGAAAAGCAGGAAATTGCAAAAGTTTTGGCAAGTGCCAAAAGCGAAATTGCACCCCTTACATTCAGTGAAAGCGATGTTCAAACTGCAATAGAAGATATAAAATACGCCCAAAAGCTTTTATTTGACCCTGCAGGCAAAAAAGAAAAATTAATTAAACCCCTTGAGAATGCAGCGGCACCTTTTACAAAAAATTTTAAATTATCATCATTTATTAAACCCGATGACTTGGAAAAAGCAAAAAAATATGTTAATATAAACAACAGAGCGTGGATTTCCCCATTTTCAAACATAAAAAGCCGTGAAAATGTTTTTGATTTGTACGAAAAATCAAAAACAGACGCAATAAATATGATTACGGCTTATCTAAACGAAAACAAAGGACAGGATATTACACACAATTTATCTTTTTTAACAGGAGTTGAAGTAAAATGAAAACTATTCCAAGCTTTCAAATTGACCACAATATTTTAAAAAAAGGCATTTACATCAGCCGAATTGACGATGATATTACCACATATGACATTCGTATGCGTGAACCAAATAAAGAGGTTGTTATGACAAATGCCGCAATGCACACCATTGAGCATATTTTTGCAACATATGTGCGCAACACAGAGTTTGGCGACAATATTATTTATTTCGGGCCAATGGGTTGCAGAACAGGATTTTACTTTTTAACACGTTCCCTTTCAGACACATATTCAATTAATTTAATTAAAGAAGCGTTTCAGTACATTGCCGATTATTGGGGACCGATTCCCGGTGCCACAATGAAAGAATGCGGTAACTGTGTTGACCATAATTTGCCGCAGGCAAAGGAAGAAGCAAAAATTTTTCTTGAAGTTATTAAAGACTGGACAAAAGAAGATTTGAAATACCCGACAGCAGAGTAAAATTACAATATAAAAAAAGCGTTCTTTAAAAAGAACGCTTTTTTGTTTGCAAATATTTTCAATTCAAAAATTCAAACTATATGCACATCAATCTTCAAAACAGCCTGTAAAATCCGGTTCAAGAATCGGAAGTCCCAAATCTTTAACGGCTTTTTTTAATGCATCTTCAGATGTTTTATGCCTGATAGGCATGCCAAGAAATGTCATATTATAAATTGCCAATTCTTCAAAAGTCGGGCTCATTTCATTTATAATTTTCACCTTGTTGTTTTCAAGAAATTCAAATGTAAATTTTCTTACATGTGCAGTTTCAACAGGTCTTATCCACAATTTAAGACTGCCGTTATCCTGCCAAGCGGCTTTTGAATAAGCATGATACGTTAAATCGCCCAATTTCATAACAGAAACGCCGTATTCACCGTTCATACCCACATCAACAGTATTAACCTGCTGCTTTTCCTTCCAAGTAAATTTTAAACCGTTATCATCAAAATCCAGCTTCATTTCATTAATACAACCGGGTTTATTATAAAGCATATTAAGCACGGAAATAGAAATGACGGAAGTGAATTTATTTGTTTTACATTTAATTGTTCTGCCGCCGTACCGTGCCTCTGCCTCTTTATTTCTTTCGGTAGGCATAAGCTGTTCGGTTTCAAGTTCACCTAATGCTTGCTGAAGTTTTTCATAATCTGCCTTATTTTCCTCAATTGGCTCATACTCAAAACATTGCGGAAAATACTTCCAAAACACCTTCATAACCTTGTAATCTTCCGATTCTCCGCTGTTAAGAACCACAAGCGCGTCATATTCAGGAAACATAAAACAACGCTGACCGAAAAGGCCGTCGGCACGATAACTGTTTGAAACAGGATTTCGCCAAAACTGAAAACCATAGCCGCACATATTATCAATAAATCCGTCATTTACGGAAGCTGTTTGCTTTGATGTTGCCTGCCTAACCCACTGTGCCGGAACAAGCTGAGTGCCGTCAAGCCATTTTCCGCCGTTTATGTAAGGCAAAAAGAACTTTGCCAAATCTTCGGATTTCATATAAAGACCCCAGCCGGCAGCATTATTACCTTTTCCGTCCTGCTCCCAAAACGGCTTTTCGATACCCAAAGGTTCAAACATTCTCGGATACAAATAATCGACCATACTCATGCCTGTAACCTTTGAAATTATGGCAGAAAGCATAAATGTATTTTCTGAAATATAATTAAACTTTGAATCCGGCGGAAGTAAAAATCCGGCGTCAAAATACTGTTTAATCCAATCTTTGCCGCCCTTTTCCTCAAGCACGGTTATAAATTTATCAGAACGCATTGTAAGCAACATTCTTATTGTAAGCTTTTGGTTAAGCGGCAATTTTGCAGACCTGTATTCAGGAAAAAAATCTGCCACCTTATCATCCAAGCTAAGCAAGCCCTCGCTGATTGCAAAACCGACCGCCGTAGATGTTACAGATTTGCTCATTGAATAAAGCACGTGCGGAATATCTGCTGCATAAGGTTTCCAAAATCCTTGTGCACACACCTTGCCGTGTCTTACAACCGTAAAACTTTGCAAGCCTAATTTTTTTTCGTTAATTTCATCAATAAATGCGTTAATTGCACTGCTTTTTACGCCTACACTTTCAGGCGTAACATGTTCTAAATTAATACCTTTTAACTTTTCCATATGTATTACCCCCAAACATATATTTACATTTTAAACCAATTTATCAAATTTTTCAACACAATATACAAATAATCTATCCCCCCCCCCGCAAAAAGTTCACCATTTTCACTAAATCATTAATAAATTGTAAAATTATGTTGAAATTAAGTTTAATATAATATAAAATATACCTCGGTATTAATTAATTACATATTTATTATTTTTTGAGGTTTTTTATGAGTGAAGAACAAAAAGCACAAGCAAGACTTTCAAACAAAGAAAAAGTTATTATTTCGTTTTTAACAATGTGGGACATTGTTTCGTTTTTCATTTGCAATGTTTGCACCCTTTTTTACATAAAAGGACATATTAACGGCGAAGGATATTCAAAAATTCTTTTTAATCCGGCACATATAATTTTGGCAAGTGTTTTTGTTATATTAATAAACAGACTGCAAAGTCTTTACAAAGGTGTATGGACCTTTGCCAGTGCTACCGAATTTACAAGAGGTGCGTTTTCATCTTTCTTATGTTCTGTTTTTCTTTATATTACCGACCGTGGACTGTTTGTAAAAATTCTTGGATATAACGGAGCGTTACCGCATTACGCTTATATTCTTACATTCTTTTTACTCTTCATAAGTTTTTGCATTCCCCGTTCAGGCTACAGGATTTTAAGGCGTGTTAAACACATTATTTTTGACAGCCACAAGAAAAAACGTGTTATGATTGTTGGTGCCGGCTTTATGGGCAACTGCATTATTGACAATCTTTCAATGAACAGATATAAAACAGGTTTTCCTATTTTGGCAGTTGATGATAATCCTGCAAAAAAAGGCAAAAAAATTAACGGCATTAAAATTAAAGGTACTTGCAACGACATTCCTGTTCTTGCTGAAAAATACAACATAGACATAATTATTATTTGCATTCCCTCTGCCTCGGAAAAAAGACAAAAAGAAATATTAAATCTTGCTCTGCAAACAAATTGTGATATTAAAATTTCACCGTCATTTGAAGAAAGCATGAATCCGACCGCTAAAACAAAAGCACCCAGAAAAGTTGAAATTACCGACCTTTTGGCAAGAAGTGAAGTTAAACTTGATAAAAGCGTTTGCAAATATCTTATAGGTGAAACTGTGCTTGTAACAGGAGGAGGCGGTTCTATCGGCTCTGAAATTTGCCGCCAAGTTGCCAGATACAACCCAAAGCAAATTATTATTTTTGATATTTACGAAAACTGTGCTTTTGAATTATTAAACGATTTAAAAGCAGAATACGGCGACAAACTTGACGCACAGGTAAGAATAGGATCTGTAAGAGATAAAGACAGACTGCGTGAAATATTTGAAGAATTTAAACCGGATGTTGTTTTCCACGCTGCTGCCCACAAGCATGTTCCCCTTATGGAAGACAGCCCCTGCGAAGCAGTTAAAAACAATGTTTTCGGCACATATAATGTTGCCCTTATGGCAAACGAATTTAAAGTGCCTAAAATGGTTATTCTTTCCACAGACAAAGCCGTTAACCCCACAAACGTTATGGGCTGTACAAAAAGAATTACTGAGCTTATTGTGCAATATATGGACAAAAAAAGCAAAAACACCGAATATGCCGCCGTTCGTTTTGGCAATGTTTTAGGCTCTCACGGTTCTGTTATTCCGATTTTCAAAAAGCAAATTGAAAACGGCGGTCCCATTACACTTACCCATCCTGATATTGAACGCTACTTTATGACAATTCCAGAAGCTGCGCAGCTTGTTTGCCAAGCAGGCGGTCTTGCAAAAGGCGGCGAAATCTTTGTGCTTGATATGGGCGAGCCTGTAAAAATTATGGATTTAGCTAAAAACCTTATTCGTCTTTCCGGCTACACTATAGATGAAATAGGCATTGAAATTACAGGGCTGCGACCGGGTGAAAAACTTTATGAAGAACTTGCCCTTGAAAGCGAACTTAAAACACGCAAAAAAACCGCCCTTGAAAAAATATATGTAACTCAGCCTGTTGATATTGACGAAGTTAAATTTAACAATATGCTTGATGAATTACATAACATTAATGACGAAAATGTTAGAGACATACTAACAAAATACATTACAAACTATCACCCTGCACACAATTAAAAAATCGCTCTTAATTAAGAGCGACGAAGCATTTGATTTAAGAAATTCAAGCGAGAACATAAAAATAAAAGCCGCATCTTACGATACGGCTTTTGGTGGGAACAACAGGGCTCTCATAAGAATCAGGCACGAGCGAACAGTCCACCGGACTGTTCTTTGCCAAATTGAAATTTGGAACGTGCCTCACAGGTTCGAGCCGAGAACATAAAAATAAAAGCCGCATCTTACGATACGGCTTTTGGTGGGAACAACAGGGCTCGAACCTGTGACCCTCTGCTTGTAAGGCAGATGCTCTCCCAGCTGAGCTATGCTCCCGAACGAGATATATTTTACCATAAATTTCGGAAAAGTCAATACTATATTTTAATAATTATAAAAAAGGTGATTAAATGACGGAAAAAGAATTGCACACAACATTGGAAGATAACCCGATTATAGCAGCCGTTAAAAATGAAATAAGCCTTTACGAATGCATAAAAAGCGAGTGCAAAATAGTTTTTGTACTTTACGGAAATATAAACAACATTAGCAACATAGTTAAAGTGCTTAAAGAAAACGGAAAATCCGTTTTTGTTCACGCCGATTTAATTGACGGGCTTGCCGGCAGAGAAGTAAGCATTGATTTTTTAAAAAATCAAACTGAAACAGACGGCATTATTTCCACTAAAATTCCACTGATTAAATATGCAAAGCAGCAAGGCTTATTTACCGTTTTACGCTTTTTCATGATAGATTCAAGAGCAATGGAAAACGCCAAGCACGCAGATATTAAGCAATGTGCCGATTTTATTGAAATTTTGCCCGGATTAATGCCTAAAATTATTAAACAAACGGCAAAAACAACAAAAAAACCTGTTATTGCCGGCGGACTTATTACAGAAAAAGATGATGTTGTTACAGCCCTTTCCGGCGGTGCCGTTGCAATATCATCCACAAACGAAAAAGTTTGGTTTTTATAAATTACCTATTGCATTTTAATTAAAATAATTGTACAATGAACTTGTAATATAAACACCTGATGAGATTTGAGTAACAGGAATAAAGCAGTTTGTAACTGCTTTATTTGTGTTGCTCTTTTTTTATCGGCAAAATTTTAAGGGGGATTACATATGTATGATGTAGCGATTATAGGTTGCGGTGTTATCGGCGCCGCATGCGCCTACAAATTAAGCCAAAGCAACATTAAAGCCGTTGTTATTGAAAAAAATAACGATGTTTGTTGCGGAACAACAAAGGCAAACAGCGCAATTATTCACGCAGGTTATGACCCGCACCCAAGCACTCTTATGGCGAAATTAAACGTTAAAGGTTCTGCAATGGCAAAAGAAATTTGCAAAAATCTTGACGTTGCCTACAAACAAATAGGTTCTTTAGTTGTTGCTTTTTCCGATGAGGAAGCTAAAACAGTTGAAGAACTTTACAAAAGAGGCGTTGAAAACGGTGTGCCAAACATGAAGGTTCTTAATAAAGCAGAACTTTTTGATATGGAGCCAAACCTTTCGGAAAATGCGGTTTGTGCACTTTATGCGCCAAGTGCCGCAATAGTCAACCCTTGGGAATACGGCATTGCAATGGCTGAAACAGCAGTTAAAAACGGCGTTGAAATTATGCTTGAAGCCGAAGTTACATCCATTAAAAAGGGCAACGGCAAATGGAATATTTCAACAAAAAAAGGCAATGTTGAAGCAAAATATATAATTAATGCCGCAGGTGTTAACAGCGACGATGTGCACAATATGGTGGCAGACAAATCATTTACGGTTATTCCAAGTGCAGGCGAATATTACCTGCTTGATAAATCAGAAGGCACACGTGTTTCACACGTTGTTTTCCAATGCCCAAACAAAGACGGCAAGGGCGTTCTTGTTTCCCCAACGGTGCATGGCAACTTAATTGTTGGCCCTAATGCCGACCATAGAGATAAAGACGATACATCCACAAAAACAGCCTGCCTTGATTTTGTAAGAGAAAAGGCTGTTAAATCTGTTCCGTCAATTTCATTTAGAGAAAATATAAGAAACTTTACAGGTGTGCGTGCAAACACGGAAATTGACGATTTTATTATTGAATTTGCAGATGAAAACTTCCTTGACCTGGCAGGAATAAAATCACCCGGTTTATCGGCTGCACCTGCCATTGCAGAATACGCCATTGATTTACTTAAAGGCAAAGGTCTTGAATTAGCCGAAAAAGAAAACTATATAAACACACGCAAACATATTAGATTTAAAGAGCTTTCCTCGGAAGAGAAAAACGCACTTATTAAAGAACATCCCGAATACGGCAGAGTTATTTGCAGATGTGAAACCATTACGGAGGGTGAAATTTTAGATGCCCTCAATTCACCTATTCCGCCTGTTTCATTAGACGGCGTTAAACGCCGTGCAGGAACGGGAATGGGCAGATGCCAAGGCGGCTTTTGCGGTCCTAAAGTTTTGGAAATTGCCGCAAAATTTAAAGGCGAACCATTTGAAAACATTTTGCAGGATAATACGGGAAGCTACATTCTTACCGGTGAAACAAAAAGCGGGAGGAAAAACTGATGTATGATTTAATAGTAATAGGCGGTGGCCCTGCAGGTCTTGCCGCTGCATTAAGTGCTTATGAAAACGGTCTTAAAAACATTCTTATAATTGAAAGAGATAAAGAACTTGGCGGAATTTTAAACCAATGTATTCACAATGGATTCGGTTTGCATTACTTTAAAGAAGAATTAACCGGTCCCGAATATGCGGGAAAATTCATTAAAATGCTTGAAGACACAGACGTTCATGTTATGACCGACACAATGGTACTTGAAATAACAAAATCAAAGCAGGTTCACTGTGTTAACACAAAAGACGGCTACCAAATTCTTGAGGCAAAATCAATTATTTTGGCAATGGGATGCCGTGAAAGAACAAGAGGTGCCATTTCAATACCCGGCACACGCCCGGCAGGCATTTTAACAGCAGGTGCAGCACAGCGCTATGTTAACATTGAAGGTCATATGGTTGGTAAAAAAGTTGTTATTTTAGGTTCAGGCGATATTGGACTTATTATGGCAAGAAGAATGACCCTTGAAGGTGCAAAAGTGCTTGCATGCGTTGAACTTATGCCATACTCCGGCGGTTTACAAAGAAATATTGTTCAATGCCTTAATGATTTTAACATTCCCCTTTATCTTGCCCACACTATTATTGATATTCGAGGCAAAAACAGAGTTGAAGGCGTTACCATTGCAAAGGTAGGCACAGACAGAAAACCTATTCCCGGCACAGAAATTGATTTTGACTGCGACACGGTTTTGCTTTCCGTAGGACTTATTCCGGAAAACGAACTTACAAAAACCGCAAACATTACAATAGACCCAAGAACAAACGGTTCTGTTGTGTTTGAAAATATGGAAACATCCGCAGAAGGAATTTTCGCCTGCGGCAATGTTGTTCATGTTCACGACTTGGTAGACTTTGTTACTGCAGAAAGCCAAAAAGCAGGTAAATCAGCCGCAGAATATGTTTTAAACGGCGAAAAGAGCAGAGAAAATTATATTGAATTGACAAACGGAAACGGCGTAGGCTACACTGTGCCGCAAAAAATCCGCAACGGTGCCGACTCTGCCGAAATCTTTTTCAGAGTACGACAAATATTTAAAAATTGTGTAATTACGGTTAAAGACAGCAACGGCAATTTAATTGCGAAATTTAAAAGAGAGCATGCCGCTCCCGGCGAAATGGAAAAAATTGCACTGCCAAAAGTTTTACTTGATAAAATTGAAACAAACAACATTACCGTTTCGGTTGAGGAGGGTTAATTATGACAGAACTTATTTGCATTACCTGCCCAAAAGGCTGCCATTTAAAAGTTGATGAAGAAAACGATTATGCCGTTACCGGAAACAGCTGTCCAAGAGGTGCTGAATACGGCAAAAACGAATTAAAAAACCCAAAAAGAGTTATTACATCAACTGTAAGAACAAACAGCAACGAACACCCAAGATGCCCCGTTAAAACAGCAGGTGCAGTTGCAAAAGGCAAAATGTTTGACGTTATGGCTTTACTTGACGACATTACTCTTACAGCACCTATTAAAGTGGGCGACATTGTTATTGAAAATGTGCTTGACACAGGAATTAACATTGTTGCTTGCAAAAACATTGAAAAATAAACTAAAACAAAATAAAAAAGGATGTGATTTTTCAATCACATCCTTTTTGTTATTCAGAAATAATTATTTTGAAAAGTTCTTTTGCTCTTTGAATTTGACTTGTTAAATACAAATAACCAAATAACGCTTCCACACCTGTTGCAGTATGATACTGTGCGTCTGTGGCACTTTTAGGCGAATGACCCACCTTTGCGTTTCTGCCACGTTTAAACTGAGTCATTTCCTCTTCCGTAAGCGTATTTTGAATTTTTTCATAAGCAGCAGTTTGTGCCTGTGCGGAAACATATTTAACACTTTCACGATGCAAATCGTTTACCGGTCTGTTAGCACTGCAAACAAGAGTTTCACGAACTAAAATCTCGTAAACGGCGTCGCCTATAAAGGCTAAATTCAAAGGACTTAACTGCTTTGCATTAACTTCAATATCTGTAAATCTCATATTAATTACGGCACATATTCAAATTCAATGTCATAAATTGAAACAGTGTCGCCCTCCTGAATTCCTTTTTCACGAAGCGCATTAAAAACTCCGCTTTTTTCAAGCACACGCTGCATATACTGCAAACTTTCGTAATCGTCAACATCTACGCCTTTAAGAACTCGTGGGAACCAATCAGCCTCAACAAGAAAATATCCATCCTCAACCTGAGTAATCTTAAAGCCGTTATCTTTTTTAATATAACTTTCAACAGGAATTTCTTCTGTTTCATACTCTTTAATCGGCGGAAGCTGCTGAAGTTTATTCCAAACAGCATTCATCAATTCCTGTGTACCCTCTTTAATTGGTGCACAAATTGAAAAATATTCATAACCCTGCTGTTCAACCCAATTTTTAAAATCTTCAATTTGCTCAGGCTCTGCCATATCAATTTTATTGCCTGCAACAATTTGAGGCTGTTTTGCAAGCTCGGGATTAAATTTAACAAGTTCCTCGTTGATTTTAGCAAAATCTTCTTTAGGGTCTCTGCCCTCATGACCGCTTACATCAACTATATGAATTAAAAGCCTGCAACGTTCAACATGCTTTAAAAACTGATGACCCAAACCGATTCCGTCGCTTGCACCCTCAATAAGACCGGGAATATCTGCAATTACAAACGAATTACCTTCGCCCATTGAAACAACGCCTAAATTGGGAACAAGAGTTGTAAAATGATAATCGCCGATTTTCGGCTTTGCCTGTGAAACCACGGAAATAAGACTTGATTTACCTACAGAAGGATAGCCTAAAAGGCCAACATCTGCAAGAAGTTTAAGTTCAAGGCTTACATCCCACTCCTCACCGGGGATTCCCGGCTTTGCAAAACGAGGCACCTGACGTGTTGGTGTGGCAAAATGCTGATTACCCCAGCCGCCTTTACCGCCCTGTGCAGCAACAAAACGTTCCGTTTTGCTCATATCCGCCATAACTGCGCCGCTGTTTGCCTCTCTGATAACAGTGCCACGTGGAACTCGAATTTCCAAATCCTCGCCGTTTTTGCCGTGCTTTCTGTCCCCGCCGCCGGGCAAACCGTTTTTAGCGGCATATTTACGCTTATATCTAAAATCGGCAAGGGTTGCCAAATTATCATCAACAACAAAAACAATGTCGCCGCCTTTACCGCCGTCGCCACCGTTAGGTCCGCCTGCCGCAACATATTTTTCACGGTGAAATGCCACTGCACCTGCACCGCCGTCGCCTGCTTTTATTTTAATTTTTGCAATATCAACAAACATTTTTTCTTTCCTTTATATACTAAATATTTATACCATTATATTCATATTAAAAATATTAACAAAAAAACAGCATAAATGCAACAAAAAAATAAACCCACAGAAAAATCTGTGGGTTCGTAACAATACTTAATTACTGTTCTACAGGGTAAACAGAAACTTTCTTTCTGTCTTTGCCCATTTTTTCAAATCTAACAGTACCGTCAACAAGAGCATAAAGAGTATCGTCTGAGCCGATGCCTACGTTTGTGCCCGGGTGAATATGTGTTCCTCTTTGACGATAAAGGATATTGCCTGCAAGAACAAACTGACCGTCTGCTCTTTTAGCGCCAAGACGTTTAGATTCAGAATCACGGCCGTTCTTTGTAGAACCCATACCTTTCTTATGAGCGAAAAGTTGTAAATCTAACTTAAGCATAATTACACCTCCGTAATAATCACATTAATGTTTTCAGGATATTGCTTTTCAAGTTCTGTTAAATGAAGTTTTAAACCATTTAAAATATCCTGAACGTTTTGTGCAGAATCGGTTACGTTAACTTCCATAAAGCCATTATGTGCCTCAGTGCTTGCCTGTGCATTGCAAACCTCTGTTATAGTGTTTGCCGCCATAAAAGCCGCACTTGAAACAAACGCACAAATAATATCTTCCCCTGCGGGAGCAGACATTGAATGACCTGTAATTTTGTAACCCGTTAAAATGTTATCCGCACTGTAAAATTCAGCCTTAATCATTGTTAATTAAGCGTTAATAGCGGTGATTTCAACCTTTGTATATGGTTGACGATGACCCATTTTACGCTTTTCGTTCTTCTTTGGCTTGTAAGTAAATACAGTGATTTTCTTACCCTTGCCGTTCTTAAGAACTTTTGCTTTAACAGTTGATTTAGCACAATCCTTGCCTGCTTTAAGGCCTTTATCTGTGCTAACAGCAAGAACAGTATCAAATGTGATTTCACTTTCTTCTTCAGCGCCGAGTTTTTCTACATAAATAACGTCGCCTTCAGAAACCTTGTACTGCTTACCACCTGTTACGATAACAGCATACATAAGAGTTAACCTTCCTTTATTCAGACTCGCTACAATAGGCGGGTGCAACGCACCGCTTAACAGCCCACAATATGCGGCTTAATTATTATATCAAAAAATGAAAAAATGTCAATATATTTTTAACTGTTGCCATATTATTTGTGAAAAACCGCTTTTTTACGGCAAATACACAATAAAATGTACTGCATATTGCATAAAATAAATAATACTTTACAAAACGGTTTTTATATGTTATAATTTCCGTTGTCGAATACGAATTACTCGGTTTCGGGTATAAGGCACATGTGCTTTCACCCTTCCCGATACTGTGTTTTTTCGCTAATCGCAAAATATATAATGAGGTGAATTAATTATGACACAAGCAGAAAAGCAGGCAATTATTGCCGAATATGCAACACACGAAGGCGACACAGGTTCTCCTGAAGTTCAAATCGCAGTTCTTACAACAAGAATCAACGAGCTTACAGCTCACTTAAAAATTCATAAGAAAGATAACCACTCTCGTCGTGGTCTTCTTAAAATGGTTGGTCACAGAAGAAACCTTCTCAGCTACCTTTACAACAAAGATATTGAAAGATACCGTGCACTTATTAAAAAGCTTGGTATTCGTGATACTCTTGACAGATAATGTCCTTTTTAAGCAGACGGTTTAATTGCCGTCTGCTTTTTGTGATTTTTTAACAATAAAAGAATCTATAAGGAGGAGCGAAAAATAGTAGTAAATTGAATCTATTTAAAACAAAATGGGTTGAATTTATTACTATTGCGCCTCCTTTGGATATACAAAATTAAAGCGAGGTAAAAATATGTTTTTCAAAAATTTTAAAGTTTGGGAAACTGAATTTGCAGGCCGCAAATTCACACTTGAAACCGGCAAAATGGCTGGACTTGCCAACGCTGCGTTTCTTGCACGTTACGGCGAAACAGAAGTTCTTTGCACAGTAACTGCATCTGCAAAACCAAGAGAAGGAGTAGATTTTTTCCCTCTTTCCGTTGACTATGAAGAAAAAATGTACTCTGTAGGTAAAATTCCCGGTTCTTTCCTTCGTCGTGAAGGCAGAGCAGGAGAAAAGGCTATTCTTACAAGCCGTTGCATAGACAGACCTATTCGTCCTCTTTTCCCAAAGGATTTAAGAAACGATTGCTCAGTTGTTGCAACAGTTATGTCTGTTGACCCTGATTGCTCACCTGAAATCACAGCTGCCATCGGCGTTTCTGCTGCCATTGCAGTTTCCGATATTCCGTGGGATGGCCCAATTTCATCTGTAAACGTTGGTCTTGTAGATGGTGAAATCGTTCTTAACCCAACACTTGAACAGAGAGAAAAAACAGATTTAACACTTACAGTTGCTTCTACAGCAGACTTAGTTGCAATGATTGAAGCCGGCGGTAATGAAATTCCAGACGACCTTATGTTCGACTGCATTATGGCAGGTCACGAAGAAAACAAAAAGATGGTTGCATTTATTCAGGACATTGTAGATGAAATCGGCAAGCCTAAATTTGCATATGAATCATCCGATCCTGACCCTGAAATTTTAGCAGAAATCGAAGCATTTTGCATTGACGACGTTAAAAAAGCTCTTGATACAGACGACAAGCTTGTTCGTGATGAGGCACTTCTTCCTATTTACGCTGCAGTTCATGAAAAATTTGACGAAAAATTTGAAGGCAACGAAGGCAAAATTGACGAAATAATGTACCTTGTTCAAAAACACGTTGTTCGTGCTTGGCTTAAGGACGAACACAAACGTGTAGACGGCAGAGGTATTGATGAAATCAGACCTCTTAATGCAGAAGTTGACCTTCTTTCAAGAGTTCACGGCTCCGGCCTTTTCACAAGAGGTCAAACACAAGTTCTTTCAGTTACAACTCTCGGACCTATGAGCGATGCTCAAATTCTTGACGGACTTGACGAACAAACAGAAAAGAGATATATTCACCACTACAACTTCCCATCCTACAGCGTTGGCGAAACAAAACCTTCAAGAGGACCGGGAAGAAGAGAAATCGGACACGGTGCACTTGCAGAAAAAGCACTTGTTCCTGTTCTTCCTTCTGTTGATGAATTTCCATATGCAATTCGTGTTGTAAGTGAAGTTCTTTCTTCAAACGGTTCAACATCACAAGGCTCAATCTGCGGCTCTACGCTTTCACTTATGGCTGCAGGCGTTCCTATTAAAGCACCTGTTGCAGGTATCAGCTGCGGACTTATTACAGGTGATGACGGTGTTTACGGCGACTTTATGACAATGGTTGACATTCAAGGTCTTGAAGACTTCTACGGCGATATGGACTTTAAAGTTGCAGGCACAAAAGAAGGTATTACAGCAATTCAAATGGACCTTAAAGTTCACGGCCTTACACCTGAAATCATTAAAGAAGCATTTGCAAAAACACACAAAGCAAGAAATTACATTCTTGATGAAATTATGCTTCCTTGCATAAGCGAGCCAAGAAAAGAACTTTCAAAATACGCTCCAAAAATGCTTACTCTTTCCATTAATCCTGATAAAATCGGCGATGTAATCGGTAAAGGCGGCAAAGTTATTCAGGAAATTCAAGCCGAATATGATGTTAAAATTAACATTGAAGAAGACGGCAGAGTTTACGTAAGCGGCATTGATATTGACAAATGTAAAGGTGCAGTTGACGTTGTTAAACTTATTGCAACAGACCCTGAAGTTGGTGCGTTTTACAACGGTGTTGTAACAAGAGTTACTCCATTTGGTGCATTTGTTGAAATTGCACCGGGTAAAGAAGGACTTGTTCATATTTCAAAACTTGATGTTAAAAGAACAGAAAAGGTTGAAGATGTTGTTAATGTTGGCGATTCAATTATTGTTAAATGCACAGAAATTGATGACCAAAACAGAATTAATCTTTCAAGAAGAGATGCATTAATTGAACTTGAAGGAATGACTCCTGAAAACGACATTGAAGATGAACCGAGACGTCCGAGAAGAGATAACAGAGACAGACGCCCGAGAAGATAATTAAAATATTATTTAAACATAAAGAAACAGACCGATATTCAAATATCGGTCTGTTTCTATTTTACCTATTTAAGTTTTACGCCGCTTTACTTTGCTTTGTTTCATTAATTGAACGGAATAATGAAAGTTCATTGTCATACGGCAAATCGCAAGTTAAATGCCAAACCATTATTCCCCCAAGCCCCGCATCTACAGCAAACGCAGTTTTATCGGCAATCATTTGTACAGAATTAATATATTGAGGTGCCGTCATAGGATTACCATTGTGGTCAAAATCATTAAAATAGAGAAGATTGGTATATTTATCCAATTTACCGTCATATTGATTATAATTTCCCCAATATGCCAAACGATTTGTGGGTCTGGAATAAAACGGAACGCCTAAATCTATTTTTTCAGGAGCAAAACCACCTTTAAGCATTTTATTTACACCATTTACGGTAACAGAGAAAATCGAATGATAACCGTGTGCCGTAAACATATCATAAAGCATAACTTCCGCCCTGTCTATAATATTTATCACATCCTTATCGAACTGCAAATCCCACGGTGCAATAGCAAGAGAAATGATTTTATCAGATATTGCAGAATCAAGTTTGCGTAAAAAATCGTTAAATAATTTCCATTCTTTTTTGCTGTTTGGAAATTCATAGTCCATATCATAACCGTCAAAATCATATTTTTCAACAATTTCTTTAATATTGGCAACCGTATTATCTACATTTTCAGGTGAAAGCATAGAAATAATATCTTCATTTCCATCATTGTACGGCATAGAAACATCACAAATTAAATTAATACTTTTATCTTTAACATTATTTTTTATAATTTGTATTTTTTCTGCATAAACACTTTCGTTTATTTCATTTCCATCATTATCAACAAAAATAATATTTCCGTTTTTATCAAATTTTGCAATACCGAAAACAATAATATCCGTTAATGCATCCACCATTGAAAAATCGGTATTTTCATTAATATCATTTGCAACAAGATACGAATTTACACGCAATTCTTTTGCCTTATCATTTTTAATGTTGTAAACTCCAAAATTATACAAATTATATTTTCCGCTTGCCTGATTTACAAAAATTCGCAAATATCTATAACTTACATCACCCAAAAAACATGTATGGCCGCCCTCTATACAATCACTTTGATACAAAAACTCATAATCACTTTCTGAATTATTACTGCCGTAAATCTCAAAAAGGGTTACATTTTTTCCTTTTTCCTGCAAAACCACCGTATTGAATTTAACTTCTTCGCCTAAATCAACAGTAACATAATTATTTTCTTCTGCTTTACCTTTTAACTTAAAACCTGAAATTTTTTTACCCGATTGATTAAAAACAGAACAGGATGAAGCTAAATTTTCATAATTATCATATGTATTATTCATTATGCTTTTACCGTTTTGACTGCAACCTGAAAACAATGAAAACAATGTTATTACCACCAACAAAAGCGATAAAAATTTAAAACCTTTTTTCATAAAAATACCACCTTGAAATTATTAAAAAAGCCGTTGCAAACAAAATTGCAACGGCTGAAACACTAAAATTTATTTTGCTCTTCTTTCAGCAAGTGCGGCAGAAATTTTTGCTTTTTTGTCGCCAACAATATCATATTTAAGCATAGGAATTACAGAAAGCAAAGCAAGAATACCTGGCAAAGCAGTGTATGCAAAGAAAATAATATCCTTTGTTCCTGTTGTAAATGCGCCTGTGCTGAGTGATTCGTAATAACCTGATTTTTGAACAAATATAAGACCAACAGCCGTACCGAGAGCCAAGCAAACTTTAATTGTTAAAGTTAAAATTGAGTAGCATGCACCCTCCATTCTTTTACCTGTTTCATATTCATAATAATCAACAGCATCTGCTGTCATAATCATAGGCATAAGGGTTACTGCGCCAAACTGCAAACCAATAAGGAAAAGCGATGCATAAAAAAGCACTGTAAGCACCATATTATCAGGTGATTTAAACCAAAAATGACCTATAACAAACGAGAATATTGAAGCGGCAAAGCCATAAACGGAAAGAAGAATATACGCATTCTTTTCATTAAGCTTTTTAATAAGAAGCGGGCAAAGAGCCATTGAAATCATTGAGCCAACGGCAGTTACAATGCCAAGAACAGCTACGAGATTTTGAGAACCCAAAATAACTGTTGCAGCCTGAACCTGAATACCCATTGCCATTTGACGGCCGAAGCCAAGGAAATAAGAAATAATTACAAGCATAAACGGCTTATTGTTTTTAAGGGCATTAATCATATCCTTTGCCGTTGTTTTTTCCGTAGAAACATTAGATACTCTTTCCTTGTTAATAAGAGGAATAAGGGCAAAAAGAGCACAGCCTAAAACAGCTGTTAAGATTGCCGTTCCCAAATATTCCGATGCAATCATAGGAGTATCCGTATCGCCTTCAAAGCCAAAAACCTGAGAACCGCCCGGAATTATAAGGCAAATAATAGGAACAATAACTACACAAGCGGAAAAGCCTACCTGCTTAAATGTGTTTGAAATGGAAACAACATTTGTTCTTTCTGTTGGATTAGGAGTTAAAACAGAAGCAATACCTTGAGAAGGTACATCACCCATTGTCATTGCTATGCTCCAAATCAGGTATGTAACAAAAATCCAAACATAAGTGGCAGTTTGATTTGATTTAAAAGGAACATCAATAAAAATCACCGCAGTAAACAAAAGAAGCGGCACGATTGAATAAACAATCATTGATTTGAACTTGCCTAATTTACTGTGAGACCTGTCTACCAAATTACCTACAACCGGGTCGGCAACGGCAGAAACGATTTTTGCAATAAGAATCAAAATTGCAACAACGCTTACATTTACACCTAAAATAGAGCCGTCAAATTCAGCCTGATATGAATTTAAAAGACCGACTATTGCCTGAAAGCCGAAAAGACCAAGAGAATAAGCTGCAATTTCTTTAAAATTCATATACTTTTTTGTTGCAGCATCTGCAGTACTGCTCATAAAAACCATTCCTTTCTAAATAAAAACATAAAAGGGCGGAAACAGTACGCCGTTGCACTGTTCCGTCCCTTTTTTAAAAAAATTAATCTCTGAATACGTCGCTAAACAAATCAATATCGGCAGCCTTCATAATAGCACTGAAAAGACGAGAACCGTTAACGGGAAGCAATTTGCCGAAAACACTCATTGCATGAGCGTCCACGCCGTGAATTTGAAGTGCCTGCTTATGTTCAATACCAAACATAATCATTTTAACCATCAAATCACAGTCGGTTGAAATCATATCCATAATTTTTTGACCTTTTCCGCCTTCGTTCTTTTGATCACGGAAAATATCTGTTTTAGTGAAGCCCGGGCAAACAAGACCAACATAAAGTTTGCCTCTGAATTCTTCTCTAAGTGATTCTGTAAAGCCCTTTAAGGCAGCTTTTGAAGCAGAATACATTGTTGTGCCTGCAAGGCTCATAAGAGCAGCAGAAGAGTCAATGTTAATAACACCGCCATCATTGCTTTCAAGAAGCATAGGAAGAAGAGCTTTTGTAGAATAAACACAAGAATAAAAATTGATATTTATTGCTTTTTCAATTTCATCCATTTCGTATCTGTCAAATCTCTTAAATTTAGGCAAAATACCTGCATTGTTTACAAGCACGTCAACCTTAATGCCTTCTTCTTTAATTTCTTCAACAAAATTATCCCAATTTTCTTTTTTTGAAACATCAAAAAGCTTGTAAGAAAATTGTTCTGCATATGTAGGACCCAATTCTTCAATGAATTTAAGCATTTTCGGTTCGCTTCTTGCTACACCGATAACCCTACAACCATGTTTTTTTATAAGTGTGGCAGCAATTCCTGCTCCCATACCGCCGGATGCGCCTGTAACAATACAGGTTTTTCCCTGAAGCCAGCAGTTAGACATAAATAAGTCCTCCGTAATATTTTAAAGTACTTACTTATTATACTAAACTTTAAAAAAATTTACAACACAAATTTAAAAAAACAAAAAAAATAGTGCAAAATATACGAAAAACTAATCTTTAATATGCTTTTTTAACCTAAGGCAAAGGAATGATGCAAGGGCAATTTTAACCAAATCAGGAATAATAAACGGTGTTACGCACCAACCAAGAACCGTTGCCAATGAAACTGCATCTGCATTATTATGGTTATAAATAATAATAAACCAAGCCGTGCCGAAAACATAGCAAACGGCAATGCCTAAAATCATAGATACCACATATACCCAAAGCTTATTGCCGAGCATTTTTGTCATAACACCAACAATAATTGCCGTAAACAAAAAACCGATTATATAACCGCCTGTTGTGCCAAGCAAAACACCGGGACCGGATTTAAATCCGGAAAACACAGGAACGCCGACCAAACCCAGCAAAATATAAATCAAAACAGAAAATGTGCCTCTTTTAGTACCTAAAAGCCCTGCCGCAATACACACGCCCATAGTTTGCAATGTAATTGGCACTGTTAAAGGAATTGAAATCCAAGAACAAACAGCGATTAAAGCCGCAAACAAACCAACATAAACCAAATCAATGGTTTTAAACTTACTTTTTTTCTTTTCGTTTTCACTCATAAGAACACCGCCTTTAAAAATTACTGTGTATTTTATACTACTTCCAAAGCACATTGTCAACAATTATTTATTTTTTGGTTTACAATTAAATTAATAAAACGCACAGCCGCCGAAACGACTGTGCAGGTTTTTTGGCTTAGTTTAGATATTTTGCAGTTTTTCACGTTTTTTTCAACTAAAAAATCCATACATATCACCTATAAAGAAAACGCAAAATTACACCGCACTTAACACCACATTATAATAAGTACATTATTCTTATACAACATAAATTCATTGTAAACCCCATTGAAGCCTGATGTTGATTATTTTTTTTCATTATGATAATATGTAAACAGGTGATTATTTATGGACAATAGAAAATGGTTTAAAGGCGACACGCATTTGCACACAACGAACAGCGATGGTGTGCTTACCAAAGGTCAGCTTGTAGACAGATGCAAGCAAATGGATCTTGATTTTATGATTATTACCGACCATAATTTCAATTCCGTAAAAGAAAGCTATTACGACGGAAATATGCTTATAATTCAAGGACAGGAAATAACAGGCGATAACGGCCATGTTAATATTTGGGGCGCCAAGGTGCCTGAAGAACCTCCTTATAAGCTGGACACGAAAGAAGATTACCAAAGTATTATTAAAAAGTGTAAAGAAGCAGGAGCAACAATTTCTCTTAACCACCCGTTTTGTTCACAATGCGGATTTAGATTTGATATTGACGATTTATATTGCGACTGTGTTGAAGTGTGGAACACAATTCAACATACAGACAATATGAAAAACAGAGACTGGTGGGTAAAGAAACTGTTAAACGGTGAAAAAATTGCCGCTGTAGGCGGTTCGGATTTTCATAAAGACTATGTGCCGGACATTTTGCTTGCCTGCCCCACAACATTTGTACTTGCAGAAGAGAAAACGCCGGAAGCAATTTTAAAAGCAATGCGAAACGGCAACTGCTTTGTTACAAATTCTCCGATTTCAACACAGCTTTACCTAACCTGCGGCGACGCCGTTATGGGCGACACCGTTAAATTTACTCCAAACACGATTATAACGGTTAAGGCAAAGAATTTACTGCCTGCACACAAACTTTGCATTTATAATAACGATAGGCTTATTTTCTCTTACAACACAAAAATCGGCGAAAAAGACACCGAATTTCAATGTGAAGTTAAAGAAAAAGGATTTGTAAGAGCTGAAATTACATACGAATACAAAGGTGCTGTTAAAAAACTTTACAGCACTGTAGAACACAAATTTTTAAAATGCAACAACAAGGTGCTTCCGCCTTTTATAAGAGCATTTACCAACCCTATTTATTTTGAATAATGAGTAAAAACAAAAACACCGAAAAAATAAAAAACAGAACACGAAATTTTAAAATCAACACCCGAATTATAATTACATCTGTTTTGGCAATAGTTATTCCTCTTATAATT
>CAKSWS010000011.1 GCA_934512155.1 uncultured Eubacterium sp. | reverse complement strand
GATTATATCTTGTTAGCCGCTTTACTTCATAAAAACGGAAAAGTTTTGCGTGAAAATACAAAAGTTAATATTTTACCAGTTCAAACCGATTTTGATATGGAAATTGAATTTGTTGATGAAGGCGATTTGATAATTGAAAAAAATGATGTTGAGGCGGTTTCGCCTAATATGGATATTGTAAATTCTGTTGAAAAAAAACTCGATTATTTATATCCGTATATGAATTTAAGTGAAATAAGTGCCAAAAGAAGTGCATCCGAACTTGATAAAAGAGAGAAATCTTTCAAATATTTTGCAACAAAAAAACCTGCTTTTTTGAATAAAAGCGGAATGACGCCTAGTCAAAAAGGAACAGCAATGCATATGTTTATGCAGTTTTGTAATTATGAAAACGCAACAAATAATTTAGATAATGAAATTTTACGCCTTGTAAGTTTAGGATATATTTCAAATGAGCAGGCAAACAGCTTAAACACAAAGGCATTGAAAGAATTATTTTCATCGTCATTTGCAAAAAGAATGTTTAATTCAAGTGTTATACACAGAGAAATGAAAGTTTCTTCTTTTGTTAAACTTTCCCAATTAAATGAAATTAATTCAGATGAAGAGGTTTTAATTCAGGGAATTTGCGACTGCGTTTTTGAAGAAGACGGAGAACTTGTTCTTGTTGATTATAAAACCGATAAGGTTAATGATGAATATGAGTTGCTTGAAATGTATAAAAATCAAATTGGATTTTACAAAAATGCTGTTTCTAAAACGCTTAACAAAAATGTAAAACAAGCAGTTTTATATTCATTCCATCTTGGAAAAATCTGTTGTTATGAATAATTTTAAAAAAATACTTGCATTTTAACGCTAATTGTGGTATCATTCCAAATGTTGTAATATTACTGCAAACGAGGTGAAAATAATGAAAGACGGAATTCATCCAAATTACGATACTTGTACAGTAAAGTGTGCATGCGGTGCTACTTATGAAACTAAGAGTACAAAGAGCGAACTTAAAGTTGATATCTGTTCAAAATGTCATCCGTTCTATACAGGTAAGCAAAAACTTGTTGATACAGGCGGACGTGTTGATAGATTTAACAAAAGATACGGAAAAAAAGCTTAATGTAATTTTCGGCAACGCAGTTTTGCGTTGCCTTTTTTCTTCGGTGATTAATTATGCTACAAGAATATAAAACTATTGAATTTGAACGTAACGATGAATTTGTTGAAAAAAAGTCAAAGTTTATCGGTTATGTCAAACCTGTGAAATCAGTTGACGAAGCAACTGATTTTATTAATAAAATCAAATCTAAGCATTGGGATGCCACTCATAATGTTTATGCATACATACTTAGAGAAAATAATATTCAACGTTACAGTGATGACGGTGAACCGTCAGGAACTGCAGGTGTACCTGTTTTGGATGTTTTGTTAAAAAACGGCGTTGTTGATGTTTGTGTTGTGGTAACTCGCTATTTTGGCGGTACTTTACTTGGTGCAGGCGGACTTGTTCGTGCATATTCTCATGGCTCTAAAATTGCTTTAGATTCGGGTAACATTATAACTATGGCACCATGTAAAATTTTAAGTGTATGCATTGATTATTCTTTTTATGAGAGATTAAATATTTTATTAAATGAGTTTGGTGCAAATATTGAAAATACTGAATATGCAGAGAAGATTAACGTTATATTTTCAATTAAAGCAGATAAAGAATTACATTTTAACGAAAAATTAATTGATATCAGCAATGGGTTGTACACCACTGTTTTAATTGGCGAAAAATTTTCAAAGGTATAAAAAAATAAAGCAGATTAAAAATCTGCTTTATTTTGTACATTATTATTTTTAATGGTAACTTCATTTATTTCAGGATGATTGAATAATCTCAACGGAAATTCGGCGTTTCCCATTCCTCGGCTGATTATTAATTTGGGTCTTGTGCCGAAAGAACCTTTTGCATATTTTGGAAAAAGACCTTGACCGGGTGAAAAAACAGGTCCTATAAATGGCAATATAAATTGACCTCCGTGGGCATGTCCGGAAAATTGAATATCAAAGTCATATTGAGAGTAATTCATTTCATTAATTCCACGGAAGTTTTCAGGAAAGTGGCTTAAAACAATTTTGATTCCATTTGTATTTTCAAGCTTTTTAAAGAAATTACTCATATCTTTGTATTTAAATATGCCTTTTTTTCTTGCTTTGTAATCTTCAAAGTTTGCTTGATTTTCATCTAATCCGAGAATATTGATTTCTGTGTTGTTTATGTTGACAGATTGTACTTCATTTAAAAGAACGTTAAAACCTATGTTTCTTAATTCTTTCATAAGTTCTTCAAAGCAATCAAGTCTTCTTTCATGATTGCCGGTAATGTAAAAAACAGGAGCAATTTGTACCAACATTTTTCCATATTCCAACATTTCGTTTTTACGCTTGCAGCGGTCGTTTATATAATCGCCTGTAATCACAATTAAATCAGGATTTATTTTTTTTAATTTTTCTATTGCTTTGTAAAACGGCTTTGAATGTAAATCCGAAAGTTGAACAATTTTAATTTTATCAAATACATTTTCATTATTAATTTCATATTTTGTTATATCAATTTTGTTGTTTTCATAGTAGCAAAAAGCAAATATTGCTACAATAACTGCAATGATTATTATATATTTCATATTGTTTACCTCAATATGATGATAATATTTTAATTCTTTTAAGTCAAGATAATATTAATTAAAGGATTTTTTTTGTTTTTTGCGTATAACTATTAGGATGTTGTGATTATTTTTAAATATTTCTTTATTTTACAATTTTCACGAAAGGGGTGTTTTAATGGCTTTAAATGATACTTTTTTACAAGAATTAAAATATAAAACAGATATTGAAGATATTGTTTCAAGTTATGTAAGTTTGAAAAGACGTGGTTCAACTTTTGTTGGTTTGTGTCCTTTTCATAATGAGAAAACACCGTCTTTTACAGTTTATCCTGAAACTCAATCTTTTTATTGCTTTGGTTGCGGTGCCGGCGGCGACGCTGTTGGTTTTATTCGCAGAATTGAAAATTTAGATTATATTGACGCAGTAAAATATTTAGCTGATAAAGCAGGGCTGGATATGCCTCAGCAAGGTTTTGATGATTCCTTTGCAAAAAAACGTCGCAGAATTCTTCAAGCCAACAGAGAGGCAGCAAAGTTTTATCATTCATATCTTATAAGTTCCGATGGAAAAGCAGGACTTGATTATTTTGTAAATAGGGGACTTTCATTAAAAACAATTACTCATTTTGGTTTGGGTATGGCGCCGAATACATGGAACGCACTGAGAATCCATCTTTATAATTTGGGATTTAAAGATGTTGAACTTGCAGAAGCCGGTTTGGTTACAAAGGGTCAAAAAGGTTATTATGACAGATTCCGAGGAAGAGTAATGACGCCGATTATTGATGTGCGTGGTAATGTTATTGCATTTGGCGGAAGAGTTCTTGATGATAGTAAACCAAAATATATTAACACAAACGATACATTGGCTTATAAAAAAACTAATGAATTATTTGCGTTAAATTTTGCAAAAGACAGCGGGAAAGATACAATTATTCTTTGTGAAGGTTATATGGATGTAATAACGATGCATCAAGCAGGTTTTACAAACGCCGTTGCGGGTTGCGGAACGGCACTTACGCAAGAACAGGTTAAATTGATATGCCGTTATGCAAAAGAGGTTATATTGGCTTATGATGCCGATGAAGCAGGGCAAAAGGCTGTAGCACGTTCCGTTGAAATGTTTAAAAATGCAGATATTAAGGTGCGTGTCCCTTCGTTCAGTTACGGAAAAGACCCGGATGAAATTATTAAAACGGTGGGTGCTGAGAAATTTGGTGCAATGCTTGACGGTGCAACAAATGAAATTGAATATAAAATTTTGAAATTACGTAATAAGTATAATCTTAATACAACGCAAGGTAAGTCGGATTTTGCAAATGAGGTAATAAAAATTTTAAAAGGAGTAAATCCCATTGAGAAGGATTTATACTTATCAAGAATTTCCGAAGAACTCGGAATTGAAAAAAGAAGTTTAGAAGCTCAGTTTGATAATTATGTTTCACGCACTTCCTATAGTGACAGAAGAAGGCAGTTCAATAAGATTATTTCAGATAATTTAAAAAGTAATGCGAAAATAAGTTATGATAATGATGCTTCAACAAAAAAAATAAAAGCCGAAGAACGCCTTATATATTTACTTACAAATTATCCTGATTGCTATAAAATTTCATGTGATTTTAACAGCGATTTGATGTCCGGCGGTTTTTATAAAAAATGTTATGATTTAATAATTTCAAAAATTTCATCCGGTGAGGATGCCGATTTAATAAATTTCGGTGATTCTTTAACAATGGATGAGTCTGCAAAATTATCCGGCATTATGGCACGGGGCACAGAAAGTGCGAATCCAAAAGTCGAATATGCCGATTGCGTTAAGATTATTAAAAATGAATACGAAAAATCAAACAAAAAATCGCCAAGCGGATTAAGCGATGATGAGTTTAGAAAAATGTTTGCAAATACATAATTAAGAGGAGTATATTAATGGAAAACAAAAACAAAGTAATGCCAAACCAACAGGTACCTGAAGACAAAAAAACAGCCGCTTTCAAAAAGTTAGTTGAAAAAGGTAAAGTTTCAGGTCATTTAACAGCTCAGGAAATAGACAATCTTATTGTTGAACTTGACCTTGACGTTGATGAGCTTGAAAAGCTCAATGATTTGATTGACAGTGCAAATATTAATATTATTGATGACTTTTCATCTGAAGCACTTGACGGTATAACACTTGAAGTTGATTTGCCTAAAGAAACAGACGCTGCCGATACTGTTGCAACAAATGATAATGCAGCAATGGACGACCCTGTTAAAGTTTATCTTAAAGAAATAGGACGAGTTCCGCTTTTAACTCCCGAAGAAGAAATTGAGTATGCAATCAGAATTGCAGATGATGATCCTGTTGCTAAAAAACGTCTTGCCGAAGCGAACCTTCGTCTTGTTGTAAGTATTGCAAAGCGCTATGTAGGCAGAGGAATGCAATTTCTTGATTTGATTCAAGAGGGTAATATGGGTCTTATAAAAGCAGTAGATAAATTTGATTATACAAAAGGATTTAAGTTTTCAACTTATGCTACTTGGTGGATTAGACAAGCTATTACACGTGCTATTGCCGACCAAGCAAGAACTATAAGAATTCCTGTTCATATGGTTGAAACAATTAATAAAGTAAAGAAAGCAAACAGTCAATTACTTCATCAAAACGGAAAAGAACCTACTCCTGAAGAAATTGCCGAGTACCTTGATATGCCGGCAGACAGAGTTCGTGAGATTCTTCGTGTTGCACAAGAACCTGTTTCTCTTGAAACACCTATCGGTGAGGAGGAGGATTCTCATTTGGGAGATTTTATTCCTGATGATGATGCTCTTGCACCTGCCGATGCCGCTTCAATGAGCTTGCTTAAAGAGCAGCTTTCGGAAGTTTTGAAAACATTAACCCCAAGAGAAGAAAAAGTTTTATCTCTTCGTTTCGGTCTTGAAGACGGGAATCCTAAAACTCTTGAAGAAGTTGGTAAGGAATTTAACGTAACAAGAGAAAGAATTAGACAAATTGAAGCAAAAGCACTTAGAAAATTACGCCATCCAAGCAGAAGTAAAAAATTAAAGGACTTTTTAGACTAATGGTTACTGAAGAACAAATTAAAAGAATTAATGAATTGTCAAGAAAATCAAAAAATGAAGGTTTAACTGCTGATGAACGAATTGAACAAGCAGAATTAAGAAGTATTTATATTGCAAGTTTCAGAGAAAATTTAGAGGCACAGTTAAATAACACTTATATTGTTGACGAAAAAGGAAATAAAAAGAAAGTACAAAAGAAAAAACATGAGTAAGTTAATTATTGTAGAAGGACTTGACGGTTCGGGAAAATCAACGCAAGTTGCATTGATAGAAAAGTATTTTAATGAAAATAGTATAAAGTATAAAAAAATCAAACTGCCGGATTATGACAGTCCGTCCAGTATATTGGTAAAAATGTATTTGGGCGGTGAATTCGGTAAATCAGCCAATGATGTTAATGCTTATGCTGCCGGTGCTTTTTACGCAGTAGACAGATTTGCTTCTTACAAATTGGATTGGGGTAATGACTATGAGTCAGGCACTGTTATATTGGCGGACAGGTATGCAACATCAAATTCCATTTATCAAATGGAAAAGATTCCAAAAAACAAATGGGATGAATATTTGGATTGGAGTGCTGATTTTGAGTATAATAAAATCGGAATTCCAAAGCCTGACAAAGTAATATATCTTGATATGCCTGTTGAAATATCGCAAAAACTTATGACTCAAAGATATAATGGTGATGAGGGTAAAAAAGATGTTCATGAGGCTAATGTGGCATTTTTAAATAAATGCAGGGAATCGGCACTGTATGCTGCAGAAAAGCAGAATTGGGATGTTATTTCTTGCTCTAATGGTATTAATCCGTATTCAATTGAAGAAATTCATAACAAAATTATTGATTTATTAAAAGAGGAATTATGTTAGAATTCAAAGTACCTGAAATTTCCGATAAAAAATGGGTAGACAAATGTTTTGAGTTTGCTCATAGTACGAATTGTGAATATACATTCGGAACCCAATATATTTGGCATACTGCTTACAGAACTCAAATTGCACATTATAATAATTTCTTTATTTGTAGATGGGGAAAAGGCAGTGATATAGCCTATTCGTTACCTATAGGTAACGGTAACTTTAAGGATGCTGTGCTTCAAATTATTGAAGATGCAAAGCAAAATAATGTTATACCTAAGTTTTACGGTGTAACTGAAAGTTATAAAAAAATGTTAAATGAATATTTTTCGGATAGTATTAATTACTATTATGATGACGGCGATAATGATTATATTTATAACGCAGTGGATTTGGCAAATTTATCCGGAAAAAAGTATCATTCAAAAAGAAATCACATTACCAATTTCAAAAAAAATAATCCTGACTGGAGCTTTGAAATTATTAATGAAAGCAATATTAATGAGTGTATAGAGTTACATTCTAATTGGATTGAAAATAAAGATGAAAATGACCCTGATTATTCTTTTGAATTTGAATCTGTTTTAACAGGTTTTGAAAATTATTCTGAGTTGGGATTTATCGGCGGTTTAATAAGAGTAGGGGATAAGGCTATTGCTTACACTTACGGTGAACAACATGATAAATATTGCTTTGTAACTCATTTTGAGAAAGCACCTGCAGATATTCAGGGAGCATATGCCATAATTAATCAGGAATTTGCAAAAGTTCTTGTTGAAAAAGGCTATAAATTTATTAACAGAGAAGAAGATTTGGGTATTGATGGTTTAAGAAAAGCAAAACAGTCATATCATCCGGCTGTATGGTTGAAAAAAGAGGTTGCGGTTTTTGACAGATTATAATATTTTATATACTGATGACAGTGAACAAATAATAAATGTTTGGCATAATGTTTTTGGTGATACAGAAGAAGACATAAAGTTTTTTTTAGATAACTGTAAAAATAAAAAATGCCTTGGTTTGTTCGTAAACTGTAAATTAATTTCAATGCTTTTTTTAGTAGACTGTAAATATAACAATTTAAGCGGTGAATATATTTATGCCGTAGCAACGCTTAAAGATTACAGACAAAAGGGATATGCAGCAAAACTTATTGATTTTGCAAAAGCCGAAATGAAAGATTTTCTTTGGCTTATACCTGCAAATTTAAATTTGTTTGATTATTATAAAAAATTCGGATTTGAAACAAAATTGTTCAGTGATAAAAAATATGAAAATTATATTTCTTTTAACGAAAACGAAGGTATTAAGGAATATTTGTATGAAGGCAGTGATTTTGACTTTCCGAAAGGAATGGTTTTTTCAAACAAGAATTTTGAAATAGGAAACACCGGTTTTAATTTTAAGGAGTAATAAAAATGGTTTATATCTTTTTAGCAGACGGATTTGAAATTGTTGAAGCAATGGCACCGGTTGATATTATAAGACGGGCGAAAATTGAAATAAAAACAGTTGGTGTTACAGGCAAAAACGTAGTTTCTTCAAACGGCGTGCCTTTGGTTGCTGATATAACAAGTGCTGAATTTGATTATTCTGATGCTGAATGTATAATTTTACCCGGCGGCGGATTAGGCGTTGAAAATTTGGAAAAGTCCGAATTTGTTAGTGCCGTTATTGATAAAGCGGCAAAAGATATTTTGTTGATTTGTGCAATATGTGCCGCACCTTCTTTACTTGGTAAAAAGAGTCTTTTGAAAAATAAAAACGCAATTTGTTTTCCCGGTTTTGAAAAATATCTTTACGGTGCAAATTTATCGCAAGAATATGTTGTTAAGGATGAAAATTATATTACGGCAAAAGGTGCAGGTGTTTCTCTTGAATTCGGATTTGAAATTGTTAAAGCACTTGCAGATAAACAAATTGCTGAAAGCATTAGGAAAAATATTCAATGCAAATAAAAAATAAATTAAGAATAAAACTTAAAAATATCAGAGCCGATATTGAGAATAAAGAAGTCAAAAGTTCTGTTATATGCCAAAACTTTTTAAAAAGTAATACATATAAAAATTCAAACTTAATATTATGTTATTTTCCTTTAAAAGATGAGGTAAATACAAACCTTATTATGGAAACTGCTTTTAAAGACGGAAAAACAGTGGCTGTTCCTGTTTGCTTAAATTATGACGGATTAATGGAGTTTCGCACAATAAAATCATTTAATGATTTGCATAAAGGCTTTTATGGAATATCAGAACCTAACGATACCTGTGAAAAGGTTTGCTCGTTTGACAATGCCGTTTGTTTAGTTCCGGGCATAGCTTTTGACCAAAACGGTTATCGCTTGGGTTACGGAAAAGGCTATTATGACAGATTTTTGAAAAATAATGTTTCTGTTTCTGTAGGTTTGTGTTATAATAATTTGGTTATAAATGAATTACCTATTAATGAATTTGATATGAAAGTTGATTTTATTATTACCGAACAGGAAGTAATTTCATGTATTTAAGGTTTCATTTTAATGTATTAATTTAGTATTTATTTGTTCTTTAGAAGTTAAAAGTTGTGATTGGAAAGGTAGTGATTTAATGGCTGATAAATTTGATTTTGAAAATTCAGGAATTAATCCCGTTGACAATGCATCTTCGCATAAGGATATTTATTTTTCTGAAGAGGATTTTGCAAAAAAAATAAGTGATGAGAAAAAACAAAAAGAAAATGCAAAAAAGTCGGTTATTAAAGCAAAAAGAAAAGAAGCAAATAACAGTGTTGCATCCACATATATGTTTTTTATTATTGTAATAGTTGTTTCTATGATTCTTTCTGTTTATGCTGTATTTTGTTTAAATGATATATTTGGTATTACAAAATCAACTTCATCTGTAACGGTGAGTTTTACCGAAGAAATTGAATCTTCGTCAAAAGCCATAGATTTGCTTGCTGACAACGGATTAATTAAATGTAAAAACTTTTGCAAGTTTTTTGTTGCATTATCCGATAAGGTTTTAAGCGGTCATGATGTTGACGGTCCTTATGAAGCCGGCGTTTATTATTTATACGGAAAAATGGGACTTGAGGGCATGCTTATCACGTTAAAGGGCAAGCCTGAAAACACAGAAACTATAAGACTGACTTTCCCGGAAGGATATACTACTGCTGATATTATCAATAAACTTGTTGATAATGAAGTTTGCGATAGGGCGGCTTTGCTTTCAGTTATTGAGTCGACTAATTTTTCTTATTCTCTTGTTTCAAGTTTAGAATCAAAAGAACAGGTACCTTATAGGCTTGAGGGATATCTTTTTCCGGATACGTATGATTTTTATATAGGACAAAGTGCGTCAAGCACTATTGAAACTTTCCTTTCAAATACAGAAAAAAATATTACTGAAGAATACAGAAAACGTGCCGCAGAAATGGGTTATTCAATGTATGAAATATTAACTATCGCTTCAATTGTTCAGGCTGAAGCAGGAAATAATGACCAAATGGCAACCATCGCTTCTGTTATAGAAAACAGACTCAAGGATAAAACAAATTATCCGTCACTCGGCTGTCAATCAACTTCGGATTATATTAATAATAAAGTTGCACCGTCTTTATCATCAACTTCTGCACATACTTCTGAGTATTATCTGAATTATTACAATACAAATAATAATTCAACAGTTGTTGGTTTGCCTCAAGGACCTATTTGTAATCCAGGTATTGCTGCAATAGAAGCTGCGTTATATCCTGAAGAAACAGATTATTATTTCTTTTTCCATGATACAAACGGAAACCTTTATACCGCATCAACTTATGCGGAATTTAAGTCGAAAATTCAAACTTACGCACCTTATTTAAATTATTGATTATGAGAAATATAGAATTACTTTCACCTGCCGGTGATTTTGAAAGATTAAAACTTGCCGTAAAATTCGGAGCAGACGCTGTATACGTAGGCGGAACTATGTTTGGAATGAGAACTAATCCGTCAAATTTTAATAGCGAACAGTTAAAAGAAGCTGTTGATTTTGTTCATTCAAACAATAAAAAACTGTATTTAACATGTAATACATTACCACGTAATGAAGAAATTGATATTTTGCCTGAATATTTGAAATATGTTTCATCCATAGGTGTAGATGCTTTGATTATTGCTGATATGGGAGTGTTATCTTTGGCAAAGAAATACGCTCCCGATATTGATGTGCATATTTCAACACAAGCCGGTGTTGTTAATTATCAAACTGCCAATGCTTTTTATGATATGGGTGCAACTCGTATTGTAACGGCACGTGAATTATCTCTTAAAGAAATTAAAACCATAAGAGAAAAAACAAATCCAAATCTTGAAATAGAAGTATTTGTGCACGGTGCTATGTGTATGAGCTTCAGTGGCAGATGTATTCTTTCTGATTATATGGTTGGCAGAGATGCAAACAGGGGCGATTGTGCTCAACCTTGTAGGTGGAAATATCATCTTGTTGAAGAGACAAGACCGGGTCAATATTATCCTATTAATCAAGAAGAAGACGGCACCTATATATTTAATTCAAAAGATTTATGTATGATAGAACACATTCCTGAACTTGTAGATGCTGGAGTTGATTCATTTAAAATTGAAGGAAGGGCAAAAAGCGAGTATTATACGGCGATTGTTACTTATGCTTATCGTGCAGCTATTGATGAGTATTTGAAAAATCCTTTTGATGATTTTAAAGTTTCCCAGTGGATTCTTGATGAAATGGATAAAATGAGCCACCGTCAATATACTACCGGTTTTAACTTTGGTAAAATTCAAAACGGTCAGGTTCATGAAACAGGCGGTTATATTCGTGATTGGGATGTTTGTGCTGTATTTAAAAAATATGAAAACGGCAGAATTGTTGTAATTCAGAGAAACAGATTTTATCAAGGTGATGAACTGGAAGTAGTTGAACCTTTTAAGAAGCCTTATACTATAAAAGTTAAAGATTTATATAACGAGAACGATAATGAAAAAACCAATGTTGCAAATAAGGCAACAGATGTTTATTCGTTTAAATATGACGGAAATATTTCAAATGACGCCATTTTTAGGCGTAAAAGAGATTAAAAAATAACACCTTTGTGAATAATATCACAGAGGTGTTTTAATTTTGTTTAAAAGAATAATTTCTTTAATGTTAACTGTTATTTTTACTTTTGTTATAACACTTGGGCGAATAGCTTATATTATGTTCAGCGGTGAATTTACCGTTTCTTCAACGTATAACAGTTACACACTAAATATTGACAAATTAAATTTGACTTTGTATGATTGTAATTTAAACAAATTAACTAATAATGATATAGGATATATTGCTGTGATAAGACCAAATGAAAAGTGCTTAAATGAATTAAGTTTAATATTTGATAAAGACGAATGTAAAAGCATAAAAGATGAATTGTCAAAAGGTTATCCTGTATTGAAAAAAGTTGAAAAAAATGATTATGGTTGCAAATATATTCAAATTGAAAAAATCAAAATTGATAATTTAAAAAATACAAATGTTGTAATAAAAGAACTTCAAAATAATTTTAGTGATATTGTTGGAGAAAAAACGGTAAATTTCGCTGTTAATGCTAAAGGGAGGCTTCTTGACGGTGATGATGGAGAAATTTCAAATTACAATTATGATTCGTCAAAAGGGGTTATTTTAACTTTAGATGAGAATTTACAGAAAATAGTCGAGGAATGTTCTGTAACAATTAACAGTGGTGCAGTAATTGTTGCAGATGTTGATACTTGTAACATTCTTGCTTGCGTTAGCAAAAGTAAAGACAACTTAAATCATTGCGAATTAACTTACCCGGTAGGTTCCATATTTAAGACGGTTGTTTCAATTTGTGCTATTGAAAACAGTTTTGATGAAGTTTATGAATGTAACGGTAAAATAACAGTTGGAGATACTACATTTACTTGTCAAAAGGAAAAAGCTCACGGTAAACAAAATTTAAAACAGGGGCTTGCTAATTCCTGTAACTGCTATTTTATAAATTGTGCTTTGAAATTAGGTAAAGAAAAGATTTTTGAAACTGCAAAATCCCTTGGTTTCGGCGAAATGATTGATATTGAATCAAATATTAAATTAAACGGCGGTTATTTTCCAAGTATTAACGAATTAAAATCAAAGGGTGAGTTGGCTTTACTTGGATTTGGACAAGGAAAATTAACAGATTCACCGCTTCATTTTATTTCTGTTGTTTGTGCCATTGCAAATGGCGGAATATATAATGTTCCTAATTTTGTTTTGGGTAGTGTTGATGATAACGGCGGTGCATTTTATAACGAAACGGAGTTGGGAAAAAGAGTTTTCAAAGCAAGCACATCTTATAAATTAACTGAATATATGCGTTTTGCTGTTTCCGACGGAACAGGAAGGAAAGCCGATTATAATGAAAAAAGTGCAGGTAAAACATCAACAGCACAAACAGGTAAATTTATTGATGAAAATGAAATATACGACACTTGGTTTGTAGGATTTTATCCTTTTGATAATCCAAAATATGCTGTTGTTATTTTAAACGAGAACGGCGTAAGCGGCTCGGCGGATTGCTGTCCTATTTTTAGGAGCATAGTTGAAAAATTATACAAATAATGATAATATATGTCTTGAGGTGATAATATGCAAACTTCAAAATTGAAAACATTGTTTATTTTAAAGTATTTAGAGCAATTTTCCGATGAGGAACATCCTTTAACAACAACACAACTTATTCAAATGCTTGAAAAAGACGGAATTACATGCGAACGAAAAAGTATTTACGCTGATGTTAAAGCATTAAATGAAATAGGCTGTAATATTGTTAGTGTAAAATCTCCTAAAAAAGGTTTTTTTATGGCTTCAAGAACATTTGAAATTCCCGAAGTACGACTTCTTATAGACGCAGTAACTTTTGCGGGATTTATTACACCTAATAAAACTAAGGCACTTGTAAATAAACTTGAGTCGCTTGTTTCTTTTTATCAGGCAAAAGATCTTACTTCTCAAGTTTACAGAGAAAGCGAAAATAAATGCGATAACGAAGAAATTTATTATATTATTGACAATTTGGATGAAGCGATAAGTACAAATAAAAAAGTAAAATTCATATATAAGCGCAGAAATATTGATAAAGAAAATAAAAAATCTTATACAACAAAAACTTTTAATGTCTCTCCTTATTCGTTAATTTGGAAAGAAGACCACTATTACCTTGTTTGCAACAACGAAAAATACGATAATCTTATGAATTTAAGATTAGACAGAATGAGAAAAATTGAAATATTAGATGAAATTGCAAGACCTGTTGAAGAAGTAAGTGAATATGAAGACGGTATTTTTGATTCTGCCGATTATGCCGCTAAAATGTTTAATATGTTTTCAGGTAAAACAGAAGATGTTGAAATTGTTTGCCATCTTGATTTACGGGAAGAAATGATGGACAGATTTGGTAGTAAAATTCCATTTACTGCTATTGACAATGACCATTTTTCAACTACAGTTAAGGCTGCTGTTAGTGATGGACTTGTAAGTTGGGTTATGCAATACGGCAATAAAATTAAAGTAACAAAGCCTGAATCTTTGGTTGAAAAAATAAAAGAAAAAGCCGCTTCAGTAATTTCTGTTTATCAATAATATTTATTAATAAGAACCGTTCCGATAATGTAATGTTGGAGCGGTTTTTTGATTTTGTTAAAATTTTATTAAAATTGTAAATAAATTATTAACAAATCATTGACCTTATATTTGTTAAGTAATATAATATTTGCAATAAAAAGTTGGAGATGTATTTATGCTTAAATCTATGACAGGTTTCGGCAGAGCCTTAAAAGAAATTGATGGTTATATTATTACAGTTGAATTAAAATCGGTTAATCACAGATATTTTGAATTTAATTGTAGATTGCCAAGACAGTATGGCTTTGTTGAAGATAAAATTAAATCTTATGTTAATTCACGTGTTTCAAGGGGTAAAATTGATTGTTTTGTTACTATTGAAGCACTTAACACTGAAGACGCTCAAGTTGTAGTAAACCATACCTTAGCAGGTGCTTATGTTAAAGCTCTTGAAGAAATTGCTGAAACTTATGATTTAAAAGAGGACTTCGGCGCTTCTTCAATTTCTCGTTATCCTGATGTTTTGGTTGTTAAGAAGGCAGATGAAGATGAAGAAAAAATTTGGAGTTATGTTAAAGATGTAACCGCAGAAGCGGTTGACAAATTCATTGAAATGCGTCAAATTGAAGGTGAAAAAATGCGTGATGATGTATATTCACGCAGTGAGTATATTCTTGATTGCGTTTCATATATCGAACAGCGCTCACCTGAAACCGTAAAAGAATATAACGATAAATTGATTACACGTGTTCATGAGCTATTAGGTGATGTTTCTCTTGATGAAAACAGAATATTGCAAGAAGTTGCAATTTATGCCGATAAGGTTGCTGTTGCAGAAGAAACGGTTCGTCTTCGTTCACATATAGACCAACTTCATTCATTTTTAAACAGTGAAGATGCAATCGGCAGAAAAATGGATTTTCTTGTTCAGGAAATGAACAGAGAAACTAATACAATAGGTTCAAAAGCTAACGATGTTGATATTGCACGCAAAGTTGTGGATATTAAAGCTGAAATCGAAAAAATACGTGAGCAAATTCAAAATATTGAATAAGAGGTGCTCATAATGAATTTAGTTAATATTGGATTTGGCAATCTTGTTAATGCAGATAGGGTGATTTCAATAGTAAGCCCCGAATCTGCTCCGGTTAAGCGAATTATTCAAGAAGGTAAATCTAAAGGCGTTTTGATTGATGCAACTCACGGAAGAAAGACCATGAGCGTTATTATTACAGACAGTGATAATGTAATTTTATCATATATGGATTTAAAACAAATTTCTCAAAAGTTCGGTGCGGAGGTGGATTATGAATAAAACAGGAATGATTGTTATTTTGTCTGCTCCGAGCGGTTGCGGAAAAGATACTGTTTTCAGAGAAATTTCAAAATTAAGAGGCGATGTTTGCGAATCTATTTCTGCAACTACAAGAAGTCCGAGAAAAGGTGAAATTGACGGGGTAAATTATTTTTTCAAAACAGATCAGGAATTTGAAGAAATGATTGAAAAGAATATGTTTCTTGAATATGCAAGCTATAATAATTGCTATTACGGAACACCGGCGGATGCCGCTTTAAAAGCCGTTAATGAAGGTAAAATTTGTTTTTTAATAATTGAACGTAAGGGTGCGCAAAAAGTAATGAAAAATTGCCCCGATGCAGTTTCTATTTTTCTTTTACCGCCTGATTTGGAAACCTTAAAACACAGACTTATAAAGAGAAATACAGAAACAGATGATGCAATTTTAAGAAGACTTGAAATTGCAAAAGAGGAAATTAAATCAACTGCATCTTTTGACTATATTGTTGTTAATAACAAGCTTGAAGACGCAGTTAATGAAGTAAATGAAATTTTAGATAAAGAATTAAAAAAGAGAAATTAATGATTTTAAGGAGATTTATTATGTTTAACCCTGATTTAAAGAAACTTTTAAAAAATTGTAACAGCAGATACAGTCTTGTTGTAGGAACAGCAAAAAGAGCAAGAGAAATCAGAGATGAAGCTGTTGAAAATGATGTTTTGCTTGATGAAAAAACAGTTTCAACTGCTATAGATGAAATTCTTGACGGTAAATATGTTGTTACTGAGCCTGATGAAATTAAATCACATAATAAGTAATGAACAGACTTATAGCAACTGTTGCTGTTGAAAATACCTTTTTTAGCACAGATTCCGATTATGATTATTATGTTCCAAATGATTTGCAGAATATAATTAAACCGGGAATTCGTGTTAAAGTTCCTTTCGGTAAAGGCAATCGAAAAAGAAACGGAATTGTTTTAAAAACTTATTACGCTATAAATAATGATTTGAAAGAAATTATATCAGTTGAAGCAGATTATTCATTATCTGCCGAGTCTGTTTGTCTTGCCCTTTGGTTAAAGGAACGCTGCTTTTGCACGACTTATGAATGTTTAAAGCTTATGCTTCCAAGAGGAATAGGAAAAGTCGGCGACAAAAACGATAAAATGATTCGTTTGAAAATTTTTGACGAACAAGATTTTCCCAACTTAACGCCCAAACAACATTCTGTTTGCTCTCTTTTGTTTGATGTTGGCACTGCAACGGTTTCAGAAGTATGCGAATTTTGCTCTGTCGGTAAGATTGTACTTGATAATCTTGTAAAATACGGTGTCTGCGAGTATTATTTGCGTGAGGTTTACAGAACACCGTATAATATACATGATGTTTTTAAAAAGCGTGATGATATTATTTTGTCTGATAAACAAAATAAAGCGTATAAAACATATGCCGCTATGTTGGAAAATAATGGTGGCAGCGGTTTGCTTTTCGGAGTTACGGGTTCCGGAAAAACGCAGGTTTATTTAAGTTTGATTGATAAAGCTGTAGATATGGATAAAGATGTTATTGTTATGGTTCCCGAAATTTCGTTAACACCGCAAATGCTTGGTATTTTTCATAATAGATACGGAAAAAATGTAGCCGTATTTCACAGTGCGCTTTCTTTGGGCGAAAGAAATGATGAGTATAAGCGTGTTGATAGAGGAGAAGCAAAAATCGTTGTAGGTACAAGAAGTGCCGTTTTTGCTCCCGTTCATAATTTGGGATTAATCATTATGGATGAGGAACAAGAGCATACTTATAAAAGCGACAGAACGCCTAAATACCATGCACGTGATATTGCAAATTTCAGATGTAAATACAATAATGCATTGTTTTTAATGACTTCTGCTACACCGAGTGTGGAAAGTTATTGTGCTGCCTTAAAAGGCAAATATGTGCTTTGCGAGTTGGACGAAAGATTCGGTAACGCAAAATTACCACAGGTTATTACCGTTGACATGAAACAAGAACTGAAATATGGAAATAAAAGTCCTATTTCTGCTACACTTCGCTTTCTTGTTGAAGATAACTTGCAAAAAAGAAAGCAAACAATTTTGCTAATTAACAGAAGGGGATATAATACCTTTATTGCTTGTAATGAATGTGGTCATGTGATTACTTGTCCAAATTGCAGCATAAGTTTAACCTATCATAGCTTTAATAATAGGCTTATGTGCCATTATTGTGGATATTCCAAGCCTCTTGATAATGAATGCCCGGAATGTCATTCAAAAAGCGTCAGATACAGCGGATATGGTACGCAGCGTATTGAGGATGAGCTAAAATCATTGTTTCCAAGCGCTCGCATTTTAAGAATGGACGCAGATACAACATCCGGAAAATTCAGTCATGAAAAGTTATTTAATGCATTTTCAAATGGCGAATATGATATTTTAATCGGCACTCAAATGGTTGCCAAAGGTCTTGATTTTCCAAATGTAACACTTGTGGGTGTTGTTAACGCCGATAATTCATTGTATGATGAAAATTATGTTGCCAATGAACGTGCGTTTGATTTAATAACTCAGGTTGTTGGTAGAAGCGGAAGAAGAGATGAAAGCGGAAAAGCAGTAATTCAAACAATTAATCCTCAAAATTCTGTTATTGAATTTGCAGGTAATCAAGACTATAAATCTTTTTATGAAACGGAAATCGCTTTGAGGAAGGCACTTACGTATCCGCCTTTTTGCGATATTTATTCTGTTTCATTTGTTGGTGAAAATGAAAACAAAACACTTTTATGTTCAAAATCATTTTTTGAATTACTTGTTGATTTAAATCAATCCTCATATTCAGAAGAGAAATTGATTGTTTTGGGTCCTTCTCCGGCTAAAATCGGAAAAATTAATAAGAATTTTAGATATAGACTTGCAATAAAATGTAAAAATTCAAAAACTATTCGCAAAATGTTAAGCGAAATTTTGAAATCATTAAGTAAAATAAAAGAATATAAAGAGGTTTCTGTCAGCATTGACTTAAACCCATATGATTTAACATAGGAGAATATTAATGGCTTTAAGAAATATTGTTAAGTTCGGCGATCCGATACTTAATAAAAAAAGTAGGGAAGTTGAAAAATTTGACCAAAAGCTTTCAGACTTAATTGATGATATGCTTGAGACGATGTACAATGGCAACGGCGTTGGTTTGGCTGCTGTTCAGGTTGGAATTTTAAAGCGTGTAGTTGTTATTGATATCGGTGAAGGTCCTATTGAACTTGTAAATCCTGTTATTACTATGCAGGAGGGAGAGCAAATTTCCCAGGAAGGTTGTTTGTCGTTACCGAATAAATGGGCAAATACAAAAAGACCTAAAAAAGTTCAGGTTAAAGCACAAGACAGAAACGGTAAATGGCAAGTATTTACAGGTGAAGATTTAAAAGCTAAAGCTTTTTGCCATGAAATTGACCATTTGGACGGCATTTTGTTTACCGCACATGCTGTTTCGGAAATTGTTGAAGGTTAATTGGTGATAATATGAAAATTGTTTTTATGGGTACTCCCGATTTTGCCGAAATAAGTTTGGAAGCATTGATTAATTCTGATAATGAAGTTGTTGGAGTTTTCAGTCAGCCGGATAAAAAAATTGGCAGAAAACAAATTTTAACACCACCGCCGGTAAAACAAATAGCTTTGAAATATAATATTCCTGTTTTTCAACCGCAAACATTAAAAAACGTAGAAGTCGATAAAATTATTGAAGAGTTAAAGCCGGATTTAATTGTTGTTGTTGCTTATGGTAAGATATTACCTAAAAGTATTTTAAATTCAGCTAAATACGGTTGTATTAATGTACACGCTTCGTTACTTCCGAAATACAGGGGTGCGGCACCTATTCAATGGGCTGTTTTAAACGGAGATGCCGAAACAGGCGTAACTGTTATGCAGATGGATGAGGGCTTAGATACAGGCGATATGCTACTTGTTAAAAAAACACCTATTGATATTAACGAAACATCTGCCGAATTATTTGAAAGGTTGGCTGTAATAGGTTCAGATGCACTTATTGAAACTGTTGATAATATAAAAAATAATAGAGTTGAAAAAATTCCTCAACCGAAAGGTGATTTTGGTTATGCTTCAATGATAAGCAGAGATATGAGTAACATTAATTGGAATGATTCTGCTTTAAAAATTCATAATCAAGTAAGAGGATTGCAAACTTGGCCTTGTGCTTCAACTTTGCTTTTAGGAAAAGTTGTTAAAATTCATAAAACTGAATTAACAGAATTAAAGAGTAATGATGTGGGTAAAATAATAAATAATAAAAACGTTTTAACAGTTTGTTGCGGTGACGGTATTTGTTTAAATATTACTGAAATTCAACCTGAAGGAAAGAAAAAAATGAATATAAAATCTTTTCTTGCAGGCAATAAAATTCCAATTGGAACAGTTTTGGGAGAATAGTTATGGATACTTATTTTGCTTATTACTTAACAGGATTTATAATGATTCCTGTGTTCATTTTTTCACTAATATGTCAAATAAAAGTAAAAAGTAATTTTAAGAAGTATGGTAAAATACGTAACGCAAGGGGAATGACTGGTGCAGATGCTGCTTATAGACTTTTGCAGTTAAATGGTATATCAGATGTTAAAATAAGAAAAATTTCCGGTGAATTGACAGACCATTATAATCCTCAAACAAAAGAAATTTGTCTTTCGGAAGGAGTTTTTGATTCTCCATCAATCGCTGCTGTAGGTATTGCCTGCCACGAAGCCGGACATGCTTGTCAGCACGCTCAGGGTTATGCACCTCTAAAAATAAGAAATACTGTTATACCGTTAACAAAATTCGGTTCTTCATTAGGAGTTCCGCTTGTTTTACTTGGTATTGTTTTTACATTTCAACCTTTAATTTATGCAGGTATCATTTTGTATTCTGCTGTTGCCTTATTTCAACTTATTACACTGCCTGTTGAATTTAATGCTTCAACAAGGGCTTTAAAAACTATTGAAAACAGTGGATTTTTAATAGCAGATGAATATAATGGTGCTAAAAAAGTTTTAGTTTCGGCTGCATTAACTTATGTTGCGGCTCTTGCTTCTGCCGTTGCAACATTGTTAAGACTTATTTTAATTTCAGGTAGAAGAAGATGAACTTAAATACAAGGCAAATTGCATTTGAAACACTGTATAAAATATTTTATAACGATGCATATTCAAATTTGGTAATTGATGATGCTTTAAGTGAAATTAATGACGGTAAGGCTTTTATTACGAGATTAGTTTACGGAGTTGTTGAACGTAAAATAACTCTTGATTATATTATTGAGCAGTATTGCCAAAAGACTAAACCTAAAGTTTTAATTATTCTAAGGCTTGGTGTTTATCAGTTGTATTTTATGGACAAAGTGCCTGCAAGTGCTGCTATTGACGAATGTGTTAAATTAGCAAAAAATAACGGTTTGAATTATTATTCAAAATTGATTAATGCTGTTTTACATAAGGTTAATGATAACAGAATTGATATTGAAGCACTTCAGGATTTAAGTATCAAATATTCTGTACCAAAGCATTTAATTAATATGTGGATTAAAGCTTACGGCGAAGATAATGTTAAAAACTTTTTATCGGCAATTAATGATAAACCGCCGATTTTTATTATTCCTAATACTAAATTTGTTGATTGTGAAGAGCTTCAATTTGAATTGGAATGTGAAGATGTTGAAAGTGAAGTTTGCGGTGATGTTTTAAAATTAATTTCAAATTGCGATGTTTCGTCGTTAAAATCATTTAAAAACGGACTTTTTCATGTTGAAGATATATCTTGTTATAATGCCGTTAAAGCGTTAAATCCTGTTGAAAACGATGTTGTTTTGGACGTTTGTTCGGCACCCGGCGGTAAAGCTTTTACCTGTGCTGAATTTATGAATAATAAAGGTAAAATTTTTGCTATGGATGTTTATGAATCTCGTGTGAGGTTAATTGAAAACGGAGCACAACGGCTTGAACTTTCAATAATTAATTTACAGGTAAATGACGCTGCAATTTATAACCCGGATTTGCCTAAAGCCGATAAAATTATTTGTGATGTACCTTGCAGCGGATTCGGAATAGTAAGACGTAAGCCTGAAATCAGATATAAAAATTTGGATGATATTAAAAATCTTCCGGATATTCAATATAAAATACTGGAAACTTCATCAAAATATTTAAATAAAGGCGGAAGAATTCTATATTCGACTTGTACTTTAAATAAAAGAGAAAATGAAAAAGTTGTTGAATTATTTGTTGAAAATAATAAGGAATTTAAAATTATTTCAAGCAAAACAGTATTTCCGGGTGAAAGCGAAGGCGACGGATTTTTTTATTCACTGATTGAAAGGAATTAAATGAAAACCGATATTAAATCATTAAGTTTAAAAGAAGTTGAAAATTTAATTTTAACTTTGAATTTACAAAAATTCAGAGCTAAACAAATTTATGAATGGTTACATAAAAGCGGAGTTTTTTCTTTCGACGATATGACTAATCTTTCAAAAGATTTGCGGATAATTCTTGATGAAAAATGTTTTATACCAAGTTGTGAAATTGAACAAAAATTCGTTTCTGAAATTGACGGAACAGTAAAATATTTGTTTAAGCTTTTTGATGGTGAATATATTGAATCTGTTGTTATGAAATACAAATACGGATATACAATATGTGTTTCAAGTCAAGTCGGTTGCAAAATGGGGTGCAAGTTTTGTGCATCAACTCTTGCCGGATTTAAGAGAAATTTATTTGCAGCTGAGATAGAAAGTCAAATTCACGCCGCTCAAAACGATTTAAATATCAGAATATCCAATATAGTTTTAATGGGTATCGGCGAACCGCTTGACAATTTTGATAATGTTGTAAAGTTTTTTTATAATGTGAACAGTCAAGAGGGATTAAATATATCTTTGAGAAATATTACAATATCTACTTGTGGCGTGGTTCCGAAAATATATGAACTTGCCGATTTGAATTTGCCTATAACATTAACTATTTCGCTGCACGCTCCTAATGATAAAATCAGAAGCAAAACAATGCCCATTAATGATAAATGGGGAATTGATGAGGTTTTAAAGTCTTGTAAATATTATGAAAATAAGACAAAGAGACGTGTTTCTTTTGAATACACATTGATAAAGAATGTTAATGACAGCAAGGAATGTGCTGATGAGCTTGCGCATCGTTTAAATGGCTTAATGTGTCATGTTAATTTGATACCTGTGAATGATGTTGAAGAGCGTGGCAATGTTCGAGGCTCTCAGCAAAGTATATATGTTTTTGCACAAGAGTTGAAAAGAAGAAGAATTAATGCTACAATAAGAAGAACATTAGGTTCTGATATAAACGCTTCTTGCGGTCAGTTAAGACGAAAGAAAAACGAGGTGAAGTAATTGAAGATTGTTGCAAAAACAGATAAAGGCAGAGTAAGAGAGTCTAATCAAGATGCATATGCGGTAGGTGAATTTCCCGATGAAGTGGCATGGGCAGTAGTTTGTGACGGAATGGGCGGCGCTGCCGGCGGAAATATTGCTTCTGCACTTGCAGTTAAAGTGATTAGTGATAAAATCAATGCTTCATATCGTGAAAATATGAGGGATTCTTCAATTAAAAATATGCTTGATTCGGCACTTGTCGCCGCAAATATTGAAGTGTACGATATGGCAGACGCAAAACCGGAACTTCACGGTATGGGAACAACTGTTGTTTGTGCTGTTGTTCGCGACGGTTATGCTTTTATAGCACATGCCGGTGATAGTCGAGCATACATCTTTAACGGAAAAGAATTAAATCAAGTTACAACCGACCATAGTGTTGTTCAGGATTTGATTAATAAAGGCAAAATCACTAAAGAAGAAGCTGTTAATCATCCTAACAAAAATTTAATAACAAGGGCAATAGGTGTTGATAAAAACGTTGATATTGACTTTGATGAAGTAGAGCTTAATGACAATGAATTTCTTATTTTATGTACAGATGGATTAACAAATTATGTTTCCGATGATGAATTAATCGATGAAGTAAGCGACGGAAGATATTATGCTTTTGCTGACAGACTTGTTAAAAAGGCAAATAACAACGGCGGCGGCGATAATGTTACAGTTGTTGCCATTGCAAAATAAAGGTGGCTTAGTATGGAAAATTACGTAGGAAAAAGACTTGACGGAAGATATGAAATACAAGAAATAATCGGTGTAGGCGGCATGTCAGTAGTCTATAAGGCTTATGACAATGTTGATGACAGAATTGTAGCCGTTAAAATTTTAAAAGACGAATTTGCCGGTGATGCTGAATTTGTAAGGCGTTTCAAAAACGAATCTAAAGCCATTGCTGTTCTTTCGCATCCTAATATTGTAAAGGTTTATGATGTTAGTTTTGGTGAAAAACTTCAATATATTGTAATGGAATATGTTGACGGCATTACTTTGAAAGAATATATTCAAAAACAAAAAATTATAACTTGGAACGATGCTGTGTTTTTTACAACGCAAATATTAAAAGCGTTGCAACATGCTCATGATAAAGGTATTGTTCACAGAGATATTAAACCTCAAAATATTATTTTATTGCCTACAGGAAATATTAAGGTTACTGATTTTGGTATTGCACGTTTTTCAAGAACAGAAACAAGAACGTTAACTGAAAATGCGATAGGCTCTGTTCATTATATTTCACCTGAACAAGCAAAGGGTGAATTTACAGATGAAAGGGCCGACATTTACTCTTTAGGTGTTGTTTTTTATGAAATGCTTGCAGGTAAAGTACCTTTTGAAGCAGACAGTGCAGTTTCAGTTGCATTAATGCAGCTTCAAAAAGAACCAAAGCGTTTAACTGAAATTAATCCTGATATTCCTCTTGGAATTGAACAAATTTGTATTCATGCAATGCAAAAAAATCCAAGAGACAGGTATCAAACAGCAACTGAAATGTTGCTTGATTTGGAAGAAGTTATTCGTAATCCTCAGGCAACGTTTGATTATACATATTTTGTTGATAAAGAACCAACGAAATACGTTATTTCAGAAACATCTGTTAATGATGTGTCTGCCGGTGAAAATTTGGATTTGTCAGACCAGAATACAGACGAATATGAAGAAGAATATTATGTAGATCCCAATCGTAAGAAAAAAATTATTGTTGCGGTTGTTATAGGTGTTATTGTTTTAATAGGCGCTATTGTGGGTCTTGTTCATTTTGTTACTCAAGGCCTTAATACAGATACAGTTGTTCTTGAAAATTTTGCAGGAAAAAAATATGATGATTTGGTTTCTAATGATAATTATAAATTTGAATTTGTTGCCGAATATCAACAATCAGATGAGGTTGAGCCGGGATATGTTATAAGTCAAAGTCCTTCTGCAGGCGAAAAGGTTATTGCAGGTTCTAAAGTTACACTTTTCGTTTCATCTTCTGATGAAAATATCAGTGTTCCAAACTGTTATAATTTGACTCTTGAAAAAGCTGAAAAATTGCTTACTAACAGTAATTTGAACGTTTATAAAACAAAAGAAATTTCAAGTGAAACCGTTGAACCCGGTTCGGTTGTTTATACAGACCCTAAGGCAGGCAGTGTTGTTTCATCAAATAAAGAAATTATTATCTATATTTCTTCAGGTCCTTCAACAACAACATTAAATACTTATGTAGTTCCCGATGTATCCGGTCTTTCTCAGTCGGATGCTAAAGAATTCTTGAAAAAAGCCGGTTTTTCAAATGTAACTGTTGAAACGAAGGACGATATGGTTCAAAAGGGCATTGTTTTATCTCAAAGCCCACGTGCAGGCTCAAAAGCAAGCGAAAATGAAAATATTAAACTTATTATTTCAACAGGTGTAACAACAACAGAGCCTGTTACTGACCAATTTACTGTGGATGTTACTGTGATTTTACCTAATTGTAAGGACGGTAACAAACATCCCGATGATACTATTGTTGTAACTGTTGACAACAAGCAGTATACCACAAAAAAGGTTAAATTAGACGGTACACAAGTTAAAATTGCAGTACCACTTGAAAGCGGTAATGAAGTTAAAATGAATGTTTCTTTATCAACTTTAGGCGCTTCTCAAGACTTTAAAATTAATATTAATCAAAATAAGAGCAAAACTGTTGATTTTTCAAGTTACTCTGACTCTAACGAGGAATAATTAATATATGGTTAAAGGCAAAATAATTAAAGGTATCGGCGGTTTCTATTATGTAGAAACCGCCGATATTATATACGAATGCAAGGCTAAAGGGATATTTAGAAAAAATAACATTTCGCCATTAGCAGGCGATAATGTACTAATAAGCGTTAATGAAAACTCTGAAAACAGAATAGAAGAAATTTTACCGAGAAAAAATAGTTTGATAAGACCGCCGGTTGCTAATTTGGATCAATTATTTATTGTTTCATCAACCGTTCAGCCACAAATTAATACGCTTAATATTGATAAACTTATCTCAATTGCCGAGCATAATAATATTGAACCGATTATTGTGTTTACAAAAACAGATTTAAGTGATGTTTTTAAAGAATTTGTTTCAATTTATGATAAAGCCGGTTTCAATGTTATTTGTTGTGATAATACAAAAGGTACCGGTAGTGAAGATGTTAAATTACTTCTAAAAGATAAAGTTTCTGCTTTTACGGGAAATACAGGCGTTGGCAAATCTTCTTTACTTAATTCATTAGATAATAATTTATCACTTGCAATCGGTGAAACAAGCAAAAAACTTGGCAGGGGAAGACATACGACACGACATACCGAGCTGTTTAAAATATGCGGCGGTTACGTTGCTGATACTCCGGGATTTTCTTCAATAGATTTTGAAAAATGCGAAACTATTATGAAAGAAGATTTGTTTGATTGCTTTAGAGAATTCAGACCGTATTTTGGTGAATGTAAATTTTCTACCTGTGCTCATATTAATGAAAAAGGCTGTGCAATATGCGAAGCTGTAAGCAACGGATTAATATCAGAAAGCAGGCATAACAGTTATATACAAATGTACAATAATGTTAAGGATATTAAAGAATGGAAATTAAAAAAATAAAATGCAGTATTGTTGCCGGTGCACCGAATGCGGATGTTGATTATCTTAAAAATGCTGTAGATAAAAATTCTTTTATTATTGCGGCAGATTCGGGCTATGTATATTGTAAAGAGGCGGGAATTGTTCCTGATATAATTATAGGTGATTTTGATTCTTCAAGAACGCCTGATACGGATATTGAATTCATAAAGTTGCCTGTTATGAAAGATGATACGGATACTTTTTCAACCATTAAATATGCAGTATCGAAAGGTTTTAAACAGATAGAAATATTTAACGCTGTCGGCAATAGGTTTGACCATACATATTCAAACACATTATGTTTAAAATATTGCGTTGATAATAATGTTGAAGCACATATTATTGATCGGCATAATAAAATTTCTCTTGTTAAAACAAAAATAGTTATAACACCCGGAAATTTCAAGTATTTTTCCGTTTTTGCCTATGGATGTAAAGCTGAAGGCCTAACAATAAAAAACGCTTTATATGAGCTTACAAACAGGGATATAGACCCGTATGTTCAATATACTCAAAGTAATGAGTTTCGTGATTTACCTGTTGAAATCAGTATAAAAAACGGTATTTTAATGTTAGTTCAAAGTAACGATTGAATTTTTATTGCATAGCATATAGTAAATACAACAAGTAAGAAGGTGTTTACTATGAAAATGTGCAGAAGAGATTATTTGTGGATTGCATTTGGAGTGGGTTGTGTAGTTGCAATTTGCCTGCCGACTGCTTGGATAACACGAATACTTGCTATTGTAGTAATCATACTTGGTATTATTTGTTGTAAAAAATAGCGGGGTGATTTTTTGAAAGTTGTTATTGTTGAACCACCTAAATTTATTACACCTTTATTGAGGGCGGTTTTTAAAATTAAGAAAATAAATAATTGAACATATTAAAATCGACACAAGTTATTTTACTTGTGCCGATTTTATTTTTATGGAAATTTATTTGTTATATGCTTGTTTTTTTGTTCATATATATAACAAGAAGAATATTTAAAGGAGCAAGTTTATGAACAGTATAACGCAAATAAAAGAAAAAAACAGTGTGTTTTCCAAATGTGTTGATGTTGATATTGATTTTCAGGAAAGTTTAATGTCTTATCAAGATGATATTCTAAAAATTATAAGGTGTAATGTATTAAATAATGTAACAAATACTGATTTTGATAAGGGTACTTTAACTGTATACGGTCAAACTAAAATTTGTATTACATATGTAAGTGAAGCAACGTCTTGCATAACAACTGCAGATTTTGATGAAGATTTTAAAAAAGTTATACAAATAGATTGTGATTGTGATGATGTTAATTGCGATGTTATTTTGACTGATAAATATAACAATTACAGAATTGTTAATCAACGCAGAATCGATGTGCATTGTTGTTTTACATTAAATATTAACGGAATTTGCGTTAAACAAATTGAAATGTTTGATTCAGGGAAAAACCTGATGGTAAAAAAAGATGCGATTAACTATTTTTCTTTTGTTGGTTTTAATTTTGCAAAAGCGGAATTTGAGGAAGATGTTGTTATTCCATCAGACAGTTCGGTTGTCAAAAAAATAATTAATACTTTTTATTCCGTCAGTATTGATGATATTAAAATTATTAAAGATAAAATGCTTATTAAATTTATTGTTGATTTTTCATTTCTTTATACCACTGATACAGAAACAGAAGAAATTAAACGTTGTGAAAAAAATTTAAATTTAAGTAAAATTATTGATATTAACGGTATTGATGACGGAGATATACCATTAATTAATTCTAAATTATCTTATGTATATGTAAAGCCAAAAACAGACGTTAATAATGAGTTGAGAGTAATTGATGTTGCCGGAGAACTTTATATTCATACATCGGTTTACAGAAGTGTGGAATCTGTATTTTCTTTTGACAGTTATTCACCCTTATTTTTAACTGAAAATACTTTCGATAAAATTCAGCTTAATACAGACGGTACATTTGTTAATGATACTTTTTCTGACAATACTTTGTTTGAATTTGACAATGTAAATATTGTTGAAATATTAGATTTAAATTTAATAATAGATAAAGAAAACGAGTTAATTTTAAGTGCTTATATTATTGATGAAAGTTCAAAAATTGTTTTTATATCTCAAAAAAAAGAAATAACTTTAGGTGATTTTAAAAATATTTCTTGCTTTATTAAAAGCTTTGATTATGTAATTAAATCACCAACAAGTATAAGCATTAGGTACAGTTTAGAATATTCGGCAGTCAATTATAAACAAACAGATATTAAAGTGTTAACCTCTGTTGATAATAAAGGAAATTTTGAAAAAGATACTCCCACTCTTATTGTTTATTTTGCGAAACCCGGTGAAAATTTATGGGATATTGCTAAAAAATTCAGAAGTTCCTCTGACTTAATAAAAAAAGAAAATAACATTAATGAAGATGTAATAATCGGCAATTCAAGAGTTTTGCTTATTCCGGGTGTTTAAGGAGGGATAGTATGAGCATTTACAATGATATTTCTACACGTACTAAAGGCGATATTTACATAGGTGTTGTAGGCCCTGTAAGAACAGGTAAGTCTACATTTATAAAGAAATTTATGGACACACTCGTAATCCCGCGTATTGACGATGAATATTCCAAAGAACGCGCAAAAGATGAACTGCCGCAGAGTGCTGCTGGTAAGACGATAATGACCACAGAACCTAAATTTATACCGGAAGAAGCCGTTGAGCTTTCAATGCAGGATAATTTGCATTTTAGAGTAAGATTAATTGATTGCGTGGGTTATATTGTTCCAAGTTCAGTGGGATATATTGAAGATGAGCAGCCGAGAATGGTACATACACCTTGGTTTGATGAAGAAATTCCGTTTAATATGGCTGCAGAAATCGGAACGGAAAAGGTTATTACCGAACACTCAACAATAGGTCTTGTAATAACTACCGATGGCTCAATAAGCTCTATTCCACGTGAAGAATATGAAGAAGCAGAAGAAAGAGTGATTAAGGAACTTAAAGAAATTAATAAGCCCTTTATTGTTGTTATGAATTGTGTTGAACCTAAAAGCAGCGAAGTTATTAATTTATGTTCCGAATTGACCGAAAAATATGATGTTCCCGTTATACCGGTTAATTGCCTTGAAATTGATGAAGATGAAATAAATTCAATATTGGAAAAAGTTTTGTTTGAATTTCCTGTTTCATCAGTTGAAATTAATTTGCCTGCTTGGATAAAAAGTTTAGATAATGACGATGAATTTAAAAAAGGAATTTTTCAATATATTAAAGAAAATTCCGAATTGATTACAAATATAAGAAGCATAAAAAAGTTTGCTGCTTCTATTTCTCAATATAAAGATATTGATGACGCAAATATAGCTGATTTAGATTTATCAAACGGCTCTGTTTCGATAAAAGCAAATGTTGATAATAAATATTTTTATACTGTTTTATCTAAAAAATGCGGTATTACTATTTCAAATGAAAAAGAGTTAATGAATGAAATTATTTCATTAACAGAAGTTGAAAAAAAGTACAAAAGATTTAATTCGGCTCTTTTGGATGTTGAAAGAACCGGATACGGAATAGTTATGCCGGATATAAACGAATTAACTTTAGAAGAACCTGAAATAATGAAGCAGGGTGGCAGATATGGTGTTAAATTAAAGGCACAGGCACCTTCAATTCATATGATTAAATGTAACACATTTACAGAAGTTGCACCGATAGTAGGCAGTGAGAGTCAATCTCAAGAACTTGTCATGTATTTACTTAAGGAGTTTGAGGAACATCCTGCTGATTTGTGGGATACTGATATTTTTGGAAAATCTCTTCACGAGTTAGTTAACGAAGGATTAAGGGGAAAACTTGAAAGAATGCCTGAAGATGCAAGATGTAAATTTAGGGAAACTATTGAGCGAGTTATTAATGAAGGCTGTAGCGGATTAATTTGCATTATTTTATAAAAAAACAAGAGGGGCATTTGCTCCTCTTGTTTATTAGAATTGTATTTTATTTAAAAGCTTTTAGTTTTTTTAAATCAAAGTTTCCGATGGATAATTTTTCGCCTTTTTTAAAATTATCACCTTTTGTTTCATCAACAGTATATATTGATGCACATTTAGGACAAACAAGAAAATAAATTGACGTAGATTCAAACAGCGGAAATTCAGGAATTAAACGGTTGTCCATATTTGTAAAAACTCCGAATTTAACTTTATTTTTACAATTTGGACATTCAAGTGTTTCGGTTTCGCCTTTGTCTTTGATTTTTAAACTTGTACCTAATCTGTATTCCATAATAATCACCAATTATATTTTACTTATTTAGAGGAAAGTGTCAAGTATGAAAAAATTTTTAATATTAATTGTTTCATTAATGCTTTTATTAACGGGTTGTTCAATGCCTAATACCGACAATATAAAAAATACGGATATTAATTCAAATGATGTTCCGTATGTTAAGGCGTGCTGGATTTCTTATTATGAGCTCCAAAAATATACAGCTGAAAATGATAATTCGGTAGATTTTGAAAAGTCGATTAAAGAAGTTTTCAAAAAAATTAAAAGTTTAGGACTAAATACTGTTACTGTTCAGGTAAGACCGTGTGCAGACGCTTTTTATAAGTCGAAATTATTTCCGCTTTCGGAATATTGCTTTGGAACACAGGGCTCTGAAATGATTTATGATCCTCTTGAAATTTTAGTTAATGCTGCTCATAAGCAAGGTTTAAGAATTGAAGCATGGGTAAATCCATATCGTGTAAGTCAAAATAATAATATTGAAAATTTGTCTGCAGATAATATTGCAGTAAAATGGTTGGAAAATGAAGAAACGAAATCAAATGTTTACATAGATGACAAAATTTATTTTAATCCTGCAAGTGAATCTGTAACTAAATTAATTGTTGACGGCGTTTGCGAAATTGTTTCAAATTATGATGTTGACGGAATTCATTTTGACGATTATTTTTATCCTACAACAGATGATGAAATAGATGAAAAAGAATATAACGAATATTTGGATAAAGGAAATACCGATTCAAGAGAGGAGTTCAGACGAAAATGTGTTTCCGATATGGTAAAATCTGTTTATTCTGCCATTAAAAATATTAATTCAAATGTAATTTTCGGCATAAGTCCTCAATCAAATATTTCTACAAATTATAACAAACTTTATGCTGATGTGGAAACTTGGATAACGGAAGACGGATATGTTGATTACATATGCCCTCAGGTCTATTTTGGATTTCACAATCAAGTACAACCCTTCACAAGAACAGTTAAAGAATGGGTTGAGTTAACAAAAAAATGCAATTTATATATTGGCTTGCCTCTCTATAAAGCAGGAAGTGAGGATGAGTTTGCCTCTAATGACAAAGACTATGCTAACAATGAATTTATAGAAAATAATGATGTTATTTCACGTCAAATAACATTTCTATATCAATTACCCGAAGTGAGCGGATTTTATATTTTTTCACTAAGTTATTTATTAGATGCTGAAAATCAAAGTGTTATTAATGAAGTTGAAAATATTAAAACTGTAATTTAGCAACACAACAGTCATCTTCAGTGCCGATAATTCTAACATTTACTTCTTTACCGATTACATCTCTGTTTGATTCAAATCTGATGGGGGTGTAATTTTTTGTGTAGCCTTGAATAATTCCGTTTTCAATTTCGTTTTCCGCTAAAACCGTTTGAACGGAGCCTAAAAGAGAGTTAAGGTAGTTGTATCTAATTTTTTCTGTTTCATCTATCATAATTTTTGCTCTTTTTTCTTTATCTGCTTTAGAAACGGAATCTCCTTTTTTTGAAGCGTTTGTTCCTTCACGCTGCGAGTATGGGAACACGTGTACTTTTTCAAATCCAACTTTTTTAACAAATTCTAAACTGTCATAAAAATCAGTTTCACTTTCTTCGTTAAAGCCAACCATAACATCTGTTGTGATAGAAGCATTATCAAAATTTTCTCTTAATTTACTACATAAATCAAAATATTCGGAGGAATCATAATGCCTGTTCATATTCTTTAATGTTTTATCGCAACCGCTTTGAAGCGAAATGTGAAACTGCGGGCAAAATTTGTTTATTTTTGATAAACTTTCAATAATTTCGTCGGTTATATGGTCAGGTTCCAAACTGCCTAAACGCACTCTTAAAATGTTTTCGTTTTCTGCACAAATTTTTACAGCGTCAACAATGTTGAAATTTTCATTTTTACCATATGCCGAAAGATTAATGCCTACAAGAACGATTTCTTTAATACCGTTTTCAGCCAATTTATTTGTTTCGCTTCTTAAATCCTCTAGTGATTTTGAACGAACTCTTCCTCTGCTCATCGGGATAATGCAATATGAACAAAATCTATCACATCCGTCTTCAATTTTTACAAACGCTCTTACTCTTTCTGAAAATTTTGAGATTGAGCATTCTTTAAATTTATCATTGTTTTCGTGTCTATTTATTTTTATCAATCTGTTTTTGTTAACGCTGTATTCGTTAATAAAATCAAGAATGTCTCCATCGTTTTTATTTCCGAAAACAATGTCTGCCTCTTCAAGATCTTTAGCTTCTTCGGGGAATGCTTGAGGCATACATCCTGTTAAAATAACTACTGAATTGGGATGGTTTCTTTTAAATTTTCTTACATTTTGTCTTGTCTTTTGGTCTGCTGTGGCAGTAACCGTGCATGAGTTGATTATATAAAAATCTGCTTCTTCATTTGGCTGAACAATGTCAAAGCCGCCTTTTGACAAAAGTTCCGCCATATATTCGCTTTCCGTTTGATTAACTTTACATCCAAGTGTATAAATTGCTGCTTTCATTAGTCTATCTCCGTATTTTGATTTAATAATTATATCAAATACAGGGAATTATTACAATAGAAAAAGAATAGTATATTATGGTGATATTTATGAAAAAAGCGATAATTTTTATTATGTCATTATCTTTATGCTTGTTGTCTCCTATGAGAACACCTGCTGCTGAAAGTGATTTTACTGTTGAAAACAGTGCTAAATCCGCCATCTTAATGTGTATTGATACAGGTGAAATAATATATGAAAAAAATGCTTATGACCACGTATCTCCTGCATCTGTTACTAAAGTTATGAGTATTTTGTTAATACTTGAAGCTATAGACAGTGGAAAGATTTCATTGAATGATGAAGTTACCGTAACTGAAGATGCGGTTAAAATGGGAGGTTCGCAAATTTGGTTGGAAGTCGGCGAAAAGATGACGGTTAATGAGCTTTTAAAAGCAGTTGTTATTGCATCTGCAAACGATGCTTGTGTAGCGTTAGGCGTTCATATTGCCGGTTCATTAAACGGTTTTGTGCAAATGATGAATGAAAGAGCAAAAGAGTTGAATCTTGAAAACAGCAATTTTGAAAACTGTACCGGTCTTGATGATACTGTTAAGAATCACTATTCCTGTGCATATGATTTGGCAGTTATTTCATCTGAGGTAATGAAACATTCAATTATTACCGATTACTCAACTGTTTGGCTTGATTCGTTACGTAACGGTGAAACCGAATTGAATAACACTAATAAATTAGTTAATAAATACACGGGAATTACAGGTTTAAAAACCGGAACCACATCAAAGGCGGGATTTTGTCTTTCTGCTACAGCATCAAGAGACGGGTTGAATTTAGTGGCAGTAGTTTTAGGTTGTGAAACAAGTGAAGAAAGATTTAAGCTTGCTTCCGATTTACTTGATTTTGGTTTTGCCAAGTATACCTTAATAACTCCTGAAATTGACTTGACTCAAATTACAGATGTTAAAATTAAAAAAGGCACATTAAAGTCTGTTACTCCTGTTTATACAAATAATGAAAAAATATTAGTGGAAAAAGGTGAAGGAAATATTTCATATAAGTATGAAATTACCGATGAAGTTGACGCACCTGTGAAAAAAGGTAGCAGACTGGGAAAAATAATTGTGTACGCAGGGGAAAAAGTTATAGGAGAGATATATTTAACAAGTGATAAAAATATTGACACAATAACATTTCAGTTTATACTTAAAAAACTTTTAATCAATATTTAATTAAAAATGGTTGATATAATGGTTGTTTTGTTGTATTATATATCGGATGAAAAAAGAAAGAAGGATTTTTATGCAAAAATTTAAACTTGAAAACAAATATGCATCAAAATTTTTGTCTGATGAAGATATTATTAAAATGGCGCCAAAAGCTGTTGAGGCAATGAACACTCTTCATTCTAAAACAGGCGCCGGAAATGATTTTTTGGGTTGGGTAACTTTGCCTACAGATTATGATAAAGAAGAATTTTCACGCATTAAAAATGCGGCAGAATATATCAAGAAAAATGCCGATATACTTATTGTGATCGGTATTGGCGGTTCATATTTGGGTGCAAGAGCAGTTATTGAAGCATTAAAATCGCCTAATTACAATGCGCTTGCAAAAGATTCTCCTCAAATTTACTTTATAGGCAATACAATCAGCCCCTCAATGCTTACAGAACTTTTGGAAATTTGTAAGGATAAAGATATTTGTGTTAATGTTATTTCAAAGAGCGGCACTACTACAGAACCTGCTATTGCTTTCAGAGTATTTAGAGATTTAATTAACAACAAATATTCAAAAGAAGAAGCTGCTAAAAGAATTTTTGCAACAACCGATAAGGCAAAGGGCACTCTTAAAGACCTTGCTACTGAAGAGGGATACGAAACATTTGTCGTTCCGGATGATGTTGGCGGTAGATATTCTGTTTTAACAGCAGTTGGTCTTTTACCTATTGCAGTTGCAGGCATTGATATCGATGCATTAATGGCAGGTGCAAAGATTGCTCAAGACAGTCTTAATAGTGAAGATATTAACGAAAATGATTGTTTGAAATATGCAGCTATTCGTAACTGCTTTTATAATCAAGGTAAAAAGCTTGAATGCTTTATTTCTTACGAACCTTGTATGACAATGTTTAACGAATGGCTTAAACAGTTATTTGCCGAAAGTGAAGGTAAAGACGGTAAAGGATTATATCCTGTTTCTTGTATTTTCTCAACAGACCTTCACTCTGTGGGTCAATATATTCAGGAAAGCGGTTCTTCATTAATGTTTGAAACTTGCATTAAGTTTAATAAACCTCTTGATGACTTTACTGTTACCGAGCAAGATGGCAATATTGACGGACTTAATTTCCTTGCAGGTAAAACTTTAAGTTATGTAAATGAAAAGGCAAGACAGGGTACGCTTCTTGCTCATACAGAAGGCGGAGTAGCAAACCTTGTTTTAGAGGCAGATGGAATTACTGCCGATACCCTTGGATACATGATTTATTTCTTTGAAAAAACATGTGCTGTTTCCGGCTATATTTTGGGTGTAAATCCATTTAATCAACCGGGTGTTGAAAGCTATAAGAAAAACATGTTTGCATTACTTGGCAAACCGGGTTATGAAAATGAAAAAGAAAAACTTGAAAAAGAACTTGGTATATGCTAATATATAATTGAAATAAACCTTCGGAGGGAATCATAAATGATTAAACTTATTATAGGTAATAAAGGTGCAGGCAAAACTAAAAAGCTTATTGATATGGTTAATGCTTGCGTTGAAAATTCAGATGGCAATGTTGTTTGTGTTGAAAAAGAACCAAAACTTACTTACGATATTTCTTCAAAAGCAAGACTTCTTGAAACAGATACTTATCGTGTAAGCGGTTGTAAAGCATTTTACGGATTTCTTGCAGGTATATGCGCAGGAAATTATGATGTAACAGATGTGCTTGTTGACGCAACATTTAAAATTGTTGGCAGAGAATACGGAAAACTTCCTCAATTTTTTGAAATGCTTTCTGAACTTTCTGCTGCAACAGATGTTGATTTTGTTTTCACAATCAGTTGCGACAAGGAAGATTTACCTGTTGAAATTTTTGATTATTGCGAAGAAATCTAACCTGTAAATTAATTTAGGCGTGGTTTTCCACGCCTTTTTTCTTAATTTTCTATTGACAAAACTTTTATTTATATATATAATACCTAAAGTGCGAGATGAGGTGAAGTTATGAAAATTGACCTTACAAACCTTTTTAACGGAAGCGATGAGGTTATTTCTGTTGATTACACCTTGAATCTTGATGATTTTGTTTACAGCAATTATAATCCGATTAAACACGGTGTAACCTTAAAAGGCAGTGTTTATGAAAAAGCACAGGTTGTTTATCTTGATATTAAAATCTCCTTTGCTTTTGATGGGATTTGTGATCGCTGTGCAGAAGATTTTGAAAAAAATATGAGTTTTAATTTAAATAAAGTTCTTGTACCTGATTTAGCAAATGATGTTGATTATGATGATTACATTGTTGTTGAAAGCGGCGTTCTTAATTTAGAGGAACTCATTAATGAAGAAGTGCAACTGTTTTTACCAAGTAAAATGCTTTGTAAAGAAGACTGTAAAGGTTTGTGTGCAAAGTGCGGTAAAAATTTAAATTTTGGAGATTGTGATTGTAAAAAAGATGTCGATCCCAGAATGGCAGCATTGCTTCAGTTACTTGATGAAGAGTAAATAATTCAGTTTATTGAATAAAGGAGGCTATAAAAATGGCAGTACCAGCAAGAAGAACTTCAACAGCAAGAAAGAATAAAAGACGTTCAAGCGTTTGGAAATTAGATGCTCCAACACTTGTTAAGTGTCCGAATTGTTCAGGTTATACAGTACCACATAAGGTATGTGCAAACTGCGGATACTATAACGGCAAGGAAGTTATTGCTAAAGAAGAAGCGTAAGAGTTTACAAGAATTTTCGGACGGGCAAACTATTTGTCCGTCTTTCTTGTTGTTATGGCTTCATTAAAAGTTTAAAGAAAGGTTGTGTTGTTTATGAGTAAACCGGTTGTTGCAATCGTCGGCAGACCTAACGTAGGTAAATCCACATTGTTTAATAAATTAATCGGTTCAAGATTATCTATTGTAGATGATACGCCGGGTGTTACAAGAGACAGAATTTACGGTGATTGTGAATGGCTTAATCATAATTTTTTACTTGTAGACACAGGCGGTATAGAGCCTTATTCCGATGATGTTATTTTAAGTCAAATGCGTGCCCAGGCTGAAATTGCTATTGAAACCGCAGACGTAATTATTTTAGTAACCGATTTAACATGCGGTGTTGTTGCAACTGACCATGAGGTTGCTTCAATGCTTCAAAAAAGCGGAAAACCTGTAATTTTATGCGTTAATAAATGCGACAGCGTGGGTGAAATCAGCCCCGATTTTTACGAGTTTTATAATTTGGGTATTGGCGACCCTATTGCTGTTTCGTCTGTTCACGGACACGGAACAGGCGATTTGCTTGATGAGGTTATTAAGTATTTTCCTGAACAGGAAGAAGAAGAGGAAGATGAAGAAATTATAAATGTTGCCGTTATAGGTAAACCAAATGTTGGTAAATCTTCTCTTGTAAATAAAATCAGCGGTGAAAACAGGGCTATTGTTTCGGATATTGCCGGTACTACAAGAGATACTACCGATACATATATTGAAAATATGTATGGTAAATTCAATATTATTGATACCGCAGGAATACGCAGAAAAAGCAGAATTAATGACGCTATTGAGAAATTTAGTATTATTCGTGCAAGAATGGCTGTAGAAAGAGCGAATGTGTGCGTTATTATGATTGATGCCACAGAAGGTTTTACTGAGCAAGATTCTAAAGTAGCCGGCATTGCTTTGGAACAGGGGAAAGCCTGTATTATTGCAGTTAACAAATGGGACGCTGTTGAAAAAGACGGTAATACAATGAATGAATTCAGAAAAAAACTTGCAAATGATTTTTCTTTTATGAGTTATGCTCCTATTATGTTTATTTCTGCCAAAACCGGTCAAAGAATAGACAGATTGTTTGAAATGATTGCATTTGTACACACTCAAAATTCCATGCGTATTTCAACCGGTAAGTTAAATGAAGTTCTTGCAGTTGCAACTGCAAGAGTTCAACCGCCTACAGATAAAGGCAAACGTCTTAAAATTTATTATATGACTCAGGCATCAACAAGACCGCCTACATTTGTATTTTTTGTTAATAATTCAGAGCTTTTTCATTTTTCTTATCAAAGATATTTGGAAAATCAAATAAGAGAAGTTTTTGGACTTGACGGTACTCCTGTAAGATTTATTATCCGTGAAAGGGGAGACGGTAAAAAATAATGATATATATTTCGTTTGCTTTTATAGCAGTTGTGTCTTATTTGCTGGGCAGTTTGAATTTTGGCGTTATACTTTCAAGAAGTTTAAAAAAAGATGATATACGAACTCACGGAAGCGGTAATGCCGGTTCTACAAATATGCTTAGGAATTATGGCAAAACCTATGCTGCTTTAACAATTGTCGGCGATATGCTGAAAGTGTTTGTAGCAATATGGATTGCGTTGTTTATAGTGTCAAGAACTCCTGCATTGCTTGATTTGGAAGATACTTTTTTTGATTCTGTTGACACTAAAATGTTGGTTAAATCCTTTGCAGGCTTTTTTTGTGTATTAGGTCATATCTTTCCTTGCTTTTTTAAATTTAAAGGCGGAAAGGGCGTAGCAACGTCCGGTGGAATGGTTTTTGCCATTGACTGGCGCATTGCTCTTATTTTGCTTGCAATATTCATTGTAATAGTATTGATAACTAAATATGTTTCTTTGGGTAGTATAGTAATGGCGTTGCTGTATCCCGTATTTGTTTTTATTTTTCATAAAAGTATAATTTTAACGGTTATTGCTGCAATATTTACGCTTATAGTGATTGTAGCTCATAGGGAAAATATAAAAAAATTGTTTAATCACACAGAAAGTAAAATCAGTTTTAAAAGTAAAAAAGATAAATAAACAAAAGGGAGGCATGCCTCCCTTAATATTTTTACAAATAAAAAAACAAGCCATCGGAAAACCGATGGCGTTCTTTTTTGCGAATTAAGCTCTTTCAACCTTGCCTGAGCGAAGACATCTTGTGCATACATAAACTCTTTTAGGAGAGCCGTTTACAATAGCCTTTACCTTTTTGATGTTTGGTTTCCAAGTTCTGTTTGAACGTCTGTGTGAGTGAGAAACCTTAATGCCGAAAGTCATTTCTTTTCCGCAGTATTCACATTTTGCCATTAGCGAACACCTCCTTATAAATTTACAACGCAATGATATTACCACATATAAGAACAAAATGCAAGCATTTTTTATTATTATTTTAAAAAACAGAAAATTTGTTCTATTTTTTGTACTTTTGGTTGATTTTATTATAATAATTTATTATAATAGTCAAGTAAATTATTGTGAGGAGTTATGTTATATGGCAAACGATAAAAAAGTTACTTCTGCGGATAAAAAAACCGCACTTGAATCAGCTCTTAAACAAATTGAAAAGCAGTATGGTGCAGGTGCAGTGATGCGTCTCGGTGAAAACAGTCATCTAAATGTAGAGGCTATTTCTACAGGCTCATTTACACTTGATCTGGCAACCGGTATAGGCGGACTTCCAAGAGGAAGAATAGTTGAAATTTACGGACCTGAATCTTCAGGTAAAACAACCCTTGCACTTCATTGTATTGCCGAAGCTCAAAAGCTAGGCGGCGAAGCTGCGTTTATTGATGCTGAACATGCACTTGACCCTGTATATGCCGGTAATTTGGGCGTTGATATCGACTCTCTTCTTGTTGCTCAACCTGATTATGGTGAACAGGCATTAGAAATTACCGAGCAGCTTGTGCGTTCCGGTGCTGTAGATATTATTGTTGTTGACTCTGTTGCAGCTCTTGTTCCTCGTTCTGAAATTGATGGCGATATGGGAGATTCTCATGTTGGTTTACATGCACGTCTTATGAGTCAGGCGCTTCGTAAACTTACAGGTGCAATAAATAAAAGTAATTGCTTAATTATCTTTATCAACCAACTTCGAGAAAAAGTTGGTGTTATGTACGGCAATCCGGAAGTTACTACAGGCGGTCGTGCATTAAAATTCTATTCTTCTATGAGAATTGATGTAAGAAGAGTAGAAACTCTTAAAACTTCAAGCACCGAATTCATCGGAAACAGAACACGAGCTAAAATTGTTAAAAATAAACTCGCACCTCCGTTTAAGCAAGCAGAATTTGATATTATGTATGGAACAGGTATAAGTAAGGACGGTGAAATTGTAGACGTTGCAGTTGAAACCGGCATTATTAAAAAGAGCGGTTCTTGGTTTTCATATGGTGACCAAAGACTTGGTCAAGGTAGAGAAAAAGTTAAAGACTATATTGCTGAAAATCCTGAATTTGCAGCTACAGTTGAGAAGCAAATTAAGGAAAAACTTGCCGAATTGCAAAATACTGCAGGTCAAAAATATCGTGCAAAGGCTGCTCCTAAGGCAGAACTTGATGAAACTCCCGCCATTGAAGAAACACCTGTTAAGCAAACACGTGCGGCAGCAAGAGCAAAACTTGACATTGCCGTTGAAGATGATGAAGATTGATGGTTTTAACTTCTCAAAAAGGTCGTGGCAAAAAGATTCATATTTTGCTTGACGATGAATATGTTGTTACGACGGATGTTGATTTTTGGGCAGAAAATTTTATAGCAAACGAAACC